>JBFHME010000176.1:0-6934 GCA_041594435.1 Acidimicrobiales bacterium
GGCCGAGCATCGTCGCTCAGATCATCGGTCTCACCCTGGCGTTCGCCGGTGCCGGACTGGCCCTGTCCGCGGTGGTCGAGATCGTCTACGGGGACACGGGGGACTGGCGCGTTCTGGGTCTGCTCGCAGTCCTGACATCGACGGCCGGCTACGGACTCAGGGTTCTCACCTCCGTCCCGGACCGAATCCTGCGCCTCGACGTGTTCGTCTCGGTCACCTCGTCGTGGCTGACGATGGCCGTCGTCGGTGCGTTGCCGTACCTGGCCACGGGAACCATCACCGAGTTGGACATGGCGATGTTCGAGTCGGTGGCCGGGTTCACCACCACCGGCTCGACCGTGCTGCAGTCCGGCTCGGACCCCACGGTGTTCGACGCCTCGGTCGGCCTCCTCTTCTGGCGGTCCGTCACCCAGTGGCTCGGGGGCATGGGCGTCATCGTCCTGGTTGTCGCCGTCCTGCCTTCGGTCGGCAGTTGGGGCATGGGTCTGCTGGAGGCCGAAGCACCGGGGCCGACCGGCGAACGGCTGACCCCCCGTGTCACCCACACCGCTCAGCATCTCTGGGCGTTCTACGTCGGCTTCACCGTCTTGACCATCGTGGGCTATCTGGCCACGGGCATGAATCTGTATGACGCGGCCAGCCACTCGTTCACCACCGTGTCGACGGGTGGGTTCTCCCGGTACACACTGTCGATCGCCCACTTCGAGTCCGCGGCGACGGAATGGGTGGCCATCGCCGCCATGTTGGTGGCCGGCAGCAGCTTCACCCTGCTGTACCGGCTGGTGCGGGGCAAGCCCGGTCCGTTGCTTCGGTCGGTCGAGTTCCGGCTCTACCTGGCGCTCGTGGCGGTGGCCACCGGGCTGGTCTGGTTCTCGTCCGGGGAGTCGTTCGACGTCACCGGACTCCGCAACTCGTTGTTCGCGGTCACTTCGATCATTTCGACGACGGGCTACGGCACGGCCGACTTCGGGGGAGTCTGGGAGCCGCCGGCCCAGGCGGTGCTGCTCATCCTGATGCCGATCGGTGCGATGGCGGGCTCGACGGCCGGCGGGGTCAAACTGGTGCGGGTCCTGGCGGTGGCGAGCCTCGCCCATCGGGAGACGCTCGCTCAGCTCCATCAGAAGCTGATACGTCCGGTCCGGGTGGGGCAGACACTGATCGACGATCGGGTGGTCAATCGGGTTGTCGGCTTCCTGGTTCTCGTCCTTGCGGCGTTCGGCGGCGGTGGCCTGCTGATCGCCTTGACCGGCGAGGACATCGTGACCGCGTTCTCCGCTTCGGCCACGACGCTCGGGAACGTGGGCCCCGGCCTGGGCGACATCGGTCCGCGCAACGACTTCGCCGGACTGACGGTGTTCGCCCGCCTCGTCTGCATCGGCAACATGCTGTTGGGTCGCCTCGAGATCTATCCGGTGTTGCTGGCACTGGTCAAGCTGCCGGTGCCCCGGGCCCGGCCGGCGCTGGCCAGAACGTTCCGGCGCCGCCGCACCAACTACGTCGACGCCTGAATCCGCGAGTTCGACATGGTGCCGTGCCGCTGTCAACAGTAGGTTGACTGCCGTGAGAGAGAACACGCTCAAGACGGCATGGAACGATGGATCGACCACGATTGGATTGTGGTTGGCCACCAGCGACGCTGCGGCCGTGGAGCCGCTGGGCGAGGTCGGCTACGACTACATCTGTCTTGATCTGCAACACGGACTGCTCGACTACTCCGACGTCGTCCCGATCCTGACGGCCCTGGGATCGTCGCCGACCATTCCCTTGGCCCGCGCGCCGTGGAATGAGCCGGGCATCATCGGCAAGCTGCTGGACGCCGGCTCCATGGGCGTGATCATCCCCATGGTCAACAGCCCGGCCGAGGCCGAGCAGGCGGTGGCGGCCTGTCGGTACGCACCCCAGGGTTCCCGAAGCTGGGGCCCGACCAGGGCGGCCTCGGCGCTTCGCGACACCGGAGCCGACGGTGCGGGGCGCGGCGGCTACCACGACGGAGCCAATCGGGAGATCGCCTGCATTCCGATGATCGAAACGAAAGCCGCCGTCGACGCTCTCGAAGCGATCCTGGATGTCGAGGGAATCGATGCCGTCTACGTCGGTCCGGCCGACCTCTCCATCAGCTACGGACTGCCACCGGCGTCCGATCATCCCGACTCGGCGGTGTACCAGGAGGCACTGGCCAAGATCGTCGAGGTGTCGCGCTCACGGGGCGTGGTTCCCGGTATCCACACCGTGCCGTCGCTCGTTCAGCACCGTCGGGAGCAGGGATTCCAGATGATCACGGCAACATCGAATCTGCTGGCTCAGGTTGCCGGCGCCCGAGATGCACTGAACGAGGCCCGTGGCGCGGCCGGTGGGGGTGAGCAGGGTTCGATGTATTGAGGTGGCGGTCGCGCGGATTCGATGGATCCGGTAGGCGACGTTCCTCAGCCCAGCGACCAGTCGACCGGTTCCCGACCGGCGGCGAGGAGCGCCTCGTTGATGCGGGAGAACGGTCGGGAGCCGAAAAAGCCCCGGTGCGCGGCCAGGGGCGACGGATGCGCTGATTCGACGACGAAGTGCCGGTTCAGGTCGATCAGCTCCTTCTTGCGTCGGGCCGACGACCCCCAGAGAACAAAAGCCACCATCTCGTCCTTGGCCGAGACCGCCTTGATGACCTCGTCGGTGAACGTCTCCCAACCCTGCTTCTGATGTGACCCGGCCTTACCTCCCCGAACGGTCATCGTGGTGTTGAGGAGCAGCACGCCCTGCTCGGCCCAGCGGGTGAGGGATCCGTGATCCGGGCGAGGGACACCAAGATCGGACTCCAGTTCGGTGAAGATGTTGACCAGCGATGGGGGAGCGGGCACGCCAGGCCGCACCGAAAAGCAGAGCCCGTGGGCCTGACCGGGACCGTGATAGGGATCCTGCCCGAGGATCAGTACTTTCACATCGGCGAACGGGGTGAGGTGAAGGGCGGCGAACACCTCGTCGTGCGGAGGATAGACGGGGTATCGGGAGCGTTCGGCGTGCACGAACTGCTGCAGCTCGCTCCAGTACGGCTTGTCGAACTCGGCGCGAAGAATCGGGTTCCAGTCTGTCTTCGTCACGCTCACACGATAGTGGGCGGCCATTGGAAAATTCTTGGCCAAAGGGACCCCGGTTCGGTGGCGAGGTACCTACCCTCTGAGGGTGGATGTGGCGGCCGAGCTCCTCAACCCCACCGGTGTTGTCCGTGCACAGAAGGAATCTGTTGGAACTGTGAACTCGAGATCGGTGAGGACAGTGCAGGCGGTGGTCGTCGTGTTGGCGATGGTGGTGATGCTGGGCGCCGCCTGCTCCAATTCGCCGTCGAGCGGTACCGAGGACGCGGCGGCCGAGGGCGACACCGCAGCGGCACCGATCACCACCTCGACGCTGATCGCTCCCGCTCCACCACCTGAACCCGGCAGCGTCGTCGATGAGGCGCTGGCCGCCTTGACCGTCGAGGAGAAGATCGGCCAGCTCCTGATGCCGGTACTGGCCGGAACAGAGGCCGATGAGGTGGATGCGGGGGATGCGACGCTGAACCGCCGGATCTCGGGGCTCGAGCGGCCGTCGGACATCGTCGAAACCTTCCATCTCGGCGGCATCCTCTATCTCGAGAACAACATCGAGTCGGCCGATCAACTTCGCCGCTTGTCGAGCGGTCTGCAGGACGCCGCCCGTGCGACGGGAGGGCCGAAGTTGCTGGTCGCCGTGGATCAGGAGGGGGGTCGGGTCAACCGCATCACCGATCAGGTGACCGTGTTCCCCGCCGCGTCGGACCTCGCCGGCAACGTCGACGCTGTTACCGAGGCCAGTTACGTGACCGGTCAACAGCTTCAGAGGCAGGGCATCAACGTCGTGCTGGCTCCCGTTGCCGACGTGGTCCTTCCCGGCCGCCCGGGCTTCATCGGCGATCGTTCATTCGGTGACGATCCCGACATGGTGGCCGAGATGGTCGCCGGTTCCATCGTTGGTCTTCAACAGTCCGGCGTCGCGGCAGCCGTCAAGCACTGGCCCGGTCACGGGGCAACGGGGACCGACAGCCACCTGCGCCTTCCCGAACTCGACGTCGACCGGCGGCAGTGGGATCTTCGGGAACGGGTACCGTTCGACGCCGCCATAGACCGTGATGTCGCCATTGTGGTCGTCGGCCATCTGGCGGTCCCGGGACTCGACGAATCCGGTGCTCCGGCCACGCTGTCCACCGTGATCATCGACGACCTGTTGCGACGAGAGCTCGGTTTCGACGGCGTCGTCATGACCGATGCCTTGAACATGGGTGCCGTCGACCAGTTCGACGCCGGTCAGGTGTCGGTCGATGCGATCCTGGCCGGTGCCGACGTGCTGCTGGTGCCACCGGACCTGGCGGCGGCCTACGAGGCGTTGAACGCGGCGGCGGCCGACGGCTCGCTTCCGGCCGCCCGTCTGGATCAGTCGGTTCGGCGGGTGCTCGAGCTGAAGTACAAGCTCGGGCTGTTGCCCGGGCAGGGTGACGGTTAGGTCGAAACAGCTTCCGATCGGTCCGTTGGCGACGAGGTACGACGACAGCCGATCGCCGGCCTGGAGGTTCAGGGCTGGCTGGACGACGAGCCGGGGTCGATCGTGGTCGAGGTCGACGGCGCGGACGTCGACGCCGGGATGGTGCTCGTCTGCGGGGCCGACGTCGTCGACCTCGCAGTCGTCTCGGTGGTCGAGGTCGAGGGGGCCGCGACCGCAGTGGTCGAGCCGACGGTGGCGGCCGTGGTCGTCGCCGTTCTGATCGGAGCCGTCCTGGCCTGTTCGGTGGTCGACTCGAGGGGGTAGTCGGATGGCAGACCCGGCCCGATCGGGAGTTTGGCCTGGGGCGAGCGGACCTTCGGGCCGATCTGGGGACCCGACGGTGGAGCGGTCGTGGTGGTGGATGACTCGGTGACCCCACTGACGTCGGCGTCCTGGCCGCCGATATCTGAGTCGACCGCCACCGCCTTGAACGCCAGGGGTGCGGCAACGGCAAAGGCCGTCACCGTCGAGAGTGACAGTGCAAGCAGGAACCGGCTTCCGCCGGATTTCTCGTCGGGGCGTTGCAGATACATGGGCGAATCAGATCGGGCTGGAGGGTGCGTCTGACTCCTCTTCATTTTCTATCCGAATAGTTCGATCGACGTGGGTTTGCGGGATAAATCGCCCACCCCTCAAAATCGCCCAAAACAGGCTCAAACGATCTCGGTGGTGAGCGCGTCGCCGTCCCGATGGAATCCAAAACTAGCGCTCTCGACCGCCTCGGCAAGGGCGCTACAGGGGGGTTTGTCACAATCTGAACCCGGAGGTGGGCTTCTGGCTACGTGACGTGCTCGGTCAACCACTCTCGGTAGATGGAGCCGGCGATGTCGAGCTGATCGACGTCGACCCACTCCACCGCCTTGTGGGCCTGATCGATGGAGCCGGGGCCGAAGATCACGATCTCCGCGTCGAGGTCGTTGTATGCCAGGGCGTTGGTTCCGTAGCTGGCGATGTCGGCCGGGTTGCCGCTCAATCGGGCCAGCTCACCGATGAGCTCGCTGTCGGCCGGTCGGTAGAATCCGGGCATCACCCGGTCATAGCTCATCGCGACGTCGACCTCGAGGGGGGCCGCTGCCTCGGTGATCAAGCCCTGCAATCGCTCGAACATCGTCTCCACGTCCTCACCCGGCGCGACCCGGCGATCGCCGAAGATGTGACAACCATCGGGAATGATGTTGCGGGCCAGGCCACCTTCGATCGCGGTGACGGCCAGCGTTCCGGTACCGACCTCGGTGGGAGCCTCACCGGCCACCAGTCGCTGGTGTTCCGCCTGGAGCGCCGCCACCACCCGCGCCCCGGCCACGATGGCATTCTGCCCGAGATGGGGTTTCGACGAGTGGGCGGCGGCTCCCCGAACGGTGATCTCCAGCCCGAGACCTCCCTTGTGGCCATAGACCGGTGCACACATGGTCGGCTCGGCGACCACGATCTGATCGACGGGGAGATCCCGAGCCGCGAATCGCTGCTGGAGTGCAAAGGCCCCGGGAAAGCCGCCCATCTCTTCGCCGATACTCCCCACCAGCAGCAGGTCGGGGCCCAGCTCCCGACCCTCGGTCGAGAGCGATTCGAGCATCTCCAGCACCACGGCGAAGGTGGCCTTGGTGTCGACGCTTCCACGGCCGTACACCCGCCCATCGGCCAATCGACCGTCGAAGGGGTCATCGGGCATGTGTTCCACGCCGACCGTGTCGAGGTGCACATCGACGCACACGGTTCGAGCGGGCCCGTCCCCACGCTTTGAGTGCGAGCCGGGGAAGTGGCAATACACGTTCGGGCGACCGTCGATGACCTCGTCGACCGTCACGGCTGCGCCGAGCCGATCAGCCCGCTCGCCGATCCAGCGGGCAAGATCGCCCTCGCCCCCGGGACCGGACTTCGGACCGCTGTGGTCGGGGTTGACGCTGGCGATGCCGACCAGCTCGGACAGCAGCTCGGCTCGGCGCAGCCGTGAGGGCGAGTCGGCTGCTTCGATACGAGAGTTGGAGCTCATGAGCCAAACCCTACTTCACTTCGTTGGACACGCCTCCAGCCGGCGCCACCCCTGACCCCTCCTCACCCCGAAGTTTTGCGGGTCGGTGACCCGTCCATCCCCAGGATTCGCTGGTGGGTGACCCGGCAGGGGGTCACCAGCCGACAAAAGTTCCGGGGGGGGGGGCGTCACCGCAGGCGGGGCCGGCAACGTCGAGAGACGCTAGCGTGGCTCCATGGGCACCGATCCCCACCCAGACCGGGTTGACCTGGCCGGTGAGAAACGCCGCTGGCGATCCCGGGCGCGATCGGAACGGGAGTCGATTGAGCTGCATCACGACCGGTTCTGTCGAGTTCTCGACCGGTTTCTCGCCGAGACCGTCGCCCCCGAGCTGAGTGTGGTCGTCTACCAGGCGATGGGCAA
>JBFHME010000177.1:0-6923 GCA_041594435.1 Acidimicrobiales bacterium
CCGCTTGAGATAGAGGGGCGTCTCATCGTCGCTCGGAGCGATCGGGCTCGGCGGGGACGGATGGCCGTTGGTCTGGGGATCCGGTTGGCGTTCACGGTAGCGGGCCAAATACATCGGCGCCTCGTAGCGGTCGGTTGTCCGCTCGCGGCCGCCCGCCGGTCGGGACGGTTGCCCTCCGTCGGCGGTGGATTCTGTTGGCTGGTTGCCAGTGGCCATCGTGATCTGTCCCCTCGCGACGCTACGAATGCACCGTCATGAACCGCTGGTCGACCTGACCCCGGTAGGAGAAGACGGCTCGGCCCATCTCCGACTCGGTCCAGGTCGTCGGCTCGTCGTCCGGATCGAACCAATAGCCACCGGTGTAGACCTCATTGCGGTTTCCCGCGGGATCGAAGAAGTAGAGGCCGCATCCCCGGGTGGCACCGTGGCGGGTGGGTCCGGCGTCGATATCGACTCCATGGTGGGCGCAGGTGTCGGCCGCGTGCTTGAGATCGCTCCACTCGTCGACCCAGTAGGCCACGTGATGGAAGCCGCCGTTCGGGCCGGTGAGGAAGGCGATGTCGTGGGGGGTGTGGGTGCGTTCGAGGAAGGTGACGAGCTGATGGCCATCGTCGGCCATGATCTGCTCGGTCAGCCGGAACTCGAGCACGTTGCGGAAGAAGGCCGTCGTGCCGTCGACGTCCTCGCACAGCAGGAAGATGTGATCGATCCGTGGCGGATGGATGCCCCGAAGGCCGTCGGGTCGGGGAGGGGGGTTGATGAGTGAGAGACCGTTGCCGACCTGGCCCTGACCGCACTCGAGGTCGATGACGTGCCCGCTCGGAGCGGTGAATCGGGCGATGTGACCGCCAGCCACATCGAGTTCACCCGGATCGTGGCGGGTGACCTCTATGCCGGCCGCTTCGACCTTGGCGGCCAGTCGATCGACCTCGGTGAGCTCCATGACCTTGAAACAGAGGCTGTTCAGACCGTAGGTGGGCGAGTCGGTGAGGATCAGGGAGTGGTGTTGCTGCTCGTCCCAGCCCTTGAGATACGCCTTGTCGGCGGTTCGATCGGTCTCGACCAGACCTACCACCTCCACGTAGTAGGCCAGCGCCAGTTCGAGGTCGGGGACCCGTACCTCGGCGTGGGACAGTCGGAGGATTCCATCAGACATCGTCGACCACCTAGGTATGGACCGTGGCGAAACGTTCGTTGACCACGCCCTCGTAGTAGAAGATGGCTCGCCCGGCCTCGTCGTCGGTCCAGGTGATCGTCGGGAAGTCGGGATCCGGGCGGTAGCCACCGGTGAAGACCTCGTTGCGGGTGCCCATCGGGTCGAAGAAGTAGATCGTGTTGCCCCGGGTGATCCCATGGCGGGTCGGGCCGATGTCGATGGTCACGCCGTGATAGGCCAGGATGTCGGCCGCCCGGCGGACATGATCCCAGTCGTCGAGCCAGAACGAGAAGTGGTGGAGCGCCCCGTTTGGGCCCTGCACGAAGGCGATGTCATGGGGTTTGGCCGACCGTTCCAGGAAGGCGATGACCTGGTGGCCGCCGCCGTCGAGCAGCTGTTCGGTCATCCGGAAGTCGAGGACGTCGGTGAAGAACCGGGCAACGGCCGGCACCTCCTCGGCGTGAACCAGCAGATGGTCGATACGAGGAGGAGCGATACCGACCAGGCCATCGACCATCGGCGGCGGGTTGACGAGTGGAAGTCGACCGCCGACCTTGTGGATGTCGGCGACCAGTTCCATCTCGTGACCCGAGGTCAGTTCGAACCGGATGGACTCGCCTTGACCGACCTCCTCACCCTTGGAGATGCGGTGGACGGGATGGCCCGCCGCCTCGATCCGCGACTCGAAGTGGGCCAGGTCGTCGGGGTGTTCGACCTTGAAGGCGAAGCGGTCCATGCCGACCCTGGTGTCGTGGCGGATGGCCAGGCAGTGATGGTCCCGCTCGTCCCAGCACTTCAGGAATAGTCGATCCTCGGTCCGTTCGGTGATGTCGAGACCCATCACCTGCGTGTAGTAGGCGGCCGCCAGTTCCAGGTCGGGACAGGTGATGTCGACGTGGCTCAGGCGAAGGATTCCCATGTGACCGACGCTACATCAACCGTTTCGCTAAGTGGGAAAGTATTCCGTATGTCGGAACGGTTGCACCGTTGATTGACTAGAGTTGGCGGTCATGTCCGGCAACCGGCTCACTTCGGTCACCAATGCCGTGCGTCTGATCAAGTCGTTCACCTCGACCCGGACGACGTGGGGTGTGAGCGAGCTGTCCCGTGAACTGGGTATCTCGAAGTCGTCGGTCCATCGCATCCTGGCCACGCTGACCGACGAGGGCATGCTCGAGCAGGATCCGGCATCGGGTCGCTACCGGCTCGGTCTGGCCATGTACGATCTGGCCGCTGCCGTGCCGTCGCAGCGTGACCTGCACGAGGCGGTTCTGCTGCCGATGACCGAGCTGCGCAACCGGACCGGCGAGACCGTCCAGGTCGGAGTGCTCGATGGGATCCACGTCGTCTACATCGAGCGGTTGGACAGTCCGAACACACTCCGTCTGTTCACCGACGTGGGCAGGCGAAACGAGGTGCACTGCACCGGCACGGGCAAGGCGCTCCTTGCCTACCTCCCGGTCGAGCACCGAGATCGTCTGCTCGCCGAACTGAGCCTGACCAAGCGAACGGCATACACGATCACGTCACACCGAAAGCTCAAACAGGAGCTCGATCGGATACGCGGCCTGGGTTACGCCGAGAACCGGCATGAGTCCGAGGTGGGTGTCGTATCGGTCGCAGCGCCCATTCGGGACACCGGTGGTGTGACCATCGCCGCCATCAGTGTGGCCGGACCGGCCGAACGCATGGATCCGCTACGTAGCCAGATGGCGCAGGCCGTGCAGCGCGCCGCCGGACTCGTTTCCAGTCGGCTGGGCTACCGCGGAGGCGGGGAATCGTGAACGGCCATCGTCGCAACGCCGGCGTCGACGTGCTCCTGCTCGATCTCGGCGGGGTCTGTGTGCTCAGCCCGGTCGAACTGCACTCCCGGGCCGAGGCGGCCCTGGGGCTGGCCCCGGGTTCGCTCGACTGGAAGGGTCCACTCGATCCCGACAACGACGGGATGTGGCGGCGCATGGTGGTGGGCGACGGGCTCACCGAACGCGACTACTGGCATCGACGTGCGGCGCAGATCGGGGAGCTGGCGGGCCGGGAGCTGACACTTCGGGAGTACATGAGGATCATCTACTCTCCGCCGTCGGACGCGATGATCCGGCCGGAGGCCGCCAGGGTGGCGAAAGCGGCGTCGGCGGCCGGATACGGCGTGTCGGCCCTCACCAATGACCTGCGTGCCTTCCACGGCCCCGACTGGCACACCAGGATCGGGTTTTTCGAGCTGCTCGACCACCTGGCCGACTGTTCCGACACCGACATCCTCAAACCCGATGTCCGGTCCTACCAGCGAGCCGTCGACATCATCGGCGTCGCCCCCGAGCGGATGCTGTTCGTCGACGATCAGCCGCTCAACATCGAGGGCGCGGAGAGGTTCGGGATGCAGGTCCACTGGTTCGACGTGGCCAATGCGACCCGATCCTGGCAGGATGTCGCCGACCGCCTCGGACTCCCTGTCGATCTCGGTGTTGGCGCCTGACGTGATCGACGGCCTGGCCTCGGAGTTGTGGCGAGCCGAGCAGTCCGGTGGTGCCGTCGAGCTGCCCACGGTCCGCTTCCCCGGTTTCACCTGGGACGATGCCCGCCGGGTGGCTCGGGCCGTCGACGAGCTTCGCCGGGCCGACGGCCACGGGCTGATCGGCTACAAGTTGGGCTGGACGTCGGCCGTCATGCGTGAGGCCCTGGGTATCGACAGGCCGAACTGGGGGACCCTGTGGGATCACCAGGTGACCGAGGGGGTGATCGATGTGTCGGACCTCCGCCATCCCAAGGTCGAACCGGAACTGGTCTACCGGGCCGGCCGGGATCTCGCCGGTCCCGGCATCGATCGGACGGCGGTGCTCGATGCGGCCGACGGCTGGGCCCTCGGACATGAGATCGTCCATCCACGCTTTGCCGACTTCGCCTTCACCTGGCTCGACAACACCGCCGACAACTCGTCGTCGCAGGCGATCATCGTCGGTTCGTTCACGTCCGAGAGCGCCGTCGGCGACCCGGCGATCGTCGAGATCGAGTTCGGCAACCAGCACGAGTCGCGCACCGGCCGTGGGGCCGCGGCGATGGAGTCGCCGGCGGAGGCCGTCGCCTGGTTGGTGCGGTCGCTCCACGGCGAGGGGATGGGTCTGAGCGCGGGTGACATCGTGTTCACCGGCGGCCTGGCCAAACCGTTCGACCTGGCACCGGGCGACCACTACCATCTACGGGCCATGGGATTCGACGGTGTCGACTTCGAGGTGACGGCGCGGTGACCGAGGGGCGGTTCGTCGAGGCGGCGTCGATCCTGTTCGAGGCGCGCCGGACCGGCCGAACCGTTGCCGAGTTTCCCGACGCCGTCAAACCGCGTACCTTTGCCGACGGGTACCGCATCCAGGATCGACTCCTCGAACTCGACGACCGCCCGGTCGCTGTGATCAAGGTCGGGTGCACCACCGTCGAAACGCAGCGGATCATGAACCTCGACGCGCCGATCGCCGGGTGTCTGGCCGCCGACGATGTTCATCGGTCCGGTGCGGTGCTGGCGGTCGACGGGTTTCACCATCCGCCCCTGATCGAGTGCGAGTTCGCCATGCGACTGGCGGTGGATCTCGATCCAGGCCGTCGCTTCGACTCGGTCGGCGAGGCGGTCGTCGCGGCCGATGCCGTCGGCCCGGCGCTGGAGCTCGTCGATGGCCGCTACGACAGCCAGCTCGGTATCGACGGCCCGAGCGTTGTGGCCGACAACTCGATGGCCGCCGCCGTGATCCTCGGTTCGCCGGTGGAGCTCGACGGCCGTTACGACCCCGGTCGCCTGGCCGGAACAACCGTCCGCCTCACGGCTGCGCCGCTCGACAACGCCGATGATGTCGACGTCGAGGAGGAGCTGGTGGCGGAGGGCGTGGGGGCGAACGTTCTCGGTGATCCCTGGCGGTCGTTTCACTGGGCTCTCGGCCATCTCGCCGACCGGGGACGATCCGTTGCGGCCGGAACGTGGATCATCACCGGGAGCTGCTCGGGGGCGCCGGCCGCACCGCTCGATCGCCGTTTGACGGCCGGCTTCGACGGACTCGGAGACGTGTCCGTGACGATCACCGGCGGTGTGAAGAATTGAAGCAAAACGCGTGGTTGGACCTTCCTTTTTGCTTCAATTGGTGCCGATGCCCGATTTCGTGACCCCGCGCGGGGTGTTTCCTCATCTTCGAGCCGCCGGAGGGGTGGTCTACGTGTCAGGCACCAGCGCCCGGCGTCCGGACAACACGATCGCCGGCGCATCGGTCGACGACATGGGCACCACCGATCTCGACATCGAAGTCCAGACGACGGCGGTGCTGGAGAACATCGAGCGGTTGCTGGCCACGGTCGGGTTGGATCGAAATCATCTCGTGGACGTCACGACGTTTCTGGTCAACATGAACGACTTCGGCGGCTACAACCGGGCGTGGGCCGCCTTCTTCCACGGGGTGGAGGCGCCCACCCGCACCACGGTCGCGGTCCACCAGTTGCCGCATCCTCACCTGTTGATCGAGATCAAGGCGACGGCGGTCGACCCCCGGTCCGGCGGTAGCCGGGCCGCCGGCGCCGGGGAGATCGGCTGATGGCCTCCTCGGCCCGGCCGGAGCCGGCTCGTCCGCCGAGGGTCGACATGCACGCCCACTTCTACCCGCTGATGACCCGCAAGGAGGCGGCGAGCCTCGGTCTCGGCCAGTCGACGCCGTGGCTCCGGGACAACGGCGACGGAACCGGGCACATGATGGTGGGGGAGCACGAGTACCGGCCGGTTGAGGCGCCGCTGTGGGAGCCCTCCGCCCGGATCGCCGAGATGGACGCCCAGGGCGTTGCGGTGCAGGTGATGTCGGCCACGCCGATGTTGTTCGCGTACGCCGCGGAGCCCAAGCGGGCGCTCCGCTGGTCCGCCTGGATCAACGATCTGGCCGCCGAGATGGCCGATACCGATCCGGTTCGGTTGCGCACCCTTTGCCAGGTGCCACTCCAGGATGTCGACGCCGCCTGCATCGAGCTCCGGCGGGCCAAGGAGGCCGGGCACGTCGGGGTACACATCGGCAACCACGTCTGTGGACGCAATCTCGACGACCCGGAGGTCATCCGATTCCTGCATGCCTGCGCGGACGAGGACATGGCGGTTCTCGTCCACCCGTGGGACATGATGGCCGGCGAGCGCATGGTCAAGTACATGCTCAAATGGCTGGTCGGGATGCCGGCCGAGACCCACCTGGCCATCCTGTCGTTGATCCTCTCCGGGGCATTCGAACGACTGCCGGAACATCTGCAGGTCTGCTTCACTCACGGCGGCGGTAACTTCGCTCAGCAACTGGGCCGCGTCGACAACGCGTGGCGGCGACGCGATATCGTCCGGGCCGACTGTCCGAACCCGCCGTCGAGCTACGTCAATCGGTTCAGCGTCGACTCGGCGGTCTTCGACGACGCCACACTCGGCTTCCTTGTCGGCGTGATGGGGGAGAACCGGGTGATGCTCGGCTCCGACTATCCGTTCCCGCTCGGTGAACTGGAGCCGGGCGAGCTGGTCGCCGGCTCGTCAACGCTGTCCGATGAGGCGAAAGCCAAGGTCGCCGGCGAAAACGCAGCCCGGTTCTTCGGTCTGGGCGAGCTACCGGGAGCCGCTGACTAACCGCCTGCATCACGTTGCGGTGCCGGGAATCTGCGGTGCACCCGGGATCGGTGGGCGTTAGAGCTTGACGTATTCGAAGTCGACGGGCTTCTGATGGATGCCGGTCGATGGGGGAGCGACCCAACCGGCCATCTTGCCCGGCTCGGTCAC
>JBFHME010000178.1:0-6865 GCA_041594435.1 Acidimicrobiales bacterium
GGTGGCCGGACTCGGGGTGAAACCGCCTGGTTCCAGGCCGACCCCCGACCGCTCACCTCGTTCAACGCCCCTCACCGTGTGTCGTGACGAACGCCCCGACCGGCGGGCACAGGGCACGGTTCCGGTGCCCTGGGCCACTGGTTCGAGGGTTCGGGCGTCAGGGGGCGGCGGCGACCTCGGGCTCCTTGGCCAGTGCCACCTCCCCCGCCTCCTTGACGGCGATCGCAGCGAGGACCAGCGCGGCCAGGGGATCGGCCCACCACCACCCGAATGCGGTGTTGAGAACAAGCGCGGTCAGGATGCCGGTGGCGAGCCAGCCGTCCAGGAAGGTGAGCTTGGCCTCGGCCAGGAACGGTTCGCTGTCGAGTTCGATGCCGACCCTTTTCTTCCACCGGGCCAGGGTGAACATGACCACGGCCGTCACCGCCAGGTAGGCGATGCCGAGCGGAGACGACTCGGGGACATCCTGGACGATGAGCGCCCGTATCGAGTTGACGGCGAGGTAGACACCGAGCGCGGCGAATGCCCCGGCCACCAGGCGAAGTGCCACTCGGTCGCGTCCGGTGGTGCGGACCGACCGCAGGTGCCACAGCACCACCAGCGAGGCGAACACCTCGATCAGCGAATCGAGTCCGAAGGCCACCAGTGCCAGGGACCCGGCGGCCACCCCCAGGCCGACCGTGACGAAGACCTCCACCATGTTCCAGACGATGGTGGCCTGCTGGAGGCGCCGCCCGGTGCGTTCGAGATTGCTCACCGTGATCTGTGTAGCGGCAGAACCACCATCGTCAACACGCTCGACCACTTTTCGAGAGCCATTCCTTGCGGTGCTCGGGAACCGGGGCTCGACCGCCGTCGTCCAAGTCAACATGAAGAAGCCTGCATTTCCCATCGCCACGGCCGTGACCGTGGCCGTCACGCTGTTGTTCCTCGTCGCCTGTTCCGGCGATGACACGACCGTCGCCGGTGGTGCCGGCGACGACACCGACGTCTCCCAAGCTCCGGCCGGCGATACGGCCGACGGCACCGATGATCAGCTCCCGCTCGGCGACGGCCCCTACCCGGTGGGCACGTTGTCGATCACGATCACCCATCCCGATGCCGATCCGGTGTCCTACACCATCTCCTGCCTCGGTGACACCGCCACCATCACTCCGGTTGTCGATGGGCTGAACGAGGCGACCGCCTGCACCGCTCTGACCGATGAGGCCGCACGGACCCTTCTGTTCGAGGGCCCGCCCGGTGATCGCGTCTGCACCGAGATCTACGGCGGACCGGACGAGGCGGCGATCGCAGGAACGCTCGATGGTCAACCCGTGGATGTGGTCATCACCCGCAACAACGGCTGCGGTATCGCCGACTGGGACTCGACCCTCGCAGGCATCCTCCCGCCGGCACGCGGCGTGACCGGCTGATCGACCACCGTCAGGCCAAATCCAGAGTCCGCTGCGACCTATAGGCTTGGGCCAATGCGCGCGGCAGTCCGGTATCCGGTTGTGGTCGGCGGGCTGGTGACCCTCGGTCTCCAGGTGCTGGCTCCCCGTATTCTCCATCCCTATTTCGGTTCGGGCACGGCCACCGCGGCTGCCGTGGTCGCCGCGGCCCTGGCCGGTCTCGCCGCCGGCTACCAGCGGGGCGGTCGACCGACGGCGACCCCCGGTCGGTTCATGGGGCTCGCTCTGGCGGCGACTGGGCTGTACCTGTTCGTCATCGGCGTGGTCCTACGGTCCGGTCTGGTCGACGGCGTGGTGTTCGACCGGCTCTGGCTGGTCCCGATGTCGGCTCTGCTCGTCGGTGTGCCGTCGCTGCTGCTGGGCACGATCGCGCCGCTGGCCATCCAGGCCCTGGGTGACGGCCACGAGAGCGGCGGCTCGTCGGCCTCGACCGACTCGAACACGGTCACCGCGGCCTCGGTCTTCGGGCTCGGTACCTTCGCCAACGTGGTGGGTGGACTCGTGAGCGCCTTCTACCTGGCTCCGTTCGTGGGGATCTCGCTCAGCTTCATCGGCTTCGGCGTGTTGCTGGGAACGGCGGCCCTGGTGGCCCGACGGATCGGCGCTGTGACGCCGACCGCCTGGCCGGTGACCAGATCGGAATCGATCGGTGACGGAGGCCGAAACACGGTCGCCGTCTACGGCTATCTGGTGCTGGCGTTCTACAGCGGTGTCGCCTCGATCGCTCTCGAGGTCAACGCCTCCCGCATGCTGGCCTCGTATTTCGGGCCGACGACCGGATTGTGGGCCGCCGTTCTTTCCGTCAGCCTCGGTGGCCTGGCCATGGGCTACAGCCTCGGCGGAGTCATCGCCCTCCCGGCGCTCGGGCGGATCCTTCCGTTCGTGGTCGGCCTCAACGCCCTCTGGCTGATCGGTGCGACGTGGGTCATCTCGTTGCTGGAGCCCGCCTCCGGGCTCAGCTTCGGTGTGGTCGGGATCATCGCCCTCCTGGCGTTCGGAGCACCGTTCGTGCTGTTCGGTATGGAATCACAGATCCTCGTCGGGGCGGTCTGGCAGGAGCGGGGCACGGGTTCGATGTCGGCGGCCGCGGCGTCGGTGTTCGCCGTCAGCAGCATCGGCGGGATCCTTGGTGCGTTGTTAGGTCTGGCCTACCTGATCCCGTTGCTCGGCATGTCGGGCATGATCCGGCTGTTCGTCTCCGGCTACCTGGTCGTTCTGGCCGCGACCTGGCGCAATCTACGGCCGGTCAGCATTGCCCTCGCCGTGTTCGTCGCCCTTGTTCCGCTACCCGACTGGCGTTGGCGAAACGAAACCGGCCGCCTGGTCGCCCAGGAGGAAGGGCGGTTCCAGACGATCCGGGTCTACACCGACGACGTCAACTACCTGCGTTTCCACCTCGGCCCGACGTATGAGTCGGAGGTGACCCTGACCACCGGTGAACCTCGCTTCGGTTACGCCACCACGATTCTCGGTCTGGCCGGCGACGTCACCGGCCGGCGGGCGCTCGTCATCGGCGGCGCCGGTCATGCCCTCGCCCACGCTCTGGAGAACCGTGGGGCGACGGTGACGGAGGTCGAGCTCGACCCGATCGTTCGTGACGTCTCGGACGAATTCTTCCGGCCACTCGACGGTGACACGGTCATCGACGACGGGCGCCGCTTCGTCACCGCGGCCGACTCCGACAGCTACGACATCGTCATCATCGACGCGTTCGCCGGCCCGCGCTATGTGCCGCCCCACCTCACCACGGTGGAGTTCTTCGATGAGGTGAACCGGATTCTCGCCCCCGGTGGCACGATGTATCTCAACATGATCAGCGCCATCGAAGGTGCCGGCAGCGGACCGTTCAAGGCGTTGTCGTCTGCGACCGCAACGTCCTTTCCGTCCAGCGGCTACGCCCGCTCGGGGAGCAACATCGTGGTGGTCGGTAGCGGAGACGACCTCCCCGAGGGCGTGGTGCCGTTCGGGGTCTCCCGCACCCCCAACACCGACGACAAGAACCCGATGGACGTCCTGCTCGAGTTCGCCCGATAGTCGCCGAAGCCTCGCCGCCCGGCCGACGGCGGAGGGATTCGATCCGGCGATTGTCGCTCCGTTAACGTTGAACCATGAGCGCACGTATCGCCCTTGATCCGACCCGACTGCTGGCCGAGGCCAGGGAACTGCTGTCCGACTCCGTGCAGCTGCGTCGCCGCATCCACGCCGAACCCGAGATTGGCCTGGATCTGCCGAAGACCCAGGCCAAGGTGCTCGACGCGCTGTCCGGACTCGACCTGACAATCGAAACCGGAGAACAGCTGTCGTCGGTGGTGGCGACGCTGACCGGTGACGGCGAGGGCCCGACGATCCTGCTCCGGGGCGACATGGACGCGTTGCCCATGACCGAGGAGACCGGTGAGACGTTCGCCAGCACGGTTCCGGGGGCCATGCACGCCTGCGGCCACGACTCCCACGTGGCGATGCTGGTCGGCGCCGCCCGCCTGCTCCATGATCATCGCCGCGAGCTGCGGGGCAACGTCAAGTTCATGTTCCAGCCGGGGGAGGAGGGTCACCACGGTGCCAGGTACTGCATCGAGGAGGGGTTGCTCGAGAACCCGGCTGTCGACGCCGCCTTTGCTCTACACATCAGCCCGAATCACCGGTCGGGGATGCTGGCCACCAAACCCGGCCCGCTCCTCGCCTCGGCCGACGAACTCCACATCATCGTGAGCGGCCAGGGCGGTCACGCGTCGGCTCCCCACAACGCCACCGACCCGATCCCGGTGGCCTGCGAGATCGTCACCGCTCTGCAGGCCCACATCACCCGGACCGTCAACGTCTTCGAACCGGCGGTGCTCACCATCGCCAAGATCAGCGCCGGCACCACCAACAACGTCATCCCCGAGCGAGCTGAACTCCTCGGCACCCTGCGCACCGTTTCGGACACGACCCGCGAGCAGGTGCTGGCCTCGATACCACGAGTGGTCGAAGGCGTCGCCTCGGCCCACGGCTGCAAGGGCGACTTCACCGTTGAGCGTGGCTACGGGCCGACGGTCAACGACAACGACTTCGCCCGCTACACACTCGGCGTGCTGACCGATCTCGTCGGTCCCGAGCGGACGGTCGAGATGCCGTACCCGGCGATGGCGGCCGAGGACTGGAGCTACGTGCTCAACCGGGTTCCGGGAGCGATGGCCATGCTCGGTGTCTGCCCGCCCGATGTCGATCCCACCCACGCTCACGCCTGCCACTCGAATCACATGCGGATCGACGAGGACGCCATGGCCACCGGTATCGCCGCTCATGCGGCAATGGCGTTGACCTATCTGGCTTGACGCCCCGCCGGCCCCGAGCCGACGCGGACCCGACCACGACGCGGGGCCTCAGCCGGTGAGCGTGAAGGGAGCGTTGGCCGAGCGGGAACTCGACTGCCCGACGGCAGTCACCATGAACTGGTGCGGTGCGAAGTTGGCGAACCCGGTCGGGATCTCGACCGCCACGTTGGCGAAGCCGCCGGCGTCGTTGGCCTGGGTCGTGCCGATCTGGTTGGTGTGGAACCGGAGCACGATTCGTTCGTTGGGCCGAAAACCCTCGCCGCTGACGTTGACGGTCGTGCCGGTCGGACCGTTGTCGACATTGAGGTAGACCGCGGTGGTGGCCGACATCTCGTCGACAAGGTCGTCAAACACGTCATCGAACGGGTCGCCGCCGCGGTCACCGTTGTCGTCGAGCGACGGTGGCGGTGTCGGGTCCGGGTTGGACGCCCGCGTCGAGGCGAGGAGGAAGATGCCGCCTATCAGCGCAGCGACGATCGTGGCGAAGGCGCCGATGGCGGCCGCCGTCGTTCCGTCGCCTCGTTCGTCGAATCGTTCCCTCATACGTTTCGGTCCTCAACTGGTTTCGGCGCCGTCGGTGGTGTCGGTCCTCAGATGCTGTCGGCGTCGTCGGTGGTCGCGGTGCCTTCGGTGGTTGCGGTGCCTTCGGCTGTTGCGGCGCCGACGGTGGTTGCGGTGCCTTCGGTGCTGGGCCCGATCGAGGTTTCGTCCTGTGGAGCAGATCCGCCGCCTCCGTTCGTCGACCCGTTGGCCAGTGCGGCGCCCTGGCGGGCCTCGTCGGGGTCGGCAGCCCCCATGCTCACACCAGCCATTCCATTGTGCACCACGAGCTGGGGAAACGGAATCGTGATGTGCTCGGCGGCCAACGTTTCACGGATGGTGATGGCGACCTCGCTGATGACCCAGCGGGCGGTGAGCTCCTCGCTCGGATGCCAGAACCGGGCCTGCATGTCGACACCGGACTCACCAAACCCGGTGACGATGACCTCGGCCGGTGGCGCCAGCTCCAATGCCGGCAGCGTCCGCAGCGCGCCGATCAGCACCTTCTGCGCCGACCGCAGATCCGTGTCGTAGGAAACCTGGAAGCTCAGATCGGTTCGCCGGTATTCGTCGCGGGTCTGATTCAAGAGGGGTTCGTCGAGCACCTTGAGGTTCGGCAGATAGACGACTTCACCGTTGAAGGTCTTCATGACCACGGCACGACCGTTGATGTCCATGACGGTACCCGAATGCCCGTTGGAGTGAATCTGGTCGCCGCGACGGATGGGTCGGCGGGCGTCCAGGACCACGGAACCCACCAGATTGCCGAGCACCGGCTGCAGCGCAATGGCGATGAGCACCGAGCCGATCCCGAGCGCACCGACCAGGGGGCCGAGTTCCACGTTGAGTTCGGACAGGACCCCGATGAAGGTGATGACCATCACCAGGCTGATGGCGACACGAGTCAGGATTCGGGCCAGGTCCTCCTGAAGGCGCAGCGGGCCGGAAGCCAACCTGATGCTCCGCTTGATCACCCCGGCCATCGCCAGTCCGATCACCAACGTGAAGATGGCGTTGATCCAATCAGATGTGGGGATGTTCGACAGATCCATGATCACCGACTGGGGGGGGGAGGGGTTCAAGGAAAAGAGTAGCAGCGGCACCGCCGTTGTCGATCCCGGACGCGCCGGTGGGGCGCCACGAATGCGGCGCCCCACCGGGCAAACAGTTGATGATGAGCCGGTGTCAGTCGAGATCGAACCGGTCGTTGTTCATGACCTTCACCCAGCCGTTGACGAACTGGTCGAGGAACAGTTCCTCGCCACCGGCGGCGGCGCTGTACTCCTCGGCCAGCGCACGGAGCTGGCTGTTCGAGCCGAACACGAGGTCGACGCGGGTGCCGGTCCAGCGGAGCTCGCCGGTTGCCCGGTCGCGGCCCTCGAAGACGTCCTCGGCCTCACCGACGGCGCTCCACTTCGTGCTCATGTCGAGCAGGTTGGTGAAGAAGTCGTTGGTCAGCTGACCCCGACGGTCGGTGAACACGCCGTGGCCCTGGTGCCCGACGTTGGCGCCAAGCACCCGCAGGCCGCCGACGAGGGCGGTCATCTCCGGACCCGA
>JBFHME010000179.1:0-6806 GCA_041594435.1 Acidimicrobiales bacterium
CGTAGAACACCTCGATACCGGTGTCGCCGGACCATTGGCCGACCTCGGAGTCGATGCCCCGCGGCGCCTGATCGACGAGGTCCGACGGCACCGAGAACGAGAACGCGCCGGCCTCGACGCGTTGCCAGGTGGTGTCCGGGCAGTCGGTCTCGGCCACCCGTGCGCCGTGCTCGGTACCCTCTCCGGCGGCGCCTCCTTCGGTCTCCGAGCCCTCTCCACAGCCGGCCAGGGCGAGGACGCACAAGACGGCCAGGGGGATGACGAAGCGAACCGGTCTGCCCACGCTCTCAGCCGATGACCCGATTGGCCACGTCGCCGAGGAGCGCAACCCGACCCGGGATGTGCCCATTGCCCGGCGCGTTGAGGGTGAGCCCGTCGAGCCCGGTGGCCATGAAGGCCTCGAGCCGCTCGCCGACGGTATCGGGGTCGCCGTGGATCAGAATGCCCTTGACCATGTCGATCACCTCGTCGTTCCAGCCCTTGACGGCGGCCATCGCCTGCAGGTCCCCTTCGGCCTCCTCCATCGTCGGGGCGACATTGCACATGGTCATCGCCGTCACCGTGATCTCGGAACGATCCCGCCCGAGGCGCTCGCAGTGGGCGGCCAGGGCGTCGAACTTGCGGCCGATGTCGTCGGGGCCGACGCCGACCAGGTTCGATTCATCGGCGTACTGGGCCACCATGCGGAGGGTCTTGCGCTCGCCGCTGCCGCCGATCATCACCGGAACCCGGGAGACGGGTGGGGGCGAGTTGACGGCGTCGGTGACCTGGTAGTGCTTGCCGTCGAGCGACACCGGTTCGCCCCGCAGCATCGGCACGATGATCTGCAGGGCCTCCTCCAACTTCTCGAACCGGTCGGTGAAGGTGCCGAACTCATAGCCGAGCGATTGATGCTCCAACTCGAACCAGCCGGCGCCGATACCGAGCGTGGCCCGTCCGCCCGACACATGGTCGAGGGTGGTGATCTCCTTGGCCAGCAGCGTCGGGTTGCGGTAGGTGTTGCCGGTCACCAGGGCCGAGAGTCGAACCGAGGAGGTGTGCTGGGCCAGCGCGGAGAGGAGTGTGTAGCACTCGAGCATCGGTTCATCCGGTGCGCCGATGCCGGGCAGTTGGTAGAAGTGGTCCATCACGAGGACCCGATCGAAGCCGGCCTCCTCGGCCTCCTTGGCCTGGGCGACGATGGCGCCGAAGAGGCCGGCGTTCGCCGTGTCGGGGTAGGTGAAGTTTGGGATCTGGTAGCCGAGTCGGGTCATGGACCTTGCCTTCGATGGCGGGCGGGTGGGGACGGCCGTCTCTCCAACTCTCGACGCGCCGTGGACCTAAGCATAGAGATCGCCGCTGAGATATTTGAGCCCGGAGTCGGGTTGGAGCGTCACCACCTGGTGTCCGGGCCCGAGTTCCCGCGCCAACCGGACGGCGGCGGCGATGCTCGCCCCACCGCTGGGACCGGTCCACACCCCTTCGGTTCGGGCCACGGTACGGGCGGTGGCGAACGCCTCGTCGCTGCTGACCGCTTCGATGCGGTCATGGCTGTCGGGCGTGATCAGCCTCGGCACGAACCCGACGCCGCCGCCCTCGATGCGGTGGGTGCCGGGCGGGTTGCCCGAGATGACGGCCGACTCGGTGGGCTCGACGACGGTCCGGATCACGTCCGGCCACCGGTCCCGGATCGGACGGCTCAGACCGGTGTAGGCACCGCCGACACCCACATAGGCCACCGCGCCGTGAATCTCACCGTCGAGCTGATCGACCAGTTCGGTGCCGATCCCCAGATAGCCGTTGAGCGTGTCGAGGTTGTTGAACTGGTCGGTAGGGAATCCTCCGGTCTCGGCCACGATCTCGGCCGCCCGCTCCTGCATCTGCGGGATGAGGCGGGGGTGGATGCCGGTGTCGCTGTGAATGACCTCCAGTTCGGCTCCGAAGGCCAGCATCGACTTCAGCTTCTCCTCGGCGAAGGCGTTGGAGGAGACGATTCGCAGCGGATAGCCCTTGACCGCACAGACGAAGGCCAGCGATGTGCCCGTCGAGCCACCGGTGTATTCGATCACCGTCTGGCCCGGCGAGAGTTCACCTCGGGCCTCGGCTCCCTCGATCATGGCCAGAGCCATGCGGTCCTTGTAGGAGCCGGTGGGGTTGGCTCCCTCGAGTTTGACCCAGACGTCGGCCGCACCGTCGCCCGGAAACGTCGACAGTTTCACGACCGGCGTGTTGCCGATCCCCGACAAGGCTCCCGGTCTGTGTGCCATTGCGACCTCCGGCCAAAACGATAACACGGCGGCCAGGGGGGGTCGGATCCGACGATCGGCCCGCCCGGGGTTATCCCCCAGCGGTGCCGGCCCTTGCCCCGGAACACCCGCTTCGGTTCGTTCGAGATGTCGGTCTGGTTGTCGAGGAAGTCCTCGGTGGACATGGCGAGCGACAGCAGCTCGGCTCCGAATTGCAGGACCTGCTGAGTGAGAGCCCGGTTGTACTGGAAGTGCCACCACTCGGCGCACAGGTAGTTGCGGGGGAAGCACGACCGCTGACCGATGATGCTGAAGCCGTGGGCCGCCATCAACTCGGTGAGATCGATCACCTTGGCCGTGATGGTGACGACCTCGATCCGGCCCGGCCGGTGGAGCACGGCTTCCAGCGTTCGGGTCTCGCCGCCGTCGGCTCGAGCCCAGACGCGCCAGCGTCGAGTTCCGTCCCGGGTCACGGCCTGGAACGCCTCGATCACCTCGGCCAGGTTTGACACGGTCACCTCCGACGGACGGTTGACCACCCCATGACGGGACAGACCGACTCCCAGTGCCTCCGGATACGCGGGCAGTCGGGCCTCGAACGCCGAGCGGTCGACCTCGAAGAGATCGGCGATCCGATGCACGTGTCGCAGGTCGGCGGCGCTCGGCTTGACCGGGATGACCGGCGTCGGGGCGGGCTCGGGTTCTGGTTGGGGGGCGGGTTCGAACGGGTTGCGTGGTACTCGGCTGGTCGACCCGATCCGCCGGGTCCGCAGCGGGGCCGGTGCCGGGGGCCGGTGCCGGTTCGATGTCGATGAAGGGGACGGCGTCGAGGTTGTCGTCGCCCCCTCCTGTGCGGTGCGGCCGTCTTGCTGTCTACGACGTCGGGATCACCCGGTCTGATACGGCTTGGCCGATGGCGGTGCGGGGCGCCGAAACCATCGAGCGGACCGTGTCGCGAAGCAGTTCATCCCGGTCTCCCACAATGGGTCGTTGGCCTCATTTTCGGCTTCATCCGGTCGCTTGGCCGCTCCGGCGGCTGCTCTTGTGCTCGTCCCCGGTGTGAACGCCGTCCAAGGGCTCCACACCGCCAACCCAAACCCACACCGACACCCACAATCCCGGCGGCGGCCGCCTCCCAAACAGGGGGCCGCCGGGGCGTGTTCCCGTCAGCGTCTCATGCATCCACGGCAAGCGCCGATAGTCCAGGGATGAGAGGGCGCGTCCCCACGATGATGAGCCGAATACGGCCGTCGCAACGGATCCTCGGGCTGATTGCGATGATCGGTCTCGTTGACGTCGTCCTGCTTGCGGCACTCAGCGGGGTTTCCCCCCGGCTCACCGATGTCGATGTCGGGTTCCTCATGCTGGTCGCGGCGTTCGCCTGCGTCGAGTGGCAGGTCATCCATGTCCAGTTTCGGGCCGAGGCCAGCAGCTTCTCGCTCTTCGAGGTTCCCCTCGTCGTCGGGCTGCTCTACAGCTCACCGGCCGTCGTCGTCCTCGCCACCTTGATTGGGACCGGGATCGGCTTCATCGCAGGCCGCCGTCAGCCGCTCCTGAAGGTCCTGTTCAACGCAGCCAACCTCGGCCTCTATGCCGCCGTTGCCGCCTTTGTCGTCAGCCAGTGGCCGGCGGGCGGCGGCGAACGGATGGTCTGGCTGTCGGGCCTGGTCGGCGTTGCGGTCGGATCGGCCATGAGCTTCGGCTTGATCGTGCTCGCGGTGACGTTGGCGGAGGGGTTCCCCGGTATCAAGCGGGGTCTGGAGCTGTTGTACTTCGGCTTGGTCGTGAGTATCAGCAACACGACCATCGGATTGACCGCGGCCATCATCCTGGCCCGCGACGCCGTCGGCCTCCTTCTCCTGGCGGTTCCGGCGTTCCTGCTGTTCACCGCCTTCCGCATGATCACCGCCGAACGCGAGCAACGAGAGCGGATCGAGTTCCTCTACCGTTCGACACGACGTCTTGACCTCGGGGCGTCCGAGTCGGGGTTGGCGACCCTCCTGGAAGAGGCCCGGGTCATGTTCCGAGCCGAGATCGGCGCCGTCGTACTCGAAGATGCCGACACCGTCCGACTGTTTCACAGCACCAGCTCGGCCGAGCGGTCCACCGTGCTCGACGACGTGGGCGATGTCGGACTCTTCGCCGACGTTCTCGAAGCGCTCGATGAACCCACGATCGTCTCGGCCGACGACGTGGGCCCTCTTGCCGATCTGATCGGGAGGTTGGGCGGACGCGACGCAATGCTCGCCAAACTGAGCGCCGAGCAACGCGACCTCGGCGCCGTCATGATCGCCAACCGACTGGGCGAGGTGACGTCGTTCACCGACAACGATCTCCAGGTGCTCGGAGCGCTTGCCCGCCAGTCGGCGTTCTTGATGCACAGCGACCGGCTCGAACAGGCACTCACCGAACTCCGCGAGCTCGAACGTGAGCTCGCCCACCAGGCCACACACGATTCGCTCACGGGCCTGCCGAACCGATCGATGTTCACGGAGGAACTTCACCTGGCCACTGCGTCGGCACAGGAACACACCGTTCTGTTCGTGGACCTGGACGGTTTCAAGGACGTCAATGACCAACATGGCCACGCGGCCGGCGACGCGGTGCTCGTGGAAGTGGCCAAACGCCTGACCTCACTGGTGCGCCCCGTCGACACGGTGGCCCGGTTCGGCGGAGACGAGTTCGCCATACTGCTTCTCGACCAGCCTTGCGCCCTGGCGGTTGCCCAGCGCATCGTCGCCAGCATCGCCGCCCCGATCGCCGTGCCCGGAGTACAGGTGTTGATCGGCTGCAGCATCGGACTGGCCGTCAGCGACGAAGGGAAGGACCCCGAGACCTTGTTGCGCAATGCGGACTCGGCGATGTACCGGGCCAAACAGGGAGGAAAGGGAACCGTCGTCGAGCACGACCCCGACGCACCCAGCACAGCCACCGCTGCGGCCGGTCTGCTCCAGACGGCGATCGAACTCGACGAACTGGAACTGCACTACCAACCGATCGTCGACCTCACCGCACGGAAGATCGCCGGCGTCGAGGCGCTCGTCCGCTGGCGATCCCCGGAACGAGGATTGCTGATGCCGGGCGACTTCCTTAACGAAGCCGAGCGCTGCGGGCTTGTCGGAACGATCGACCGCTGGGTGCTCATGCGATCGGTCGAGGACCTCACGCCGATCTGGGAGGTCGATCCTGATCTCTTCGTCTCGGTCAATCTTGCCGCTCAGCATCTCCTGAACGGCTCGCTCGGCAAGCTCCTGGAGGGCTCGGATCTGGACCCGATCCGGGGCCGTTTCGTGATCGAGTGGCCCGAGTCGGTGCTGGTCGCCGAATCCGACCGGCGCGGCGAGGCGATGGGGCTGATCAAGGAGGCCGGCGGGATCGTCGCACTCGACCGGTTCGGTGACGGCGAGGCGTCGCTCGCCTACCTGCATCGACTCGACATCGGCCTCCTCAAGCTCGACCGAAGCATGATCGGTCACCTGGCGACGCCGGAACCCAAGGTCGACCTCGTCCGGGGCATCGTGCAGATCGCCCACTCCCTCGGTCTTCGGGTGATCGCCGAGGGCATCGAGCATCAACCCCAGTTGGACGCGCTCGCGCAGATCCCCTGTGACATGGCACAGGGTTACCTTCTCGCCCGGCCGTTGAGGCTCGAGGAACTGCAGCCGTACATCGTCGAGCAGGGCTTACGTCCGCCGTCCCGGCACACCACCACGACCCGTCTGCTCTAGGGTTTCGACCCTCCCGGGACAACGTTGGGCAGACGTGCCCATGACCCTCAAGGTCGAACGACACCATCCGATGAGACAGTGTGCGAAGACTTGGGTTCAAGATGATGCGCCGTGACGCAAAGCCGGACGGTGACCGTGGTTCAGCGGTCATCGAGTTTGCCCTGGTTCTTCCGTTGCTCCTGGGGTTCCTCCTGGGAATCGTGACGATCGGCATCTCCTACAACCGGTACATCTCGATGAACAATGCCGTTCGCGAGTCGGCTCGCTATGGCGCTGTTCGCGCCGTCGACGGCGATCTGTCAGCGTGGTTGTCAACCCTCGCCGATGTGTCGATTGCCGGCGCGACGGGAGACATGGACTCTACGGTTGCCGGGCAGGTCGTGTGTGTCGCCTACGTCTACCCCGACGGCACCGATCCCGACGACCGGACCACCCGGCTGGTCGAGCAGAGCGGCAGCCGGGTCCAAGACACGGGAACCCCCTGTTTCACCGATGGCCGCCCGGCGAGCGAACGGCGGGTCCAGATTCGCCTCGAGCGCCAAAGCGACCTCGAAGCGCTCATCTACGAGCGAACGGTGACGCTGAGCACGCAGTCGGTCGCACGGTTCGAACGGACCCCGCAATGAGTCCAGCACCGAATCCAGCACCGAGTCCAGCACCGAATCCAGGTCGGATCCAGAGGGTCGATCGGACGAACGAGCGAGGGACCGTGCTGATCTTCGTCGCGCTCTGCTTCGTGTTCATCACGGCGATCGCGGCGATCGTGATCGATCTCGCCGCCGCCCGGTCCGATCGAGCCCACAATCAGGTCGCGGCCGACAGCGCCGCCACCGCGGCAGCGGACGTGCTCTAC
>JBFHME010000180.1:0-6721 GCA_041594435.1 Acidimicrobiales bacterium
GGTGACCGGTTTGTCAGGGCATGGACGAATCTGGGACTGTACTTGTGGACGTGATTGTGATCGGGCTCGGACCGGGGGGCGAGGCGGCCGCCGGCCAGTTGGCCGAGGCCGGTCTCGATGTCGTCGGTATCGAGGGGAATCTCGTCGGCGGGGAGTGCCCGTACTGGGGGTGTGTTCCCTCCAAGATGATGATTCGGGCCGCCGACCTTCTGGCCGAATCTCGCCGGATCGAGGGCCTGGCCGGTCGCTCGTCCGTCACGCCTGAATGGAGTCACGTCGCCGAGCGGATCCGCGACCAGGCCACCGACGACTGGGACGACACGGTGGCCGTGGACCGTTTCGTGGGCAAAGGCGGCACCTTCGTCCGGGGTTACGCCACCATCGAAGAACCCGGTCTCGTCGAGGTCGACGGAACCCGCTACCGCGCCGGTCGGGGCATCGTCATCGCCACCGGAACCCGAGCAGCCGTACCGCCGATCCCCGGTCTGGCCGACACGCCCTACTGGACCAACCACGAGATCATCGAGGTCAAGGATCTGCCCGATTCGTTGATCGTGCTCGGCGGCGGGGCGGTCGGCGTGGAACTGGCCCAGGTCATGGCCCGGTTCGGGGTCGAGGTGGCGATCATCGAGGGCGAGCCCCGGCTCCTACCCCGTAACGAGCCGGAGGCCGGTGAGGTTCTGAAAGACGTGTTCGAATCCGAGGGCATCACCGTTCACACCGGTCAGTTCGCCGGGCGGGTCGACCATGGCGATGAGCGCTTCACCGTGACCATGCCCGACGGAACCGAGATCACCGGGGAGAAGCTCCTGGTGGCCACCGGTCGACGAACCTTTCTCGACGAACTCGGCGTCGCCGCTCTCGGCCTCGACCCGGATGCCCACTTCCTCGAGGCTGACGAGCGCCAACGGGTCACCGACGGAGTCTGGGGTGTCGGCGACATCACCGGCGACGGGTTGTTCACACATTTGGCCACTCGTCAGGCCGATGTCGTCGTGGCCGACATACTCGGTCGGGATGTCGAGCCGCTCAACCTCGACGCGCTGTCGGCGGTGACGTTCACCGATCCCGAGGTCGGCGCGGTCGGCCTGACCGAGGCCGAGGCCCGGGAGGCGGGGCTCGACGTCAACGTCGGATTCAAGCGGGTGGCGGAGACGGCGCGGGGTTGGCTGCACGCGGCCGGCAACGAGGGCTTCATCAAGCTGGTTGTCGACGCCGAGCGCGACGTGCTGGTAGGCGCCACCTCGGTCGGGCCTCATGGCGGTGAGGTGCTCGGGCTCCTGGCGCTGGCCGTGCACGCCGAGATACCGCTGTCGACGCTCCGGTCGATGATCTACGCCTATCCGACCTTCCACAAGGGCATCGAGGACGCGCTCGGGACCATCGGGTAGCCGCCGCCGACAGCGGCCGCCGAGGCACCGGAGGCTCACGTTGCCGATCGCGGCGCCACCGAGGGGGTCGGGCGGGCTACGAGCTGGTGCCCCGCTCCCGGTAGAGCCGGTGGATCAGCTCCTCGATGTCGGGCTCCTCGATGGCCAGATCCCGCACCGGTGCTGCGGCCGTAACCGCGGCGATGACGTCGGCGGCCGTCGTGGCCCGGCGGTCGAAACGAAGCCACTGACGCGGTCCCTCCACCCGAATCACCGTTGCGTTCGGCACCGCAAGCGGCTCCCGGGCCCTGGTCAGGTCGACCACGACGGTCCGTTCGGTGCCGTGCTCGGATTTGAAATCGGCCACCGGCCCGTCCAGGAGCACCCGGCCATGGTCGATGATCATCATGCGGGGACAGAGCTGCTCGATATCGTCGAGGTCGTGGGTGGTCAAGAGCACGGTCGTGTCCCGTTCCCGATTCACCTCGCGCAGGAACTCCCGCACGGCGTACTTGGAGACGACATCGAGCCCGATCGTCGGTTCGTCGAGCACCACCAGTGCCGGGTCGTGCAACAGGGCGGCCGTGACCTCGCCCCGCATCCGTTGACCGAGCGACAACTGGCGAACCGGTGTCTCGAGCAACGGACCGAGATCGAGGCGGTCGACGAACTGGGCGACGTTGTGATCGTGACGGTCCCGGTCCGTGCGATACAGGTGGTGGAGGAGATCGAATGAATCCCGCAAGGGCAGGTCGTACCAGAGCTGCGACCGGTTGCCGAACACGACCCCGATGCGACGGGCCAGGAGTCGTCGTTGGGCGGTAGGAGTCAGCCCCAGCACCGTGGCCTGCCCGGACGTCGGGGTCAGGATGCCCGTGATCATCTTGATCGTCGTCGACTTGCCCGCACCGTTCGGCCCGATGTAGCCGACCATCTCGCCGCGCCCAATGGTGAACGACACATCCGACACCGCGTCGACCAGACGCTTGGACCGTCGAATCGGATTGCGGCCGCCCTCGACCCTGGTGCGCACCACGTAGGTCTTGCTCAAACCGTCGACCGTCACGGCCGGTGTCTTCTCGTCCCCCCGTTCCCCGGCCATGGTCAACTCCCCGTGCTCTGATAGTGGTTGATCCCACGGCGCCAGACCAAGCGGGCCACGATCGCCACGGCAACGGCCACCAGCGGCGTTGTGAACGGCATCCACGAGGGCAGATCGAGAGGATTTGAGGCCTCGGCCACCGAGATCGCCGGCACATATGCCACGAACGCCAGCGGCAGCGCCCAGCCCATGATGGCCCGAATCTAACCGGGATAGATGTGGAGCGGGTACTGGTTGGCGAACTGACTGCCGTAGGTGAGGGCGTTGGTGGCCTCTCGTGACGCCACGGCCCAGAACGGGATCGATGCGGCGATGACCCAGAACCCGCTGTAGATGGCGACGCCACCGGCCAAAGCAAGGACGAGGGCGGCGACGCGCCCCACCGTCCAGTCGACACCCAGATGGGCGGCCGACCACCCGAGGGCAATGGTCGGCGCCACCAGCTTGCCGATCCGTCGCAGCTCGAACTCGAGGGCCAGGATCTGAACCAGCGCCGAACTCGGGCGAAGCAACAGGATGTCGAAATCGCCGTTGCGGATGTAGCGGTCGGCCAGCCGCTCCACCTCACTGATGAACACGTCGCCGATGCTGAAGGGAAGGGTGGCCATGGCGTAGAGGAACACCACTTGGGCCCGATCCCACCCGCCGAATCGGGGCACCAGGTCGATGAGAAAGAGCAGCGCGACCAGCTCGAACACGACGAGGAAGCTCTGGGACACGAGCAAGAGGAGAAACGAGGTCCGGTACTGCCAATCGGAACGGACACGGGCCGCCACGATCCGACGGTACAGGCGAAACTCGTCGGCCACCGGGGTGCGGTCTGCGGTCACGCCGTCACCCTCCCTGCACCACCAGCCGGCGGGTGGCCGACCCGAGAACCATGCGTCCGAGCAGCAGGAGGGCAAGCGCCCACAACACCTGTTGGCCCAGGATCCAGACCAGTTCCCAGCCGTCGAAACGGCCCAGGAAGATCTCGACCGGAAGCTGGATCATGGATGCGAACGGGAGCGCCCGAGCCACCCGTTCGAGCCAAAGCGGGAACAGGTTGAGCGGCAGGATGAGGCCGGCGAAGAACGTGACCGCGATGGTGACCATCTGGTCGATCCCGCGAATGTCGAGCAGCCAGAAGGCCAGCAGGTTCGAGCAGAATCGAATCGCGAAACCGACCAGGGTGGCGGCGATCACGCTCAGCCCGAACACCAGCCAGTGCCAGGCCGGGTCGGGCCACCGGAGGTCGAAGACCACGGCTCCGAGCACCACCGGCGGTACCCCGCGCACGATGATCTGGAGGACCGAATCGCCAAGCCAGTTGGCCAGCTCCCAGAGCTGGAGGTCGGCCGGACGGTAGAGGTCGACCTCGATGTCGCCGGAGCGGATCCGCTCGGGCAGATCGAGGCCGCGGAAGGCCCCGACGATGGCGATGAACCCCTGCGACAGGAAGGCGAAGGTGGCCAGCTCCTGGCCGGTCAGGCCGCGAATCACCCCGCCGCTTTCGGCGGCAACGTAGATCAGCACGGCCGCCCGGATGTAGCCGAACACGGTGTTGACGAACGCCCCGGAGGCCGTGGCCAGACGATAGGTGGTGGCCCGCCGGAAGCTTCGCTTGCCGACTTCCCACAGCAACCTCAGCACGGCGGCCCACCCTACCGACCCGGGCGCCCACTCTGCGAACACCAACGGTTGTTGTTTACGTCTACATCCGGTTAGAGTCCTTCGATGGCGATTGATCGCCATTCGTGGAGCCGTCCACCGACGTCGACGTCAAGGCGAGTTGTCGGACTCGTTCAGGTGGGTGGGTTCAGTGGTGTGGTGTCTCTGGGGATCAAAGGGCGGTAGTGGTTGTTCGGTGGTGGCGGCGTCGGCGGCACTGCTGAGCGCCCGTCGAGGGCCCGTGCTGCTGGTCGACCTTGCCGGAGGGGACCAGGCACGAATCCTCGGTGTCGAACCGGGTGGAGCCGGGCTCGCCCGCTGGCTCCGCCATCCGAATCCTCCACCAGACTCGTTGGGCAGACTCGAGATGGCGGTTTCGGAGCGCGTTGCCCTGCTGCCCTATCACGGCGCCGGCGGACGCTCCGGTGGCCAACGCGAAGCGGACGGATCGCTTGGCCCGGGGTTCGACGTCGGCGAACGGATCAACTTGCTCGCCCACCTGCTGGCAGCCGACGACCGACGGGTCATCGTCGATCTCGGTCTGGCGGAGTCGCACCACCGGGAGACCGTGTCGAGCCCGCTGCCGATCTCGGCGTCGGCGTTCCCGGCCGTCGTCGCCGTGGCCGAGCGTTCCACCCTCGTGACCCGACTCTGCTATCTGGCCATTGCCGCAGCGATGGATCTGCCGGTTCCCGATGACGTCGTCGTCGTGGCCGAACCCGACCGGGCACTGCGCGCCACCGACGTGGAGGCAGCCCTGCGGGTTCCCGTGAACACCGTCCGCTGTGATCCCGCCGTGGCCAGGGCGGTCGACTCCGGCCTGTTGACTCGACGGCTACCGCGCTCCCTGCACCGGATTCCCCTGACGGTCTCGTCGTCGGTCGAAGCCCGCAGGTCGGCTGCGGCCGCCCGGGCGGTGGAGCGCCCATGATCGGTGGGTCGGCCCGGGATCGGAACCGTCGGCGGACGGCACGAGCCCAGGGAGGTCCGGTGGACGGTGTTGCATCCGAGCGGGCCGCGATCGAGCTCATCCGCCGGCGGGATCCGTTGCTCTCCGGCGTCGAGGCCGAATCGCAGGCCCGAGCCGAGCGCTCGATGGCCGCAGGGCTCGGGGTGGTCGACCGCCTGCTCGCCGAGGCCGACGTCAACGAGATCATGATCAACGGACCGGGGTCGATCTGGGTCGAACGAAGCGGCCGGCTCGAATCGATCCGTGAACCGCTCGACCCGGGAGAGCTCGATCTCATCATCGAACGGATGCTCGCCCCGCTCGGTCTCCAACTCAACCGGCTGAATCCGATCGTCGACGCCCGCCTACCCGACGGCTCGCGGGTCAACATCGTCGCCCCTCCCCTGGCCGTGGACGGGCCGGTGCTTTCGGTGCGCCGGTTCACCGATCACCTGCTTCCGCTGACGGCGTTCGGGCCGCCCGAGGTCGCCGACCTCCTGACCGATCTCGTCCGATGCCGTCGATCCCTGCTCATCGTCGGTGCAACCAGCTCGGGCAAGACGACCTTGCTCAACTCACTCAGTGCTCGGATCTCGCCCGGCGAACGGATCGTCACGATCGAGGACACCGCCGAGCTCCGACTCGCCGGTTCGCACGTGCTCCGGCTCGAGGCTCGCCCGGCCAACAACGAGGGCGTCGGCCGGGTGTCGATGCGTCAGCTGGTGACGACTGCGCTCCGCCTGCGGCCCGACCGGCTGGTGATCGGCGAGGTACGGGGGTCCGAGGCGTTCGACCTGCTCCTCGCGCTGACAGCCGGACACGCCGGCTCGCTGTGTACCTGCCATGCCCTCGACGCGGCCGCCGGGCTTCGGCGTCTGCAGATGCTGGCGTCGCTGGCCGACGCCGACCTGAGTCCCCGGCTGATGCGGCGGTTCGTGCTCGATGCCATCGACGTTGTCGTCCACGTAGGCCGCCGAACGATCCCCGGTCGTCCCTCGGCTCGCCGCGTCGTGGAGGCGGTGTGGGCGGTCGACCCGAACACCGACCCGGGCGTTGAACGTGGTGATCGCGGCAACGGCACCGGCGACGATGGTGACGACGTCCGCCTGCTGTGGCGGCGGCCACCGACACCGCTGGCCGGCAACCCCGATCGGCGACCCGGACCCGGCTCGCCGGAGGCGTGATGGTCGAGTCCCTGGTGACGCCGGTGGTCGGTGGCGGGGTGGGCTTTGTGATCGGCCTGATGGCGTGGCGGCTGTCGGGCCGGCCCATGGCCCTTCGGCCCCGTCCGGCGGCGGCCGTTGCGGCCGCCGTCGCGGTGGTGTCGGGGCTGGTGTTTCGACTGCCGTTGGTCACGGTGGCCGGGCCGGTCGTGAGCGGCTTCCTCGCCGACGAACTGGAACGTCGCGAGCGCTGGGCCCGGGATCGACGTCGGCAGGCCGGTCTTCCGGTCGTGGTCGACGCCGCGATCCAGGAGCTTCGATCGGGCACCGGCCTGCGTGTCGTCTGTGCCGCACCGGTCTCGGTCGGTCCGGAGGTCGACGAGGCGGTCCGCCCGCTCGCCGATGAACTCGGTCGGCATCGTCCGCTCCATGAGGCCGTCAAAGCCCTACAGGTCGAGGCGTCGCGGCGAGGGTGGCACGACGTGCA
>JBFHME010000181.1:0-6620 GCA_041594435.1 Acidimicrobiales bacterium
AAGCCCGGCGCCGCAGTGGTCAGTGGCGGGATCACCTGGGAGGGCCGCACGCTCCTCCCCGACGTGGACGAGGCCGTCGGCGAGGTGGCCGGTTGGATCACGCCCCGCCTCGGTGGCGTCGGCCCAACCACCGTGGCGTTGCTGTTGAAGAACACCGTCGATGCCGCCGAGCGGCGCATGGGTCCGCGGCGATCCCGATGATCTAGGGACCGGGTGCGGCGCTGAGCAGCCCGGCGAACAAACCGACGGTCATGAACGGGCCGTAGGGGATCCGGTACCGGCGTCCCTGCCCGGAGACGATTGCCGCGAACCCGGCCAGACCACCGACCGCAGCCGTCACGAACGCCCAGGTCAGCACCGGCTCCACGCCGAACCATCCGAGGGTCGTGGCCAGCGGAAAGGCGTACTTCACGTCGCCCATGCCGAGTCCCCCGATCAGGTTCCCGAGCAGGAGGAAGGCGGCGGCGACGAGCCCGAACAGCAGGGCCCGACCCGACCGGGCGAGGTCTTCGGACCACAGACCCCCGGCGACGACGGCGACCGTGACGGCGACGGCAAGTGGTCCGACGATGCGATTCGGAAGCCGGTGCTGCTCGTAGTCGATAGCCGACAGCCAGCCGCAGACGGCCACAATGGCGCCCAGACCGACGGCCACCACGGGATTGTCCCAGTGGGCCAGAACGACGACGATCACGGCCACGGCACTCATGGCGAGGATGGCTGCCCGCACGAGCGAGGGCTCGGTGTCGCCGGCTGCGGTCGTCGAGTCGGATGGTATGGCGCTGTCGCCTGTCACCAGGCAAGACTATCGGGACGATCCGGCGGGCCAAATTCACAGCTCGCATCGGTCCGTGGCTGGTACTGTTGCCAGTCGCGTCGGGTGGCGTTCGGCCGTCGGCATGGGGTCGGCGGCGCCGGCCGGGCAAGCAGGTCCCGAGGAGGGCGAACATGTCCCAATCCGGGATCGATGACAGACAGGTCCTACCATCCGACGCCTGGCGGGTGATCCGTGAGCAGGTGGCGCTTCATCCGGGGCCGTTCGCGACGTCGGTGTTCGGAGCCATCCTCTACGCCGGAGCCACCGTGGTGTCGGCCGAGGTTCTCGGCTATGTGACCGATTCGGTGGTCTACCCGAGCTATGTCGACGACGGGTCCCGGGCCGACCCCGTGTTGTGGGGTGCCGCGGCGATCGTCGCTGTGGTTGCGCTGCGCTCGGCCGGGGTGGTGGCTCGCCGCTACTTCGCCGGTATGACGGCCGAACGGGTCCAGGCCACGTTCCGGCGCACGCTCACCGACCGGTACCTGCGACTCCCCATCTCCTGGCATCATCAGGTGCCGACCGGACAGCTGCTGGCCCACGCCGACAATGACACCGAGAAGATGGCGGAGGTACTGCATCCGTTGCCCTTCTCGCTCGGCACGTTCTTCCTGGCCGCGTTCTCCGCGGTGTCGTTGCTGTTGGTCGATGTGGTGCTGGCCGCTGTCGCCTTCTCCGTCTTTCCCGCCTTGATCCTGCTCAATCGCGTCTACTCGGCCCGGGTCGAGCGCCCGGCGGCCGCGGCCCAGGAGGAGGTCGGTCGAACGTCGTCGATCGCACATGAGAGCTTCGACGGGGCGCTCATCGTCAAGACGCTGGGCCGGGCCGACGCCGAGGTCGAACGGTTCAGTGCCGCCGCCCACCGGCTGCGGGAGCACCGGGTCGAGATCGGCTACACCAGGGCTCTGTTCGAGGCGGTGCTCGACATGTTGCCGAACATGGGGATCGTCGTGGTGATCGTGTTCGGTGCCCTCCGCGTTGACGCCGGCGTGGTCACCAGAGGTGATCTGGTCCAGGTGGCGGCGCTGTTCACCGTGCTGGCCTTTCCGATGCGGGTGCTCGGGTTCTTCCTCGAAACGGTGCCGCCGTCGGTCGTGTCCCGCCAGCGTCTGAACCTGGTGCTCGACCAGCGGCTGCCGGTGCCTTCCTCCCGGAGTGGCATGCTGCCGGGCGGGCCTCTCCGTGTCGACGCGGTCGACGTCGGCTATCGCTACGGTGCCGACGCCGATGTCCTGTCGGGCGTCGACTTCACGATCGAGCCGGGTGAGATCGTGGCGCTGGTCGGGTCGACCGGTACCGGCAAGTCGACGTTGTGCTCGTTGATCGCCGGGCTGATGCCGCCGACCAGCGGATCGTTGCGGGTGGCCGGCGTCGAACTGGCCGACCTGTCCGACCGGGAGCGCACCGACGCCGTGGCGCTGGTCTTCCAGGAGACGTTCCTGTTCGGCACGTCGGTGTCCGGCAACATCGATCTCGACGGCGCCTACAGCGCCGACGAGATTCGTGAGGCGGCAGCTGTTGCCCGGGCCGCCGGTTTCATCGACCGTCTGCCCGACGGGTACGACACCGTACTCGGCGAACGGGGCGTGACGCTGTCCGGGGGGCAGCGGCAGCGGGTTGCGCTGGCCCGGGCCCTCATCCGCAGACCGCGGCTGTTGATCCTCGACGACGCAACCAGCGCCGTCGATCCCAAGGTCGAACAGGAGATACTCGATCGGTTGCGCACCCGGCTCGACACCACGACCCTGATCGTGGCCCAACGGGTTGCCACCATCGGCCTCGCCGATCGGGTCCTGTTCCTGGCCGGCGGACGGATCGTCGCCGCCGGCACCCACGACGGATTGATGGCCAATCCCGACTACCGGGCGCTCGTGATGGCCTATGAAATGGCGGGCACGTGACGACCGTCGGGGAGACGGCGACCGGGCGGGCGAACACCGACCTGCGGGCCGTCGACCTGATCCGTCGCGGCCTCGTCGCCAGCCCCGAACTCGTCGATGGTCTGCGGATGACGATCGGCATGGGGTTCGCCGTCGCCGTCGGTCGGCTCGTCATCCCCGTCCTGATCGAGCGCACGATCGACAACGGGATCGGCGTGTCGGGCGATCCGGGTGCCGTGGCGGGTGACGTCGACATGGGCTACATCGTCCGATCGGCGATCTTGGCCGCCGTGGTGATCCTGGCCTCGGCGGTCATCAGCTGGCGGGCCCAACGGCGTCTGGTGCGCCAGGCCGAGCTGGCCATCACCAATCTGCGAATCCGCACTTTCGACCGCATCCACCGGTTCTCGATCGCCGACCACAACGAAACCCGCAAGGGGCTGCTCATCTCCCGCGTCACCAGTGACGCCGAAACCCTGGCCCGGTTCGCCCAGTGGGGCCTCTACGTCTGGTCGATCGACCCGGTGATGATGATCGGGATCCTCGCGGTACTGGCCTACTACTCGTGGCAGCTGGCCCTCGTCGTGCTCGTGATTCACCTGCCGTTGCTGCCGTTGTTGGGGTGGATGCAACGCCGACAGATTGCGGTTTACGATGCCTACCGCAATCGGGTGTCCGACATGCTCGCCGCATTCTCCGAGATGATCACCGGAACGCCGGTCGTGCGGGCCTACGGGGCCGAGGAGCGTTTTCGGACCGAGCTCGACACGGCGATCGCCCGCCGCTACCGGACACGAATGCAGGCCAACGGCTACATGGCCTCGCTGTTCGTCGTCGGCGACGTGTTCGGCGCCGTGTCGATGGCCGCCGTACTGGTCGTCGGCCTGTGGCAGCGTCAGGCCTGGGGTCTCGAGGCCGGCGAACTGGTCGCCGTGTTGTTCCTGGCCAACCTGGTGCGCGAGCCGATCGGGTCCATCTCCGAGGTGCTGGATCAAACCCAGGTGGCGGCCGCATCCTGGAACAAGATCCTGTCCGTTCTCGATCACCCCATCCAGGTCGTCGAGCCGGCCGAGGCCGAGGCCCGGGATCTCCCCGCCGGTCCCTTGCGGATCGAGGCGGACGGCGTCGCCTTCAGCTATGGGGACGGCGAGCGGGCGCTGACCGACGTCTCGGTGACCATCCCGGCCGGTGTCAACGTGGCCATCGTCGGCGAGACCGGGTCGGGCAAGACGACGTTCGCCAAGCTGCTGTGCCGGTTGGCCGACCCGACCGAAGGGCGGATCCTGGTCGACGACATCGATCTGCGGCTGGTTTCGGCCACGTCGCGGATCCACTCGGTACGGATGGTGCCCCAGGACGGATTCCTGTTCGACGGCACCATCGCCGACAACGTCTCCTTCGGAGCCGACAGGGTGACCGAGGCCGACGTCGTGTCGGCGTTCGAACGCCTCGGTCTGGGTTGGTGGCTCGACAAACACGGCCTGCACACCCCCGTGGGGGAGCGGGGCGAGAACCTCTCGGTCGGTGAACGTCAGCTCGTGGCGCTGGCTCGGGCTCAGCTGGCCGATCCCGGCCTCCTGATCCTGGACGAGGCCACCTCGGCCGTGGACCCCGAGACCGATCAGGCACTGACCCAGGCGCTGCGCCGGCTGGCCGAAGGTCGCACGATGGTCTCGATCGCCCACCGCCTGTCGACGGCCGAGGTCGCCGACCTGGTCCTGGTGTTCGACCGTAGCCGGCTGGTCGACGTCGGTTCCCATCGAGAACTCGTCGCTCGGGGATCGGGTGTGTACCACGAGCTCCATCAGGCATGGCTGGGCAACACCCGTACTCCCCGCTTCAACGGCGACTCGGCCGACGATCCTCAATCGGTCAGATCGGTGATCAACGGAGCGTGATCCGAGGGTCGTTCGGCCGTCCTGGCATCCCGGTCGACCCAGCATCTCGCAACGCGGGGCCACAGCGGCGGGGAGATCAGTGCCAGATCGATTCGGAGACCTCGGTCGTCGGCCAGGACCTGGCGATGGTTCCACCACGTGAACTCCGGTGTGTCGGGGTGCAGCGTGCGGGCGGCGTCGACGAATCCGAGGTCGATCAGGGCGGCGATCGCCGCCCGCTCCGGCGGGGATGCATGTTTCTTTCCCCGCCATCGCCGTGGATCGTAGACATCCTGGTCGGACGGTGCCACGTTGAAGTCGCCGGAGAGGACGGTCGGGGAGTCCGTCCAGCCTTCGGCGATCGCCTCGCCTCGAAGCCGCTCGAGCCAGAGCAGTTTGTACCGGTAGTGGGGGTCGTCGAGTGCTCGACCGTTGGGAACGTAGAGCGACACCACCCGAATGCCGGCCGAGGCATCGCCGATCTCGGCGCTGATCAGGCGAGCCTCATCGAACGGGGGCCGCTGGGTGCCGCGAAAGCCACGATGCACGCTCCGTAACCCGATCCGGGAGGCGATGGCCACGCCATTCCAATGGTCGTGGCCGTGATGGGCCACCTCGAACCCCCGCCGTTCGAACACGTCGTGTTGCACATCGTCGAACTGGTCGTCTCGACATTTCGTTTCCTGGAGGAGCACCACGTCGGGCTCCCGCCGATCGAGCCAGTGCGCGATGAGGTGCACTCGGGACCGGAGCGAGTTGACGTTCCAGCTGGCAATTCGCATCGTGTCGCAGGATAGGAGCCACCGAACCGGGCGCGGCCCTCGGCCCCCGATCTCCGAACGGGCCAGCCGAGCCGCCGGTCGCGGTCCCGACCGGCTACGATCGGCGGTGAAAACCACCGAAGAGTCGGTGAGAAGGAGTCGCATCGTGTCCACATCCCCCGCTCGAGTAACGGTGACCGGCGCAGCCGGCCAGATCGGCTACAGCCTGTTGTTCCGCATCGCGTCGGGCCATCTCCTCGGTCCCGACCAGCCGGTGATCCTCCAGATGCTCGAGATCACGCCGGCTCTCGGTGCGCTCGACGGTGTGGCCATGGAACTGGAGGACTGCGCCTTTCCCCTGCTGGCCGGCATGGTGAAGACCGACGACGCCGCCGTGGCGTTCGGTGACGCCGACTACGCGCTGCTGGTGGGGGCCATGCCCCGCAAAGCCGGCATGGAGCGCGCCGATCTGCTGGAGGCCAACGGCGGGATCTTCGGCCCCCAGGGCAAGGCCATCAACGACAACGCCTCCTCCGATATCAAGGTGCTGGTGGTCGGCAACCCGGCCAACACCAACGCCCTGATCGCCATGAACGCCGCCCCCGACCTCGATCCCCGCCAGTTCAACGCCATGACCCGCCTCGACCACAACCGGGCCATCAGCCAGCTGGCGAGCAAGACCGGGGCCACCGTCAACGACATCACGAAGATGACGATCTGGGGTAACCATTCCAGCACCCAGTACCCCGATCTCTTCCACTGCGAGGTCCATGGCCGGAACGCCATCGAGGTGGTCGACGACATGGCCTGGGTCGAGAACGACTTCATTCCGACGGTGGCCAAACGGGGCGCCGCCATCATCGAGGCCCGCGGTGCGTCATCGGCCGCGTCGGCCGCCAACGCCGCCATCGACCACATGCACGATTGGGTGCTCGGCACGCCCGAGGGCGACTGGGTGTCGATGTCGGTGCCCTCCGACGGTTCCTACGATGTGCCCGAGGGCATCATCTCCAGCTTCCCCTGTACGGTCACCGATGGCGAGTACGCCATCGTTCAGGGCCTGGATATCGACGAGTTCAGCCGGACCCGCATCGACGCCTCGGCCGCCGAACTGGTGGAGGAGCGCGACACGGTGAAGGGCCTCGGCCTGATCACGTAGCCGTCGCCGGGCTCGATTCACAACCCCGTCCACGTTCTGTGCGGCCCAGCGCCGGAAATCCGGGCGCCTGCAGCACAGAATGGAGGGGTTGGGAGCGGACCGCCGCTATTTGAGGAACTTGCTCGT
>JBFHME010000182.1:0-6618 GCA_041594435.1 Acidimicrobiales bacterium
CCACGCGATATTCACAGGAGATCCAGAGGTTTCGGCACTAGGAATCCACAGGTGAGGCGGGCGATGATGGGACCGCGAGGATTTGTTCGGCGCGGGTGCCGGTCTCCTTCGTCTGTGCTGCGACTGGTCATGCCGAGCGGCCAAAGAGTCACACCGCCAATCGATAATCACATCCACCAGTTCGATCAAGGAGCGCCATGGCCGAGCGGGCCACTGCCCCCAGACCAACACGAGTGCCGCCAAACAACCTCAGGGCGGAGGAATCGGTCCTCGGGGCGATGCTGCTGTCTCGTGAGGCCATCGCCGAGGTCGTCGAGACCCTCGATCCGGATCACTTCTACAAGCCGGCCCACGGCCATCTCTACGACGCCATCATGGGGCTCTACGGTGCCGGGCAACCGGTCGATGCCGTCACCGTGGCCGAGGAACTACAACGGGCCGGGCTGCTGGAGGAGATCGGTGGTCCGTCACTTCTCCTGGACCTGCAGGCCTCGACCCCGGCCATCAGCAACGCCTCCCACTACGCGAAGATCGTGGAGGAGCATGCCCTGCTTCGGCGGCTCATCATGGTGTCGAACGAGATCGCGGAAACGGCCTACGGCGTGCCCGACGACGTGGTCAAGGCCATCGACGACGCCGAGTCGCGGATGTTCGAGGTGGCTCAGCGCCGTGTCACCAACACCACCGCCGAAATCAAGGATCTCCTGTCGGCCAACCTCGACCGCCTCGAACAGCTCTACGAGCGGGGCGACGCCATCACCGGGTCGAGCACCGGCTACATCGACCTCGACGAGATGCTCGCCGGCCTCCAGCCCAACGCCCTCTATGTCGTCGGGGCGAGGCCCGCCATGGGGAAGACCGCGTTCGGACTGGGCATGGCTGCAAACGCAGCGATGAAGGATCAGAAGCCGGTTCTGATCTTCTCCCTGGAGATGAGCCAGCTCGAGCTGTCCCAGAGAATCCTGTGCTCGGAAGCGCTGGTCGATTCGAGTCGGGTTCGCACCGGCAAGATCGGCGAGGCCGAGTGGACCCGCATCAGTCACGCCGTCGGTCGACTGGCCGAGGCGCCCATCTTCATCGACGACAATCCGCACACCTCGGTCATGGAGATTCGGGCCAAAGCCAGGCGCTTGCAGAGCCGGGTCGGTGATCTCGGCATGGTGATCGTCGACTACATCCAGCTGATGACGGGCCGCTCCAACGCCGAGAGCCGCCAGGTCGAGGTGTCGGAGATCAGTCGTGGCTTGAAGATCCTGGCCCGCGAGCTGGAGGCTCCGGTGGTCGCCCTGGCCCAGCTCAACCGTGCGCTGGAGCAGCGGGTCGACAAGCGCCCGATGCTGTCCGATCTGCGGGAAAGTGGAAGTTTGGAGCAGGATGCGGACGTCGTGATGTTCCTCTATCGGGACGAGGTCTACGACGACCAGTCACCCGACAAGGGCGTCGCCGAGGTGATCGTGGCCAAACACCGCAACGGGCCCGTCGGCAGGGTGCGGTTGGCGTTCCGGGGTCAGTACACCCGCTTCGACAACATGGCACGTTCGATTCCCGGCTCGGGTCCGCCACCGTCGGACGACGGCGGGGGAGGCGCAGACCTGGGCCCCGACTTCTAGCGGTCCGGCTGCACCAACACCGCCGGCGGCGGGGCGTCCGGTGATGTCGGGTCGCCGCTCTGCGGACCGGGCGGGGCGAGCAGCGCCGCCACGGTGAACGCCAGCGCTACAGCGGCCGCCACCAAGAGCAGCGCCCGGAACAGGAGCGTGCTGTTACGGGCCGGGGCCCTCAGCCGGAGCGCCGGTGTTGGCGACGGCGCCGTCACCGGACCCGACCGGTTGTCGACGCCGGGCCCGACACCGGATTCGTGGCGGCTGGGCTCGGGTTCGGCCTCGAACCGGTGGCGACGACGTGGCGGCTCGGCGGTCGAGCGGCGCGTCGGCCGAGCGGTTCGGTTCGGCGTCTCCATCGGGAGCGGTCGTGAGGCCATCGGTCTAGTCTTCGGCGCCGCGCCCGGGAATCTTGATGGGCGGTACACCCCGTCTGAAGTGGGCAGGCCGCCCTCAGCCGAGCAGGGAGACGGCCGCCCAGACAACCACGACCAGACCGATGACGATCTGCAGCAGCGATCGGCCGAGCGGTGGCCGCTCCAGCTCGTCCTCGCCGACCTCGTCCTTGGGATTGATCAACGCCGCCGCGGTGCCGAGCATCAGCGCTCCACCGACCGCCAACATCAACCAGACCAGAATGTCTTCTCCCAAAAATTCACTCAAGTATCAGAGGCTATCCGACGATGCTTGTATCACCGGTGGCCATCACCCTCACCGGGAACTAGGGCAACTGAGTGGGAGACGTCACTCCTCCACACGCATCGCCACGGCTCTTCGGAGCCGACGCCCGGCGTCTCCTGCTCAGGGCCCGAGGTTCGTCTCCTCCGATACGGAGTCGACGACGAGCACCTCGAGCCGCGTGGTGCCGAGTATCCGCCGGAAGACGGCTGCACCGGTGGGCCCGTGGAAGCAGAACTGGGCGCGCCGGCCCCACCGCTGGCCGACGCCGTCGGTGAGCGATCGAGCCTCCCAGCAGTCGAGTTCGGTCGGCAGGCGGGGAAATGCGGCAAGAATGTCGTTGGCGTCGATGGCGTCGATACGGTGCGTGGACGTGGCGCCCCGCACCGTTTGTGCGACGGCCGCGACGGTGGCGACCGTGGCGTCACCGCCTGCGATCGTGTCGTGGTCGCCTTTTTCGGCCTCGTTGCCGCCCTCGTCGGGCGAGCAGACGAGGCCTTCGGTTCGCTCGATGCAGGTCAGGCGTCCCTCGGCGGGGTCGACGATGGTGGCTGTGTCGCCGATCCGGGTGAACGTGCGTCCGCCGGATCGACGGTGGCGATACGGCCACACCGATGGCGGTGTTCCCTCGGCACCCCGATCGGGATAGGGCCACGCCGATGAGTACAAGGCGTCGCGGCCGAGGATCGATCGGGTCAACGTACCGGTGGCCTCGTAGTCGTGGTTGCTGTCGAGGTCGGGTGCGATCGATCGCTCCCAGGCCCGGAGGAACGCCTCGACGTCATCGGCAGTGGCCGCAACCGGCGCAACCGGCGCAACCGGACCGGTCGCGTCGGCGGTCGATGATTCGTCCGCCGGCCGCGTCGACCCGCTCCAGAGGACCAGAGCCATCACGACCAGCACGGCCTCCGCCGCCAGACACCCGACCAGCACTCGGGCCAGTCGCCTCGATCGCGCGGTGGGCGCGCCAACGCCGGACGGCGAAACCTCGACGGTGTCGTCCACCGGTTGTTCGGTTGGAGCTTCGATGTGATCGGCGGTCTGCATCTCGATATCGGGGCCGGTTCCGGCCCCGCAACCCGATTCGGGTCGGATTGGGTCTCCTACCCGTATCGGGACTTAGGGTGTTGGCATGAGCGAACCGCCCGAACTGATACCGGCGGCCACCGTGCTCCTGTTGCGCAACGGTGAGTCCGGCGTCGAGGTGCTGATGCTCCGGCGGAACTCCGAGATCGCGTTCGGCGGTATGTGGGTGTTTCCCGGTGGTCGGGTCGACGCCGATGATGCGGTCGAAACCGTGGAGCCGGGTGACGCCGGCCTGGGCGAAGACGGTCCGGAACTGTGCGGTCTCACGCCGAGCGTGGCCGGCGCCGGCCGGGAGGCCCGGGAGGTCTTGGCCGTTTCCCGCCAGGCCGCGGTCCGGGAGGTCAAGGAGGAGACGATGCTCGACATCGAACCGGGGTCGCTCGTGCCATGGTCGTTCTGGGTGCCGCCGCCCATGGCCGTCATGGCCCGCAACGGTCCCCGCCGTCGGTTCGCCACCTGGTTCTTCGCCGTCGACGCCCCTGGCGGCGAGGTCGCCATCGATCACGGTGAGATTCACGACGACGAGTGGCTCACGCCGGCCGGCGCCCTCACCAAACATCATGCCGGTCAGATCGAGTTGGCACCGCCGACGTGGATATCGCTCTGGCAGTTGTCGCGCCACGACTCGGTCGGCTCCGCGCTGGCCTGGGCCCGCCGGAACAAACCCCGCTTCTTTCAGACGAAGCCGCTGCAGCGCAAGCCGCTGACGTTGGCCTGGGGTGGCGACGCCGCGTACGAGCTCGATCCCGACCGCCACGATGTCATCGGTGTCGACGGCGCCCGCAACCGCCTGACGATGGGCACCGACGGCTGGGTCTACGAGTTCACCGGCTGACGTCGGACCGCTGATCGATCAGAGATGCCTGAGCGCTTCGCGCCTGGACAGGCCCGACAGATCGGCCTCGTTGTCGGCGACGAACTGCCGCACCGCAGCGGGATCGACCCGAGCGTATTGGCGGAGGGCCCACCCGATTGCCTTCCGGACGAAGAAGTCGCGGTGATCGGCTCGCCGGCGGCAGTAGCGGAACAGGCGCTCGGCGTCGGTCGACTCCTTGTAGCCGAGTTGATGGATGATGGCGGTGCGGTTGAGCCACAGGTTGTCGTCGTCGATCCAACGGTCCATCACCGCCGTCAGCTCCGGATGGGCGGCCACCATCGGCCCGACGGTCCAGGTGGCCAGCGAATCGACCGTGTCCCACCACGAGTCGGTCACGATGAAGTGCTCGACGTCGGGCAGATGTGACGGGTCGAGCTTGGACACGTGTTTGCGGGTCAGGTTCGCGCCGACGTAGCGGAACTCCCGCTCGGGTTGCAGCCAGCACCGGTGCACGAACCCGATGAGCTCGTCGCCGTCGACGCCGGCTGCGGCCCGCAGAAACGGCTTCGACACCAGGCGCAGCTCAGCCGACCGCAGGCCGAGAAAGGCGAACTGGTTCTTCATGTAGGCGGCCATGGCTTCGACGTCGTCAGGATTGGCGGCGCCCTCGAGCACGGCCCGCAGCTCATCGACATCGAGAGTGGTCACGACGCTCATACTGGCATACCCTGCGGCCACACCGCTCGGGCAGCCGTCACAGACGAGGCCGCCCGTGGCCGGGGATGGCTAGCCTGACTCGGTGAGAGACACCTCCGACGCCCGCCCCTTCCTCGGTTGGCGCATGCTGACGCTGGCCGTGATCACCGCCGTGATGACCGGCCCGGGGCAGACCATCGGGGTTTCGGTGTTCATCGACCACCTGGTGGCGGCACTCGACACCAGCCGCTCCCTCGTCAGCTCGGCCTATCTGGTGGGAACACTCACCGGCGCCGCAGCGATGCCGTTCGTCGGACGATTCCTCGATCGACGGGGTGTGCGACTGTCGCAGACGCTGTTCGGCTCGGCGTTCGCCGTCGCCCTCCTGGTCATGGCCGGTGTCAGTAGTCTGCCGTGGCTGATTCTTGGCTTCGCCGGAATCCGCATGTTCGGTCAGGGTTCGCTGTCGATGGTCTCGTCGGTGACGGTGGCGCTGTGGTTCGAACGTCGCCGCGGCGTCGCCATGGGCATCCTGGCCACCGCCGCCGGAGCGTTGATGACGCTGGTGCCGGTGGTGCTCAACCAGGTCATCGAAGCATCCGGATGGCGAGTGGCCTGGCTGGTGGCCGCTGTCGCCGTCGCCCTCGTCGTGGTGCCACTCGGCTGGTTCGGCCTGGTGGACCGTCCGTCGACCGTCGGCCAGATCCCCGACGGCCTCCCGTTGACTCCCACCGTCGTGCCCGTGTCGACACCCACCCCCACCCCCGCATCGGCGAGCGCCGGGTCCTACACCCGGTCCGAGGCCGCCCGGACATCCCAGTTCTGGATCCTCGTCGTCATCGGCGTGACCAGTGGAGCGCTCATCACCGGCCTCAACTTCCACCAGATCGACCTCCTCGGCGAAGCCGGGCTCTCGTCCGGCGAGGCCGCCATCATGTTCCTGCCGCAAATCCTGGGCTCGTCGGTGGCGGCACTCGGTGTCGGTTCGGTGCTCGACCGGGTCGGCACCCGATTCGTCCCCGCCTTCTCGATGGTGCTTCTGGTCGCCGTGCATGTCATCGCCGCCGGTCTGTCGGGGCAGGCCACGATTCTGCTCTACGCGGTGGGCCTCGGGTTGGTCGGTGGGAGCGTCCGGGCGGCGCTGTCGACGATGGTTCCGGGCTACTTCGGCACCGGCCACATCGGCTCGATCCAGGGGCTCATCACGGTGGCCAACGTCGCCGGGAGCGCGGTCGGACCGGTGGTCTTGGCCGTCACCCAGTCCGCGACCGGAAGCTACCGTTCGGCCAACCTCATCCTGGCCGTGATCCCGGTCCTGGCCACCGCGATCTGTCTGTTCAACCGGGTGCTCGAACCCCGGGCGGGAGCGGTTCCGGGCACACTGGAGGAATGTGTCGCAACATAACCATCCTGCGTGGACTCGAACCGCCCGCAACCAGTGAGGAGATCGCGGCCGGGGCCCGCCAGTACGTTCGCAAGATCAGCGGTATTCGGGAGCCCTCCGCGGCGACGTCGGAGGCATTCGAGACGGCGGTGGCGGCCGTGACCGCGGCCACCACCGACCTGCTCGAATCGTTGCCGCCCCGCCGGCAACCTCCCACGACTGTTCCACCGTTGCGTCGAATCAACCGCGGCGGCCGGGCCTCGTCCGGCCGGGCCTGAGCGGACCGACCTAGCGGGACATCGATCGGTCGTCGGTCGTGCGGAGAGCGGCGAGCGCCTCGGTCTCGATGTCGACGA
>JBFHME010000183.1:0-6587 GCA_041594435.1 Acidimicrobiales bacterium
AGACGGAGCCGAGAGCCCGGCGGTGGACAACGCCGACGAAGCGCCCCGATCGTCCGGCGGCGATGGCCAGGATTGAGCGTCACCACCCGGCCGAACCGTCGGTCCTGACGGTTCTCCGCACGACCCGGACCGACATCGTGCAGGAGGAGCCCGAAGGCCACGATCAGTGGTCGATGGTCAAAGGACCGTTCTCCGACTACTCCCGTCGGCTGACGTTCTCGACCGACGGCGACACGGTCACCGAGACCACCGAGTTCAAGCTGGCGATACCGTTGTGGTGGGTCTATCTCATCCTGCTGTTCCGCCGGGCGCTGGCCGACCTCGATCGGCGACCCCGGAAACGGTTCTGGTGGCCGCGAGAAGTGGTCGATGCCGATACGTCGCGCCTCATGGGAGCCGTCGGAACCATCGGGGCGATGGCCGGATACATGGGTGTGTTGATCGGCCAGACGATCACCTTCGCCGCCGAGGATTTCGGTGTGAGCGACAGCGGTCAGGCCAACACGCTCGCGGCGACCCGGGTCGGGGTGCTCGTGTCGATGGTGCTGCTCGGCCGGGCCGACCGGATCGGCCGCCGTCCGCTCACGCTCGGCTTCGCCGTTGCCGCCGTGTTCTTCACCAGCCTCGGGGCCGTCGCCCCCAACATGGCGGTGCTCGGTGCCACCCAGACGCTGTCGCGGGGCTTGACGACCGGGCTGCTCACGCTGGTCACCCTGGCCGCCACCGAGGAGGCCCCGGCCTCGGCCCGGGCCATCGCCATCGGATTCGCCACGCTGGCCACCGGATTCGGGGCGGCGCTGGTGGTGTGGATCATCCCGGTCGCGGACCTGTTCGACGGTGGGTGGCGGGTGGCCTACGCCGTGCCGGTGCTGTTCATACCGCTGCTCCTCTGGTTGAGCCGCCGGCTACCCGAAACCCGCCGCTACACCGTCGCCAACCGTCACGACACGGCGGCCGACATCAACTGGCGTCGCTTCGCGCTGATCGCCTTCGCCGCGTTCGCCGCAGCCGTCTACCTCTCACCGGCGTCACAGCTTCGCAACGAGTTCCTCCGCGATGACCTGGGTTTCGCCGCCATCGACGTGTCGATGTTCCAGATCCTCATCTCCGTCCCCGCAACCCTTGCCGTTCCACTCGGCGGCTATCTGGCCGACCGCTTCGGGCGGAAACTGGTGGGAGCCACCACGCTCGGCGTCGGCGTTGTGGCATCCGCGTTGTCGTACCAGACCTCGGGGCCGTCGCTCTGGATCTTGTCGACGATCGCCATGTCGAGTTCCGCCGCTGCCGTTCCCGCGCTACGGGGCTATCAGACCGAGTTGTTCCCCACGAGGGCCCGGGGACGGGTCGGCGGGATGATCGACGCCATCACGGTGACGGGTAGCGCCTTCGGCCTCGTGATCGTGGGGCAGCTGGCCGTCCGCTGGGACGACCTCGGCTCGGCCATCGGCGTGATGGTTTTCGGACCGCTCCTGGTCGTGCTGTTGGTGCTGACGTTGTTCCCGGAAACGGCCGATCAGGAATTGGAGGTCTTCAACCCGGGAGACATTCCCATGACCGATGCCCTCCCGCCACCCGGTGTCACGTCGGTCGCACCGGTCGAGGATGCACCCGAGAGCCAGGATCGATCGGACACCGAGGCGATCAGAGGTCGACCATCCAGGCCCTGACGACGGCCACGAGATCGCCGTCCAGCTTCTCGGCCGGGCTGTGATCGGCATCAATCCAGTGCTGGGTCAGCGGTCCGGCGATGGCGGGAAGATGACGGGCGAACTCGTCGGGCTTGCCCAGCGGATCGCGGGTTCCCTGGACGAGAAGGGTTGGGCAACCGATGGCCGCAAAGTGGTCGACACGGAGCTTCTCCGGCTTCCCACTCGGATGCAGCGGATAGCTGAGCAACAGCAGCCCGGCGGGCTCGAGACCCTCGGCCACGGCCATCGAGGCGGCTCGACCGCCCATCGAGCGGCCGCCGACAACGATGCGGTCGGCCGGTACGCCCCAGGCCGTCGAGTGGTCGACCACCGCCCGGTTGACCGTGTCGATCAACGTGGGCATTCGGTCCGGCGGCCGCCGTCCGGGTCCTTTCTCCCGGTAGGGAAAATTGACGCGGGCCACGGGCACGTCGAGCGCCTCCTCGAGGGCCCGGAACAGGTGGTGGTCACGATCGCCCCCTGCAGAGTGGAACAGGACCAGACCACCGACCGGCGCCTGACCGGGCCGCTCGGCCGTCATGAAGCGAGCAGGATCCGGCGGGCCTCGCTGAGCTCGGCGATGCGGGCGGCGGCGCCGTCGTCGAGCGCGCCGTGGTCCGGATGGGCGTCCCGCAGCAGCGTTCGGAACCGGCGTTGAACGTGCCGCTTCGACGGCAGATCCTCGCCGCTGCGATCGATCTCCAGCACCTCGAGGGCCCAGGCGACCGGATCGTGCCAGGCCCGAAGCCGGATCAACTCGTCGTCGAGCCCGGCCGAGTCACCGCCCATCATGTAGGAGATGAACGCGCCATCGACGGGCCGCGACCAGACGAGGGCGGCCTCGAAGGCGCCGAAGACCGTTCGGCGGGCGTCGGCCGGCAGTGACCCGGCGGCGTACAGGGCGCCAAGTGCCAACTGGACCGGACGGGCGTTCTCGTCGTCGAACCGGAACTCGAGCGAACCGTCGACCGCCAGAAGCTGTTGACGGCTGACGGTCAAACCGACCCGGTCGGTCTGAAACCGGTGACGGACCCGGGGCTGCACCACCTTGACACCTCGGGACAGGCGGTCGATGACGTCCATCAGATCCTCCCGAAGTTCGGGATCGATCCCCGAGGCCGTATGGGCCATGATGCCCGCCAACAGCACGCCACCGGCCCCCGGGGCCGGGTCGATGGGGAGGTTCCGGGCGCCGAGCGCAACCCGCCGGGTCGGGGCGATGGGCCTGGAATGGCAGATCTCCAGTTCGGCGATCACAAGCTCGTCGGACCGTGGGCTCACAACGTTTTACGCTACCGTCCCCGGTTCTGGTTCGGTCCTTCGTGTGGCACCTGCAACGCTCGAAAAACGGCGGTGGGCGTTGCCGCCGCGATCCCTTTAGGCTCGATGCCATGACCGCAGCGTTCGACATCGATCGATTCCGGGTATCGCCCGAACGGGCTCTCCGTCTGGCCGACTGGGACCCTCAGCAGACCCCGGGTTGGGATCCCGACGACAAGGACGGCGCCAAGGACCGGGTGGACCTGCTGAACGACCGGCTGGAGGAGCTCCAGGAGCTGCTGTGGGCTCAGGGATCCGAACGTGTTCTGGTCGTCCTGCAGGCCATGGATGCCGGCGGTAAGGACGGCACGATCAGGCACGTCTTCGACGGTGTGAATCCCAGCGGGGTGAAGGTTGCGTCGTTCAAGAAGCCATCGAAGGAGGAGCTGGCCCACGACTACCTGTGGCGGATCCATTCCCAGGTTCCGGCCGACGGTGAACTGGTCATCTTCAACCGGAGCCACTACGAGGACGTGCTGGTGGTTCGGGTCGAGAACCTGGTGCCGCCGGAGCGCTGGCAGCGACGCTACGAGCACATCCGGAACTTCGAACAGATGCTGGCCGACGAGGGCACGACCATCGTCAAGCTCTTCCTCCACATCTCGAAGGACGAGCAGCGCGAAAGGCTTCAGGATCGACTCGACCGCCCCGACAAGCACTGGAAGTTCGATCCGGGTGATCTCGGGCCCCGTTCCAAGTGGGATCAGTACCAGGAAGCGTTCGAGGTGGCGCTGGCCCGCACGAGCACCGAGTCTGCGCCGTGGTACGTGATACCGGCCAATCGGAAGTGGTATCGCAATCTGGTGATCTCGGAGATCCTGGTGCAGACGCTGGAGAGCCTCGACATGACCTTCCCCGAAGCGCCGGTCGACATCGCGTCGATGTCGATTCCCGACTGAACGATCCAGCCGTTCTCGATACTCGTCAGCCTTCGGCCGACGATCGCCGCATTGCGGCATTGGCCTCGGTTCGACGAAGCCGACCCCGCTCCTCCAACGCCTCCAGCTTCTCCGCCCGGTGGATGGCTTCGATGAGGCGTACCGTCCCCGAGTTGCCCCGCATGACCAGCGACTGGGTACGGATGGTCTCGGTGCCGAACTGCACGCCTCGGAGCAGGGCGCCCCTGGTGATGCCGGTGGCGGCGAAGAAACAGTTACGGGTGCTGATCAGGTCGTCCAGTCCGAGGATCTTGTCGACGTCGTAACCCTCGTCCTCGGCCAGGGCACGTTCGGCATCATCGCGGGGCCACAGCCGACCCTGCAGATCGCCTCCCATCGCCTTGAGTGCGGCCGCGGCGATCACGCCCTCGGGTGTTCCGCCGATACCGAACAGGATGTCGACGCCGGATTCGGGCCACGCGGTGGCGATCGCTCCGGCGACGTCTCCGTCGCGGATGAGGCTGATGCGGGCTCCGGTGGCTCGGATCTCCTCGATGATCTTGGCATGGCGGGGACGATCGAGGACGACGGCGTTGAGGTCACGAACCTTCTTGCCCGTGGCCTTGGCGAAGGCGGTCAGATTGCGTTCGATCGGCAGACGGATATCGACGATGCCCGCCCCCTGCGGACCGACGGCGATCTTCTCCATGTACACGACGGGACCCGGGTTGAACATCGAGCCCCGCTCTGCCGCGGCGATCACGGCGATGGCACCGGCCTGTCCCTGAGCGGTGAGTGTTGTGCCGTCGACGGGGTCGACCGCGATGTCGGCGTGCGGTGGCTGGCCGTTGCCGATGCGCTCCCCGTTGTAGAGCATCGGGGCTTCGTCCTTCTCGCCCTCGCCGATGATGACCGTACCGTCCATCTGGACGCCGTCGAGCATGGCCCGCATGGCGTCGACGGCGGCCTGATCGGCCCCGATCTTGTCACCTCGCCCCATCCAGCGGGCGGCTGACATTGCGGCCGCCTCCGTGGTGCGAACGAGTTCCATGGCCAGGTCACGTTCCGGTGATACCCATTCCGAAGACATGGCATGTACCGTACCCGACGTCACCATCCGGGCGTCGCGTCCGCCGGACCCTCCCGGCCCCCCGGCGCGGAGATTGCGGCCGAAACGGAACGTCCGCCACGCGGCGGGCGTCGAACGCGGTGCGACACCGCCATTCGATACACTCGCCTCGGTCAGGCCTGCCGGCAGCAGGCCCGACTGGACGAGACATAGAGCCGGAAACGAGCGGATCACAACCATGAGCGAGAACCTCCGTAACTACACCAAAGCCCTGTTCGCCTTCGACCATGTCGTGAAAAACGCCAAGCCGACGGCCTACAAACGTCGGTCACCCTGTGAAGGGTGGACAGGGGCCGACGTCTACGAGCACGCGCTGGGTGGCGTCAAGATGGTTCAGTCGTTCGCCACGACGGGCAACGGTCCGAGGTCGACACCGAAGCTCGGCGCCAAGCCGCTCGAGACATGGGAGAAGCTCCGTGACCAAACGCTCGAAGCGCTGGATCGGGAAGGCGTTCTTGACTCGATCGCCAACGATCCCTTCGGTCCCGACTTCGGTCCGATGCCGGTCGACGCCCTCATCGGCTTCATGGCCGCGGATCTGACGGTGCACACCTGGGACCTCGCTCGCACGGCCAGGGTCGACGAGCGGCTCGATCCCGGGCTTGTCAGGTTCACCAACGCAGTCTGGCGAAACCTGCCCGACAAGGTGCTACGGAGCCGGGGCATGTTCGGGCCCAAGGTGAAGGTCGAGAAGGGGGCCGACACCCAGACCCGCATGCTCAACTACCTCGGCCGAACCGTCTAGTCGACTCGGCACGCGCCGAACAGGATTCAGCAGCACCTGACGCCCGCGAAACGTCGCGCCACGGCGTGGAACGTCGCTCGAGCGCTAGTGGGCGGTGTCGACCGCCGCGCCGGCCGTGGCCAGCAGAACTTCAGCCCAACGGCGGTTGTTGCGCAACTCCACGTTTTCCGGATCGGCCTGCTCGGCCGCTTGAGCGTCGGCCAGCGCGCTTCGAGCGGCGGCGACGTTGATCTCGTTGGCCGGAACGGCGGCATCGGACAACACGGTCACCTTGATGCCCGTCACCGACACGAATCCGCCCCGAACAGCGAAGCGACGCTCCTTGCCGTCGGCCTCGGTCACCCGAACCTCACAGGGAACCAGCGATCCGATGAACGGCTCGTGTCCGGTGAGAAAGGCGATCTCCCCCCCACCCCGGGTGCGGGCGACCACCTGGTTGCCCTGCCCGGAGTAGAGAATGTCCTCCGGCGAGACGAACTCGACCTGCATGGTCATCAGGATGCGTCCCGACGGAGGCGCTCGGCCTTCTCCCGTACCTGGTCGGCACCGCCGACGTTCAAGAACGCCTGCTCGGGCAGGTCGTCGAGATCACCGTTGACCAGCGCCTCGAAGCTGTCGATGGTCTCCTCGACCGGGGTGAAGATGCCGGGCAGACCGGTGAACACCTCGGCCACCATCATCGGCTGGGCCAGGAAACGCTGCACCTTGCGGGCCCGGTCCACGGTGATCCGGTCCTCCTCGGACAGCTCGTCGAGGCCGAGAATGGCGATGATGTCCTGCAGCTCCTTGTAGCGCTGAAGGATTTCCTGCACCCGCCGGGCCACCCG
>JBFHME010000184.1:0-6538 GCA_041594435.1 Acidimicrobiales bacterium
GGGATGGGTTCGACGGTGTCGACGCCGATCATGATGAGCAGGTCGGCCGCGGCGAGTACCGGCTGCTCGAGCGCTCCGTTGGTGTAGAGGCCGGCGTTGAGCCGACCTTCGGTTGGGACGAGGCCGATGGACTGGTAGGTGCTCAGCACGGGGCAGCCGAGTTCGTCGAGCAGGCGTCGGATCGGTGGCTCGGCCCCGGTGAGCGCCGACTGATGGTCGAGCCAGGCCGCTTCCATGCCGACGATCACGACGGGTCGGCGGGCGGCCACAAGCAGCTCGGCCGCCTCGCCCACCCGGTCGGCGACCGCAGGTGAGGCGGGCGGCACCAGGTGGGGTGCGGGTGACCCGCCGCCGGTGGCGGCCGGGTCGTAGTCGAGGTGGACGGCACCGAGCGGCCACTGCCCGGCCCGGTCGACGACGGTGTCGAGGTCGGCGGCGGCGTGGGCCTCGGCCGAGGCGGTGATCGAGGCCACGGTGATCGGCTGGAACAGGGCGCGCTGGTCGAACCGCTGGTGTGAGACCCTCGGCGACTGGGCCGCGGTGACGGTGTCGGTGATGACGATGAGCGGGTAGCGGTCGAGCGTGGCCTGGGCGGCGCCGTTGGCCACTGCCGTTGCGCCGGGCCCGCGAGTCACGACCACTCCCGATGGACCGCCGGTGAGCAGCCCGTAGGTCGAGGCCATGATGGCCGCCGCCGTTTCGTCGTGGGCCAGGATGAAGCGCATACCGGCGGCGTTGGCGGCACCGACGACGTCGAGGTTCGGCCCCCCACCCGGCACCCCGAACAGGGTGTCGCTCCGGGCGGCCAGTACGTGGGCCAGTCGGTCGGCAAAGTCGGTCACGACCGGTCAATGTAGTCCAGGTCATCGAGGGGTCCCGGATCCGTGTCGCCCACACGTCCAAAACCCCGATCTGTGCGCCGGGCGCCCGGAAAACCGGGTGTGGAGCGCACGGATCGGGTGGGGTGGGGTCGCATCGGGCGAACTACTGTGAGTGCATGTCGATTCGGGTCAACGGCGTCCATCATCTGGCCATCAGCACGAAGGACATCAAGTGTCAGATCGAGTTCTTCAGCGACGTGCTGGGGGCCGAGCTGGTCGGCTTGTTCTGGATGCACGGCGTCGAGGGGGCCTGGCACGCCTTCTGCCGCCTCAACGACCACTGCTCGATCGCCTTCGTCGAGTTGCCGGCCAACCACGACATCGAACCGCAGATCGGGGTCAGCCACTCCGGTACCGCCGAGCGGCCCAGTGCACCGGGCACCATGCAGCACCTGGCGTTCAACGTCGACACCACCGAGGAACTCTTGGCGATGCGGGACCGGATCCGGTCCAAGGGCATCAACGTGATCGGCCACATCGAGCACGGCATCTGCCAGTCGATCTACTTCGCCGGACCGGAGCACATGGTGCTCGAGGTGGCCACCTCCCACGCCGCAATCGACGGCGACCACTGGATCGATCCTGAGGTGGTCGAGCTGGCCGGTATCAGCGCCGAGGAGCTCGACCGCTACCGCAATCCCGAGCCGTTCGAGCCCGATCCGGAGGCGTCGCCGTTGCCGCAGCCACCCTTTGACCCTGACAGACCACACCTCGGCTACCCCGAGACGATGTACCGGAAGATACTGGAGACCCCCGACGACGTGATCCGGGCCAACGCCAGTTATCCCGACCCGCCGGTCCCCTATCCCAACTCCGACTGAGCGGACCGAGAGCCGATGACCGAGACCGAATGACCGTTCGGCTGTGAGGGTTCCCGGCACGCCCGAGGGCTGCGAGCGGCAGGCGTATGTGGTGGTGCACACCGAGTCGGCCGCGTTCAGCGACACCTACGGCGGTGGGGGCGACATCATCGGCCTCGACTGTCATCTCGTGCGTCCGGTGGGGTCGCCGCCGTCGACGGTGGTGGTGTTCATGCACCCGACCGGCGGGGGCATGTACCTGCCGATCGTCAACGGCCTCGCCCGGGTCGGCCACCACGTGATCTGGGCCAATTCCCGCTACCGGGGCACCGACTCGGCGCTCATCATGGAGAAGGTGGTGGCCGACCTCGGACGGGTGGTGGTCGACGCCCGGGAGCGGTTGGGCTACGAGCGGGTGGTGCTGGCCGGGTGGTCGGGCGGCGGGTCGCTGTCGATGTACTACCAGGCCGTGGCCAACCGGGGTTCGGGCATCGTCGACACACCCGCCGGTGATCCCTACGAGGTCGGTCCTGATCAGCTGCCGCCGGCGGCCGCGGTGATGATGCTGGCCGCCCATGTCAGCCGCCATGGAATCCTCACCGAGTGGCTCGATGCGTCGATCGTCGACGAATCGCGACCCTTCGACCGGGAGCCGTCGCTCAACCTCTACGACCGGGCCAATCCGAATCAGCCGCCCTACTCGGCGGAATTCGTGGCCCGCTACCGGGAGGCGCAGGTCGCCCGCAACCGTCGGATCACCGAGTGGGTCCAGGGTGAGCTGGAGCGGCGGCGGGCCGACCCCGCTGGGCTCGGACCCGAGCTGGCGTTCGTCGTCCACGGCACGATGGCCGACCCCCGTTGGCTCGACCCGGCGATCGACCCGAGCGACCGTAAACCCGCGTGGTGCTACCTCGGTGATCCTCGTGTCGTCAACGATGGCCCGGTCGGTCTGGCCCGCTTCTCGACGCTGCGCAGCTGGCTGTCGCAGTGGGGGTACGACACCGCACGGGGCGACGCCCTTGCCTCGGCCGCCGATGTCGCCGAACCGGTGCTGGTCGTCGGCAACACCGCCGATGACGCCTGTACCCCAAGCCACACCCACCGGCTGTTCGGCGCCGTGCCCCACGACCGCAAGTGGCTGCACGAAATCCAGGGGGCGACACATTATTACGGGGGACCCGGCGGCCGGGATCATCTCAACCAGGCCGTGGGCCACATCACCGACTTTCTTGCCCGCCTCTAGCCGGAGCTCGGAGCCGGCTCTCGTCAGTCGGGGCGACGGGTCGGGATCAGGATCCAGAGTGCGATGTAGACGAGCTCACCGGCACCCACGAGGCCGAAGATCAGAAAACCGAGACGGACCAGCCCGACGCTGACGCCGAAACGCTCCGCCAGCGCTGCGCAGACACCGGCCAGCATCCGGCCCCGCCCTCGAGACGGACGGACGAGTTCTTTTGACGTGCTCATAAGGTCTCCTTACCCCAATCGTGTTCGTAGCAAGCGTGGTCACCGGGTTCGCCGTCTTCCCACTCGGTCAACGCTCGAAGCGTCCGGCGGCTCAGGCGATCGAGCTCGGGGTGATCGGCGGAGCCGGCGGCGATGGCGCAGGCCACCGCCAGCGCCCAACCGGCGGCTCGGTGCCAGGTGGCCGCGTCGACCGGCTCGCCGTCGATGCGAGCCAGGTTCTGGAAGTGCCGCCGCTGGACGGGATCTCCGAAGACGTACCAGGCGACGGCCAGGTCGGTCGCCGGGTCGCCGCCGCAGATGTCACCGAAGTCGATGACGGCGGCAAGACGATCCTCGTGCCAGATCATGTTCAGCGGGTGGAGGTCGCCGTGCAACCAGCGATCACCCCCCGACCAGCGGGGTTGGTCGAGCGCGTTGACCCATCGGGCCCGGAGCCGGTCGGCGGACTGATCGGATCCGACGGCGGCCATCGCCACCGACCCGGGAGTCAGGTGGGCCTCCGTGCGTTCGGCGCGGATGGTCAACGGCACGCCGCGATACGGGTTGACAGGAGCGTTGTCGGGTGCCGGTCGGTGAAGGCGGTGGAGGAACTCGGCGAGGTCGACCGCCAGCCGAGCGCCGACCGCCACCGGCACATCGGCCATCGATCGGTTTCCGAGCGGCTCACCCTCGAACCACGGCACGATCGACCACGGCCGATCGAATTGCGGCGACGGCGACCCGGCAAAGATCGGGACCGGGACCGGGACCGGGAGGTGGGGAGCGAGCTCCGGCAACCACCGTTGCTCGTTGACGACCAGCTCGACCGCAACGGCGCGGCGGGGCAAACGCACCAGGTGATGGGCCCCGAGACGATACAGCACATTGTCCCAGCCGTTGGCGAGGAGGTCGAGGTCGGCTGATGCCAGTTCCGGGTCGAGTCCGTGGTTGGCCGCCGCGTCGTCGAGCAGGCGCCGCACGAGGACCTCGTCGATCTTAACGTCGGCCGAGGGCATGTTCTCCGGTTCGCTGCCGACGGTCATCGGCCCCGACCATCGGGGCTCACCCGACTCTCGCGCACAACACAAGCGTACGAGGAAGAGGATCACCTGGTCGAACACGTACTCGAACAGCGGGCGAGGTCTTGCCGGCTCGATCTACTATCGACGGTATGGACGACACCGGGCGGGAGGGTGAGGCGAACGGGTCGACGGGCGACCGGTCCGGTCGGCGCATTCCCGGTTTCGAAAACCTCAGGCGCATCGGATCGGGCGGGTCGAGCACGGTCTATCGTGCGACCGACGTTCACCACCAACGCGCCGTGGCGATCAAGGTGCTCGACCTGGAGACATCCAGCGGACCTCGGCGCACGGCGTTCCAGCGGGAGATCGAAGCCATCGGTCGGGTCGGTGGCCACCCCTACATCGTCACCGTCCTCGGGTCCGGCTTCACCACCGACGATCATCCCTATCTCGTCCTGCCACTGTTCGAACGGGGAACGTATGGTCGACTGATCGACGAGCACGGTCCGCTGACCTGGGCCGACGCGGTCGACGTCGGCATCAAACTCTGCTCGGCGGTGGAGACGGTGCATCGGGCCGGTGTGGTTCATCGTGACATCAAGCCGGGCAACGTGTTCATCGGTGTCACGCCGGAGCACCCCCTCCTGGGGGACTTCGGGATCTCCTCCACGATCGACGGTGAGCGAACGCAAACCCGGACCATGGCGGTGACCTTCGGCTACACCGCACCCGAGGTGCTCGACGACGAGCGACCGACGCCGGCCAGCGACATCTACTCGCTTGCCATGACCATCTACCGCTTGATCCAGGGGCTCCACGCCTACCATGCCGAGACCCCGGCCGCGATCATGCGAAAGATCCTGGCGCAACCTGATCGACCTCGGCTGTCGGCCGGAGTGCCACCAGCCGTCGCCGAGGCGGTGGCCGAGGGCCTGGCGAAGGAGCCGGCGGGCAGACCGGCATCGGCGCTTGCGCTGGCGCGCCGGCTGCAGCAGGTGCAGGCCGACCAGGGTCTGGCTCCGACCCCGGTTGTGGTGGCCGATGAACCGGCGGTGGTTCTCGACTCGCCGGCTGCGGGCGATGAACCAACCAGCTCGGTGGCCCCGACGATCGAAGACTCGATGGTCGGCGCCATTCGCCGTCGACTGCAGACCGACACCGGTTCCGTCGCCGCCGCCCGGTACGGCCAGGCCATCGACGCCGAGGAGGACGACGCCGACGACCGGGTCGACGCCGGGGCGCGCCCGGCCGATGTCGGCCGGATACTGGCCGCCGCCCTCGCCCCACACGGCGACCGACCGGGACCCGCCACTCCAGCAAACCGGCAGCAACCACCGGTTCGACCGGCGGCGAGATCCGCCGTGGAGGATGCCGGCCCGAACGACGAGCAGCATCCGTCGCTCGACCTTCCCACGGTGGTGACCCCCCGAAAGCCGCGAGGCGAGCACGCCCCCACGGACGGGGAGCCACCCTCGGCGTCCGATCGCAGCCGGCGAATCGGGCTGGTCGCGGTGGTACTGGTCGCAGCGGTGCTGGTCGCAGCGGTGCTGATCGCGGTGCTACTCGGCGTTGTGGCCTACTCCCACCTCGCCGGCCTCTCGTCGCCGATCGGATCGTGACCGGCGATACGACTCGTAGAGTTCGACGAGGTCGGCGTCGAGCTCCGAGATCGCCTCCGGGCGGTGGTCGTCGGCCATGACCACGGCCTGGTAGTGCTGGAACACGGCGTCGGGTGAGAGCCGGGAGCCTGGCGGTGTGCCCGAGCCCGTGGCGCCGTCGCCGTCGGCCGCGATCGCCGCTCGAAGCCGGAGACGATGGAGTTCGATGGAGTGGGGACTCGCCAGCAGGCCCCGGGCCGTCGCCCACCCGGCGAGTGCGGGGTCGTCGAACCGGTCGAGCGCGAGCGCGGCCACACAACGCGCCGCCTCGTCGACCATGACGGTCGCCTCCTGCCAGTGGCCTTCGGCGATGGGCCAGCGGGAGGTGATGTTCGAGTACGGGATGCCCTCGACCAGCGCCAGCGCGTCGGTCAACAACTCGACGGCTTCCTCAACCGGTCGCGTGATGGCGTGGGTCACCATCGCCTTGAACTGCTCGACGTCGCTGGTGACGCCGGCGGACAGGCGATACTCGTCGTCGGCTCCAGGACGGGGGATCAGGGCGACACCGCCTTCGGAGCCGCCGAGACTGCGGGCGGCGTCGGCGTGGACGTTGGCGATCCAGGTCCGGCGAGCGGTGGTGGATGGCCAGAGGGTGCCCATGACCCGACCGACCTCGACGCCATCGCGGTGATGGACGAGGTACGCGAGGAATTCCGGAGTCGCCGAACGGGCGAACGCGACGGGGCGGCCGTTGACGTCGTCGACTCGCAGCGGACCGAGCAGCCGCA
>JBFHME010000185.1:0-6478 GCA_041594435.1 Acidimicrobiales bacterium
CGGTTCAGCCCGAATCGTCGTGTCGGGTGCTGCCCGACGAGTTCGTGCTCCTGGTCGCCCCGGACAGCCCCCGCAAGAACCCCGACGGTTGCGCCGCGGCGCTCGCGGCGGTCGGCTGCCCCGTGGTGATTGTCGGGTCGTCACCCGCCGGCGGTGCCGCCGACCCGTTCGCATCGCTCGCATCCCCGGTCGTTCGGCTCGGCCCGGTGAGCGACCGCGTGCTCAGCGCCCTCTACCAGCGGGCGACGGTTCTGTTGTTCCCATCGCATCGTGAGGGATTCGGACTGCCGGTACTCGAGGCCATGGCCCACGGGCTGCCGGTCGTGACGTCGCGGGGGACGGCCACCGAGGAGGTGGCGGCCGGTGCCGCCGCCGTCGTCGACCCGACCGACCAGGCGGAGATCGCCGACACCCTCGGCCGGGTCCTGGGCGACGCAGGGGAGCGCCGGGCGATGGAGGCCAGGGGGCTCGACCGAGCCGCCGAGCTGACTTGGGATCAGACGGCCAAGGGTTACGCCGAGATCTTCCGGGCGATGTTGTGAGCGGAGGACCGGCGATGGGGGACGGGGCCGCGACCCGATCCCACGAGCGGCCGACGGTCGGTCTGAACCTGACCTGGCTGGCCCCGGGCGTTGTCGGGGGATCCGAGGAGTACACGATCAGGCTGCTCACCGGCCTGGGGCCCTTCGCCGGTTCGAACGCGGCGATTCGGGTCTACGGACGGCGCGAGTTGTTCGAGCGCTATCCGGAGTTGGCCGATCTCTTCGATCCGGTCGTCATGCCCGGGCACCGCGTGTCGAAGCCACGCCGGGTCGCGATGGAACAGACGTGGCTGGCCCGGGCGAGCGTGTTCGACGGCGTCGTGCACCACATGGGCGGAACCGTGCCCTTCGTGCGCCGTCGGCGAACCTCAGGGCAGCGGGTCGCCGTGACGATCCACGATCTCCAACCGATCGACCTGGCCCGTAACTTCCCGGCGGTCAAGCGAACCTGGCTGGGGCGCCTCATCCCGTTCGCGGTCGAGCACGCCGATTTGATCATCTGCCCGAGCCGTTTCACCGCGGAGCGCATCGTCGCCCGTTACGGCACCGATCCGTCGAAATTGCGGGTCGTGCAGCAGGGCTACCACGTCGATCGGGAACCGGGGAGCGCGCGGCCGTCGTCGGACCTCGTCGACCGACTCGGCTCCCGGCGATACCTGCTGTACCCGGCGATCGCCTATCGACACAAGCGCCATCGGGATCTGATCGAGGCGCTGGTTCGTCTTCCCGGCCACCTCGCCGATATCGAGCTCGTGTTCTGTGGCCGTCCCGGGCCGGAAACCGAACGGCTGCGTGAGCAGGCATCGACGATGGGACTGGGCGACCGGGTGCACCTCGTCGGCCGGGTGCCGGAGGCCGACCTGCACTGGCTCTACGAGCATGCACTCGCCCTGACGTTCGCTTCCGAATACGAGGGTTTCGGTAACCCGTGTCTGGAGGCGATGGCCCGCGGTTGCCCGGTCCTCGCCTCGAACGCCGCCGCTCTCCCCGAGGTGATCGACGGGGCCGGTGTGCTCGTTCCGACGGGCGACGTCGACGCCTGGGCCACCGCCATCGCCGAACTGGCCGACGACCCCGATCTCGCAACGGAGCTGGCCGGGCGCGGGCGGCAGCGGGCGGCGAGCTTCGATCCCGGGATCGCGTCGCATCGACTGTGGTCGGTCTATGGTGAGCTGTTGGGTCTCGGCTTGGCTCCCGGCTCACTCGACTCGACCTGATCGGACCCACAAACCGCCGCCATGAAGATCCTTCTGCTCTGCCCTCACTTCGAACCCGATCTGCACGCCGCCACCGGTGAGGTGATGACGAAGCTGGTACACGGCCTGGCCGAGCGGGATCACCGGATCACGGTGGTCACATCCCTGCCCTGGTATCACGGTCATGAGGTCGCCGCCGACTGGCGCGGCCGGCCGTGGCGCACCGAGACGACCGAGTGGGGTCGGGTTCTTCGGGCCTGGCCCTTCCCGACGACGAAAACCGACATCTGGGCCCGGGCGCTCGGCTTCGCCGGCCAAACGGGCCTGGCCGCCGGTCTCGCTCTGAGCACCGGGTCCCACGACGTGGTGATGGGCATGTCGCCGCCGATCTTCATGGGCGACGCGGCCTGGCTGGTGGCCAAACGTTGCCGGGCTCCGTTCGTCTTCAACACCCAGGACATCTTTCCCGACATCGCCGTCGACCTCGGCGTCCTCACCAACCCGCGGGTCATCGCCGCCGCCCGCCGCTACGAGCGCTCGCTCTATCGCCGGGCCGACGCCATCACCGTCCTGTCGACCGATCAGCACCGCAACGTGACCGGCAAGCTCCCATCGGATCGCCGGGACCGGGTGCGGATCATTCGCAACATCGTCGATCTCGATCGGATCCAACCGCTGGACGGTACAGCCCGCGCCGAAAACCCGTATCGACGGCGCTACGGACTCGAGGACAAGGTCGTTGTCATGTATTCGGGCAACGTCGGCCTGTCGCAGTCGTTCGACCTCATTCGGGAGGCGGCGCAACACTGGGCCGACAACGATGCGGTGCAGTTCGTCGTCAACGGCGAAGGGGCCGCTCACGATCACGTGGCGGCCTGGGCGAACCGACTCGACAACGTCACCATGATCCCCTTCGGCCCTCGCCACGAGGTTCCGCAGATCCTCGGTGCCGCCGATCTGCACCTGATTCTGTTGAAACGAGGCCTCGCCGCCAGCAGTACACCATCGAAGCTCTACGGCATCCTGGCCGCCGGGCGACCGGTCCTGGCGTCGATCGACGAGGGCAGCGAGGTGTGCACCACCGTTCGCGAAGCCGACTGCGGTCTCTCGGTGCCGCCGGACGACGGACCGGCGTTTCTGGCCGCACTCGACAAGCTCCTGGCCGATGGCAACGAGCTGGCGGCGATGGGCCGCCGCGGGCGGGAGCACGCCGAGACCTGCCTCACTCCGGACGCCCAGGCCCGAGCCTATGAGGATCTGTTCGTCGAGCTGACCGAGCACCGGTCGGCGTCCCGGTAGGACCACGGTGCGGTTGGCCGAATTCGGCGCTTTACTGGGATTTTCCCCTTCCTCGCCCTAACGGCCGACACCGTGGTGGACGATGGTGTTGTGTTCGACCGTGTCACCGTGAACGTGGAGGTATCGTGCAAGAATCTGCCGACCAAACCAACGACCGGGCTCCGGTCGGCGTCCTGGTGAGCGGTTATTTCAGCCCGCTGCATGTGGGACACCTCGACATGATCGAGGCGGCGGCAGCCGAGGGCGACCAGTTGATCGTCATCGTCAACAACAATGATCAGCAGATCGCCAAGAAGGGCAAGCTGATCATCGACGAGCAGGACCGACTGCGTCTGGTGAAAGCCCTTGCCGTTGTCGACGACGCGTTCATTGCGGTCGACAGCGATCGCACCGTCAGCGAATCCATCCGACTTGCGGCGCAGAAGTACCCGGATCATCGTCTGATCTTCGCCAACGGTGGAGATCGCAAGCCGGAATACGTTCCCGAATCGGCGGTTTGTGAGGAGTTGGGTGTCGAGCTGAGATTCGGCGTCGGCGGCGATCACAAAGCCGACTCGAGCACCCGGATCAACATGGAGCTCGGAATCGAAACCGAGGCCTCGGCGCCTCCCTCGGCCCTCAGCTGATCCCGGATCGAGCGGAATCGAGCGGCGCCCGGAGCGCGTGAAATCGACCGGTTCGCGGCTGCTCAGTCCTCCAGGCTGTGAATGCGCTGGAGGTCGATGATCGCGTTGCCCTCCTCGGCGGACGCCTCGCGGTCGACAACGGCCTCGATCCGCCAGGCGTCGACGCCGTCGGGGTCGTGGATGATCTGGATGACCGACCAGGACTCGTGGTCGAACAGGAAGCGATGCCGGTTGCGGGCCTCGGCGTCGATCATGATCTGATCGAACTCGTCCCAGTACGGCTCCATCGATTCGGCGATCTCGCCCGGCTCGGCCCCCGGAATCGCCCGGTAGTCGCGGCGGGCCAACGCCTGCACCCAGCGGAACATCTCGTTGCGGACCATCACGGCGAACGCCCGACGGTTGGTGGTGACGTCCTCGACGTCGACACCGAAGCCGACGATCTCGTCGGTCGGCTCCAGATCGGTGCCTTCGGCCCGGGCGGTCAGCTGCTCCCACTCGTCGATGAGGCTGGAGTCGACCTGGCGGACCACGGCCCCCACCCACTCGATGATGTCGTCGAGCTCCTCGGTCTTGGCGTCGTCGGGGACGTTCTGGATGAGTGCCTTGTAGGTGTCGGTGAGGTACCGGAGCACCACGCCCTCAGAGCGTTTCAGGCCGTAGTGGTTCACGAACTCCTTGAACGTCATGGCCTGTTCCAGCATGTCGCGCACGATGGACTTGGGTTTGACGTTGTCGCCGCCGGTCCACGGGTGGTGGACCCGGAACCGGTCGAAGCTCTCGTAGAGCCGCTCCGACTCCGGTTTCGGCGCCTCGACCTCGGCCAGGCGCTCCATGCGCTCCTCGTACTCGATGCCCCGGGCCTTCATGTCGCTCATCAGCTCGGATTTCTCGTGGTTGATCTGGGCGGCGATGATCACCCCGGGTGATTCGAGCACCGACTCGATAGTGGTCAACACGGAGAGGGCGTAGCCGGGGTCGTCGAGATCGAGTTCGTCGATCGCCTCCAGCGCCCACAACGACAGCGGCTGATGCAGCGCGAACTCGTCCTGGAGGTCGAGATTGACCCTGATCGTGCGACCTTCCGCGTCGGGTTCGTCGAGCAGGTCGAGCAGCTCCGCGTCGAGCAGCGAACGGTAGATGGAGATGGCCCGTTTGATGTGGCGCCGCTTGCGGGCCCGGGTCTCGTGGTTGGTCTGCAGCAGCCTCTTGACGGCGCCGCAGCCGTCGCCGGGACGGTCGAGCATCGTCAACATCATCTGGTGGTTGATCTGGAACGACGAGGTCAGCGGCTCGGGGTCCCCGTCGACGAGCTTCGTGAAGGTGTCGGCTGTCCAGTGGGCGTAGCCGCGCTCGGGCGGCTTGCTCTTCACCACCTTCTTCTTCCGACCTCCCTTCGACTTCTCGGTCGCCTTCTCCTCGGCGCGGAGGTTCTCGACCACGTGGGCCGGGGCTTGCACCCACACGTATCCGACGTTGTCGAATCCTTTGCGGCCCGCTCGTCCGGCGATCTGTTTGAACTCCCGGATGGTGAGCGTTCTCGTCGACTGCCCGTCGTATTTGCAGAGCTGGGTGAACAGCACCGACCGGATCGGAACGTTGACGCCGACACCGAGGGTGTCGGTGCCACAGATGATCTTCAACAGGCCGTCCTGGGCCAGCTTCTCCACCAGCAGGCGGTACTTGGGCAGCAATCCGGCGTGGTGCACACCGACACCGCCCACGATGTAGCGCCGAAGATCCTTGCCCACCGGCGAGTCGAAGCGAAATCCGCCGATGGCGTCCTTGACCGCCTCCTTCTCCGTCTTGCTCAGCGGATCGAGCGACAGGTAACCCTGAGCGGCCTCGGTGGCTTCCCGCTGGGTGAAGTGCACGAGATAGATCGGTGCCCGGTCGGCCTCCAGGAGATCCTGTATCGACTGATGAAGTGACGTGCGGCGGTACTCGAAGTCGAGGGGCACAGGCCGATCGTCGGAGGCCACGAGTGCCGTCGGTCGTCCGGTCCGACGGGTCAGCTCCTTTTCGAAGAACGCGGTCGAGCCGAGGGTGGCCGACATCAACAGGAACTGCACGTGGGGAAGTTCGAGGATCGGCACCTGCCAAGCCCAGCCGCGCTGTGGGTCGGCGTAGTAGTGGAACTCATCGGCGATGACGACATCGACGTCGGCGTCGGGGCCGTCGCGCAACGCCCGATTGGCCAGTATCTCGGCGGTGCAGCAGATGATCGGCGCATCGGCGTTGATGCTGGCGTCGCCGGTGATCATGCCCACCCGCTCCGGTCCGAAGTCCTGGCGCAGGCTGAAGAACTTCTCCGACACGAGTGCCTTGATCGGCGCGGTGTAGATGCTGCGACGGTCCGCGGCGAGGGCCACGAAGTGGGCGGCGGCCGCCACCAGCGACTTGCCGGACCCCGTCGGGGTGTTCAGGATCACGTTGCTGCCGGCCAGCAGTTCGAGGATCGCCTCCTCCTGGGCCGGATAGAGCTCGATGCCGATGTCGGTGACAAAGTCGACGAACCCGTCGAGAAGGGAATCGGGATCGGGCGCCGGTGGCAGATGGGCGACCAGGCCGGGCAGGTCGGTCACCGGTGTGCCCTTCCGACCGTCGACGAACCACGGTAGTGGACGATGTTTCGCCACCGGGCGAAACCCGGGGCCCAGCACGGCGGGCACGGCGACAGGCTCGGGCGTTGCGACGTCACCGGAACAGGTCCTCGCTCGGATGGCGGACGATCTCGTCGACGACGGATCCCTCGCCGAACCATTCGTCCGGTCCACCCCGGATGACGGCCACGGCGACACCGGTGGCCTTGCCC
>JBFHME010000186.1:0-6384 GCA_041594435.1 Acidimicrobiales bacterium
CAACGACACCTATCACGGCAACACCTTCGCGCTCGACGACGGCCGGGTGAAGCTGCTCGACTTCGAGTTCTCGTGCCGCAACCACCGAGCGTTCGATTTCGCCAACTTCTTCGCCGAGACGGCGATGCTGCACGGATTCGCGGAGGAGCCTCACTTCGAGATCGGCCCGGCCCGTCACACCGACGCCGACCTGGCGCAGTTCATCGGCTTCTATGTCGACCACGAGGACGTCGACGATCCGTCGGCCCGCGAGGCCCGAATCGACGAACTGGTGGCCCAGACGAGCCGGGCCATCGCCGCGTCGGATTACATGTACGCCATGGCCGCCATCCCGCTGTCGGTGGAGCCGATCCAGAAGATCCGCTTTCTCCCCTACGCCGCCCAGCGGTTCGCCAAGTTCCGCCGCCAGCTCGACCCGTGACCCTCGAACGGTGACCCTCCCCAGCTCTTCCTGAACCAAACGCGCACCATGGGCAGATCTTTCAGGAAGAGTTGTGGGCTCCCGGACGATCGGTCGCCAATACGATGGGAGGGGTGACGAACACCCCCGACGATGCGGCTGTCACCCGGTTGCGTGAGCTGGCGGCGACCAGCAACGCCGTTCGTGCAACGTCGAGCCGCAAGGCGAAGACCGAGTTGCTGGCCGACCTGCTGCGGCGTCTGGCGCCCGACGAGATCGAACCGGCCGTCGGATTCCTCCTGGCCAAGCCTCGCCAGGGGGCCATCGGGGTCGGCTGGGCGACGGTGGCCGGACTCGACGAGGTCGCCCTCGCCGGGGCCCGGGCCCTGTCCACGTCCCAGGACGGGGATGAGTCCACCGACGACGACCTGAGCTACCCGCCGACGGTCATCGGATTCGATGCCTTGCTCTCGGAGATCCTCGTGACGACGGGATCCGGCTCGGTGGGCGCCCGGTCCGACCTTTTGAACCGCTTCCTCGCGGGCTGCGAAAACAACGAGGTCGCGTTCGTCAAGCGGGTGCTCATCGGCGAGGCCCGGCAAGGGGCTCTGGCCGGGGTGGTCACCGAGGCCGCGGCGAAAGCGGCCGATGTGAAGGCGGCGGCGATGCGCCGTGGAGCCATGCTCCAGGGTGACCTCGGACAGGCGATCCGCATCGCCATCGTGGAGGGGGCGGACGCCCTGGCCGCCATCGATCTCGCCGTCCAGCGCCCGATCCAGCCGATGCTGGCATCGACCGCAGTGGACGTGGCCGAAGCGCTCGCGGCCACGGGACCGCACCCGGCAGCGGTGGAGTGGAAGTTCGACGGGGCGCGCATCCAGGTTCACCTGAGCGAAGGCGTCACGTCCATCTACACCCGCAACCTCAACCGCGTCACCGACCGGCTCGGTGTGGTGCAGGCGATGGTCGAGCAGCTGGCCTGCAACTCGGCGGTGCTCGACGGCGAGGTGCTCGGCTTCTTCGGTGACGACGAGACGCCCGGCCGGTTCCAGGACACGATCAGCGCGTTCGCCACGCGTCCCGACGGCGAAACGGGCAGCGTGTCCCCGACCACCGGTGGCGGACTGCAGCCCTACTTCTTCGATCTGATGTACCTCGACGGTGAGAGTCTGATCGATCGTCCACTGAGCGAACGGTCCACCGCACTACGGACCTTGGCCGAACGAAGTGGATTGCCGGAGATGCTGATCCCACAGATCTTCACCGATGATCCGGACGCCGCGCAGGCCCATCTCGACGCGGCGCTCGACGCAGGGCACGAGGGGGTCATGGTCAAGGCGGCCGACGGGCCCTATGAGGCGGGACGACGAGGCAAGTCGTGGCGCAAGGTCAAGCCGGTTCACACCCTGGATCTGGTTGTGTTGGGCGCGGAGTGGGGCCACGGCCGGCGGCGGGGTTGGCTGTCGAACCTGCACCTCGGCGCCCGCGACGGCGATACCGGGGGGTACGTGATGGTGGGCAAGACCTTCAAGGGTCTGACCGACGAGATCCTCGGCTGGCAGACCGAGCAGTTCCTGAACCGCAAACTGAGCGAGAGCGAACAGCCGGGGCGGCATACGGTGATGATCCGCCCCGAACTGGTGGTCGAGATCGCGCTGGACGGCGTGCAACGCAGCACCCGCTATCCCGGCGGCGTCGCCCTCCGGTTTGCCCGGGTCAAGGGCTACCGCGACGACAAGCCGGCAATCGAGGCCGACACCATCGACACGGTCCGCAACCTGCTGTAGCATCGGCTGACCGCAATCGGACGGCCGATCACCCGGACCTCGAAACCCGTTGGGAGAGTACTCGGTACGACTTCCACGGCCCGGGACGGCCGGTCGTCGGTGACCGCTATTCCTTTGTGACCTCCCCTGGAACGCCCATGTCCTTGACCCGAACCGGTGGTGCTCAGCCGTCGGAGATCGAGCGTTGTCAGCCGCCGGCCGTGGAGGCTGTGTCGCGCCCGGGCGTCGGGATCGGCTTTCTCCTTCTCGGCACCACGCTGTTCCCCATCCAGGACGTGATCATCAAGAGCTTGAGCGACGCCTATGCCGTCCACCAGATCGTGGTCATGCGCGGGGTGTTCGCCCTGCCGATCGTGGCCGTGGCGGTTCGCTGGGAGAACCGGTCGTGGCGGCTACGCATCGGCCCGCCGGGCCTTCAGATCGCACGGGCGGCCACCGCCTTCACCAGCTACGTCGTCTATTACCTGGCACTGGCCGCCATCGGCTTGGCCGAGACGTCAGCCATCACCTTTTCGACCCCGATCTTCGTCACGCTGTTCGCCCCGTTGTTCCTGGGCGAGCGGATCGGCTGGCCCCGCCGGTTGGCGGTGACGGTCGGTCTGGCCGGTGTTTTCGTCATCGTCCGGCCCGGAACCAGCGTCTTCGAGCCGGCCGTCGTGCTGGCTCTTCTGGCTGCCGTAAGCTACGCGGCGTCGATCATCCTCACCCGTAAACTCGGACCTCACTCCAACGGCGGATCGATGACGCTCGTCGCCGTGCTTTTCTACATCGTCGCCGGAACGGTCCTGGGCCTCGTGTTCTCGCAGATCGACTCCGCGTCGGCTCATCCCAGCGTCGCCTTCCTGTATCGGGACTGGGTCCGGCCCGAGGCCGGCGACTGGCTGCTGCTCGTGGCCATCGGGCTCATTTCCGGCGTCGGATTCTTCGCCCTCGGTCAGGCCTACCGGTTTGCCGAGGCGAGCCTCGTCACCCCCTTCGAGTACACCTATCTGCCGTGGGCGGTGCTGTGGGGCTGGGTTTTCTTCGGCGCGTTGCCCGACACCGCAACGTGGATCGGGTTGATCCTCATCGTCGGAGCCGGTTTGATAATCGTGGCCCGTGAGGCCCAGCTGGCCCGTCGGGGCCGCCGCCGAATCCTGCGCCGCGGCCTCGGCGTCCTCCGCCAGCGCTGATCACGGACCGGACCGCGCGACACGGAACGGCGGGTCAGCGGCCGGAGGCCGAAAAGTGCTGGTAGTCGGAGAGGTTGGTCCAGTCCCCGCCCCAGGTCCAACCGATGGCGGCGAACGCCTCGACAACCACGTCGCCGGGTTGGATCATGCCGGGGCGGTCGAGCGTGCGGTCGGTGTAGACGACGGCCTGCTCGGGAAGAATCCGGTCCCCTCGGATGTAGGGGTTGTGGAACGGGTTGACGTCGACGGCCAGACCCTTGGCGTGTTCGGAGAAGGCCGTGCCTCCGGTGACGGGCCTGCACACGAACCCGGCGGTGTTGTTGCCGTCGCCGGTCGGTGGCGCGTCGAGGTCGGCCCGGGTGACGAGACGCATCTCCTCGATCGGGAATCGGGCGGCGTGGAGCGCTTCGAAGACCGTCACGATGTCATCGGCCACCGAAGCAGCCACGATCATCTCGCCGGTGTGGCTTCTGCCGTCGAAGCCATGGAAGGTCATCGTGACATACGCCAGATCCTCGGGCGGCACCGGGCACCCCTCGACCCACGTCGACCGGCCCAAGGCGTCGGGCACGTCGGCCAACGACTCCACGGTGGCGGCGAACACATCGTCGGGTGGCGGCGGCAGGGTGTCGATGGTGGCGAACCGCCGGTCCGCCAACTCGGGTGGCGTCTCGGCGACGACACCGAAGCCGCCGGCGTCGGTCGGAAGAGTCCGTGACCCGAGCCAGGCTGGACGGGGTGTCGTGACGGCCGGCGCCGTGGGGGGAACGGCGGTCGACGACACGTCAACCGTGGGAGCGGAGGAGGCCGTCGTTCGTTCTGCGGTGACATCAGGCGTCGAGCCGGCCGCGTCGTCGCCCGCCGTGTTGCCGCATCCGACCAGGGCGAACATCACCATGACGGCGATCCGGATGGGTCGCCGCATCACGCTCGTCGCGATCATCTCGCGGTGTAGCCGCCGTCGACGTGGACGATCTCCCCGGTCATGTAGCCGGCGTCGTCGGAGGCCAGGAACACCACCACTCGGGCGATCTCGGTCGGTTCGGCCAGGCGCTTCATCGGGATCGTCGCGTCGGCGAGGTCCTGGAGGTCGGCAGCCGTCGGCGGCCGTTCCCGCCGCGCCGACAGCATCGGCGTGTTCACCTCACCAGGGGCCACGGCATTGACCCGGATTCCCTGCCCGACATGATCGAGGGCGAGGGCTCGGGTCAGCTGATGAACAGCACCTTTCGACACGCAGTAGGCGGTGGCCCCGGCGGACGCGACGCCACCCCAGATCGAGCCGAAGTTGACGATCACCCCGGCCTCGGCGACGGTCATGTGGCGGATCGCGGCTCGGCACAGGTAGAACACACCGTCGATGTTCACACTCATCACCCGCCGCCAGTCGGCATCGTCGGTACCGAGCGAGTCGGCCCGGTGAATGGTGCCGGCGGCATTGACCAGCACATCGATCCGGCCGAAGCGCTTGACCACCTCGTCGATTGCCTGGTCACAGAACACGGAGTCGCTCACGTCGCCGGCGATGACAAGGTTGGTCGAGGAAGCGTCTTCGCCCGACAGCTCACCGGCCACGGCCTCGGCACCGGCGCCGTTGACGTCGATCAGCACCACCGTCGCACCTCGGAAGGCGAACTCCCGAGCCGTCGCCGCCCCCATGCCCGAGGCCGCCCCGGTGATCACCACCACTCGACCGTCGAATTCCGAGGCCATCTACCAGCCCTCCACCCGATCGAACTGGGCGCCGCCATAGGTCTGCTCGGTCGGCTGGAGTTCGATGCGGTTGATGTTGACATGGCGGGGTACCGAAATGGCGTAGCTGATGGCGTCGGCCACGTCGTCGGCGGTGACCTCGTCGACTCCGGAGTCTTTGGCCTTCGCCCGTCGCTCCGGGTCGTCGACGGCCACGTCGTAGAACTCGGTCGCCACCCGGCCCGGGTTGATCTCGGTGACCCGCACCCCGGTGCCTCGAAGTTCGAGCCGGAGGTTGGTCGACAGTCGGTACACCGCCGCCTTCGATGCACCGTAGGTGGCTGACGACACCGGATACAGCCCTGCCATCGAGCCGATGTTGATGATGTGGCCCCGCCGCCTCTCGATCATCGACGGCAGTACCGCCCTCGTCGCCACCATCAACGCGGTGATGTTGGTGTCGACGGTGCGGGTGATGTCGTCGAGCGTGGCCTCGGCCAGCGTCCCGTTCATCCGACCGAGCCCGGCGTTGTTGACCAGCACGTCAACCGGGCCGTGGCGATGCTCGATCTCGTCGACCAGCGACAGCAGAGCGGCCGAGTCCCGAACGTCGAGCACATGAGGCATGATCACGCCGGGCCCGCCAACGGCCGCTGCTGACAATTCGTCGAGCCGGTGGGCCCGGCGGGCCACGGCGTGAACCTCGTAGCCGTCTGCCGCGAGTCGGGAGGCGACGGCGGCCCCGATTCCACTCGACGCCCCGGTCACGAGTGCCCGCGGCGGGCCGGGGGCCGGTTCGGTATCGCTGGAATCGCTCATGGCCCGACGCTAGCAGGTCGCCCGATCATCCGATTCCGAACCCCGAGCCAGGCGGATGGGACCCCGGGCGGTGGAGGGGTCGACCACCCGACCCCGCTGCTTGACGACCACCAGACCGTCGGCGACGAGCCACCTCCAGCGCCCGGTCGACCGGCCCCGACGTCACCCGCGGTCGATCTCCAGGGCGTCACCGTCGATCCGCACGCGGTCACCGGTTCGCACGTCGAGATCGTCGGCGATCACCACGGGCACATTGCGTTCGTAGAGCTCCTCCGCCACCAGCGCGCCGATGATGAGCATCTCGTCGGAACCTCGGAGCACGAACGCCGCCGGGGCGGTGCCCCGCCGAACCATCTCGACCAGCACCGACGAAGCCGAGCTCGACCCCCGGCCGAACGGCATGAACACGACCGCCCCGGAGATCGAGACCCCGTGCTGAGGATGCAATCGATCGACGACGACGCCGGTGGCGGGATCGACGCCGCCCCACAGGCTGACGGGCTCGTCGAACACC
>JBFHME010000187.1:0-6356 GCA_041594435.1 Acidimicrobiales bacterium
ATCTCGGTGTCGAACACCTCGGGCCAGTCGGGGTCGGCGGGATCGGTGTCGGAGTAGAAGCGCTCCTGGTAGCGCTGGAAGGCGGGCACGTCGTCGGGGTCGACGCGCCAGGCCGTCACCCGGACCGAATCGTGGTTGACCGAGGTGACGGCGATGCCGGGTCGATCGGCCATCGGGTCGACGGTGACGAACTGGCGGTTGAAGGGCATGAGCTGGGTCTGGGCCGCCCCAACCTGGAACGTCCGCTCCGTGTCCCGTCCCAGTGTCTGGCCGAAGACGTCGGCCAGCTCGGCCGGGAGGGTGATGGTGTAGTCGGTGCGACCCCGGGTGGCGCCGGTGACGGTCAGCTGGCTGCCGGAGACACCGACCCGCATGCCGCCGATGGCCGGCTCGGCGGTGACCGAGGTGGGGTCGAACCGCTCGGGGTCGATCGGGTTGTTGAAGTCCACGGTGAATGGGGTGCCGGGTTGGCACGGTCCGCCGTAGTTGCATCGTTGACCGGTCACCGTCAGCGCATCGAACGTCCGACCACGGTGCGTGCTCGCCTCGGTGCTGGTCCGGGGCCCTTCGACCGAGGGGGTGCCGGGGCCGATGGTCAACTCCAACGCGGTGGCCGCAGGCAGGGCGTCGGCGGGTCGGAAGGCGACCCAGCGCCCGTCGAGCGCCGCGTCCACGGCCCGGGCCGCCTGCTCGTCGTCCTCGATCTGCTCGGTGGTGGCCAACTCGAGAGCCACCGTGTCGTCGCCGGCGGTCAGAGACACGGTGTCGAGCACGGCCTCGGGGTCGACCCGCTGGTCGAACACCGCCACCAGCACCGGCTGGACCGGAGTGGCGTCGGACAGGCCGATCAGCTGCGTTACCTGGGCGGCCGGGGTGGCGAAGGTGAAGGTCACGACCTCGGCCAGTTCCGCGCCGGTCGCCGAGCGGCTTCCCGCCGGGATGGTCACGGTGTAGTCGGTGGCGGCCGGGAGCCGATCGATCGGACCGGGCTCGAGTTCGAACCGGAGGGTGCGGGCCCCGATCCAGCGCCAGCGGCCCTCGACCTCGGGCTCGACGACGACCGGGATGTCGGCCTCCCGCAGTTGGTCGAGCGTGGTGAGCTCGACCATCGGCTGGTTGAACGTGACGCTGAGGAAGGGGGCCAGGGCCACGTCGCCCTCGGGCTGGAAGCGCACCACCTGCAAGGGCCCACGGATCGGTTCGGCCCGATCGACCCCGGTGGGCGGGGCGGGCGGGAACGCGGTCTCCACGGTGTCGCCCACCAGGGGTGGCCGCAACGATTCGGCAGGTCGGTTGAACTCCCGGCGGTCGTCGGGGTCGGATTCCAGTTCGGGGAGGCGGGCCAGGACGGCTGCCACCTCGGCGTCGGACAGCACCGTGCCTTCGACCACCGGAACCTGGGAGAGGGCGGCCGGGAAGGCCTGCCCCTCGCTCAGCCGGATCCGCAACAGATCACCCATCGCCAGTCCTCCTGTCGTCGAGGCTCCGACGGACCCGACTCCCGGGGTTCCGCCCGATGGCACCCCGGCGTCTCCGCCATCGCCGCGCTGGAGGAACACGATGCCGCCGACCAGAACCGTCAACCCGGCGGCGACCGCGGCCACGGGGCGCCAATGCTTCTGGAGTGGTGCGAGGCTCATCCGATCCGGCTCTCTGCTCGATCAAATCCTAACGCAGCCCGGGGCCACCGGTGGCCCCGGCTTGTATGGGCTTGGACGTTCCCCATCGGCCGCCGGTTCCCGGATGATCGGAATAGGCCTCGGCTTTCGTATTCTCCCTGGTGCGCGACCAGGGAGGAACCGGTCACGGCACTCGGCGGGGCAGGGCCGGCTTCGTGCGGCCGCCGTCGTTGACGCTGAACTCGCCCTCGCAGTACTCCCCCGGCACCGGCCCCACCCGGGCGTCGACACCCAACCTGTCTAGCGCCCGGGCAAGCGCCTCACCGAACAGCTCGAAGCGACGCCGGATGTGAATTCCGGTTGCAGCGCGCGATACGGCGTCGCCGTGCCGGCTCACCACCCGAAGGGTTGAATGAAAGGAACGTCAGGGGCCGAACGGGCGGCCGTTGTTCTCGTGGGAGGAATCGTCGCGGCTCTGACGGCGGAGCCGGCGGACCAGCACGATACCAAACGCCGGTCCGCCAACGAGAGCCCCCAGGGCGAGCATCCCGACGAGCGGGCTGTCGGAGAAGACCTCGTACAGGTCGGCCTCGTACCCCTCCTCGGGACCGAGGAAGATCACGATGTTGACGGCGACGATCGCACCGATCAGAATGCCGACGAAGCCGCCGACGACCACATCGATGATCCACGTGGTGACGTGGGAACGCTCCACTGCGGCCTCCTACGAGATCATCTCCAGTCTCGTCGCACCGGCGAGAACCGGGAAGGGCCCAACGTCCCCGGTACCGACGCGCACCGTGCGTCGTGGACGGATCATCGGTCCTCCGGAAACGAAAGGGACTCAGGCCCCTACACTTCGGCAAGGTTCTGTGTTCTACTACATGAATGGCTCGCTCGCTGTTCTTTAGTGCGCGCCAAGCGGTTCTGATCTTTCTCGCCGCCATGGCCTACTTCGGCGTTCGAGGGCTGACCGAGGGCAATCCGGCTCAGGCCAACAACAACGCCACCCGGCTCCTCGCGCTCGAGCGCCAACTGAACATCGACATCGAATTGAGCGTTCACCGGGCGATTGCCCAGAGCGAGTTCCTCATGAACGTGGCCAACTGGATCTACATCTGGGGTCACTGGCCGGTGGTGATCGCAACGCTGGTATGGCTGGCGGTTCGGCATCGTGAAGAGTTCTTCGTGCTCCGGGATGCGATGTTCATCTCCGGCGCAATCGGGCTGGTGATCTTCGCCACGTGGGCGGTGACCCCGCCACGGCTCCAGGGACCGGGCTTCATCGACACCGTGACCATTCGCTCCGTGTCGTATCGGCTGCTGCAACCTCCGGCCCTCATCAACAAGTACGCCGCCGTCCCCAGCCTCCATTTCGGTTGGAACCTGCTGGTGGGCATCGCCTGGGCCAGGACGGCCAGAGGTCTCTTCTTCAAAGCCGCCGCCGTGCTCATGCCGATGGCCATGGCCTTTGCCGTCGTGGCGACCGCCAACCACTGGGTGGCCGATGTGATCGTCGGCGGAATCGTGGCCTTGGCCGGCCTGGCGCTGCAGTCGCCGGTTCGGCGCTGGTTTGGGGCTCTCTGGGAATCGCCACTCCTGTATCGGCTGAACGGCCGGGCGACACCGCCGGATCCGGTCGACGACTCCACCGACGCTCGATCATCGCACCCGGCCCCGACCAGGACGGATCACCCGCTATCCCCCCGGTGAATCAAGCCTCTCAGCGAGGAAGTCCAGCACCTGGTTGAGCGCATCGTGTGTTGGGTTGCCCGGTTCGTCCTGCAGATGCTCGGTCAGCACGCTGTGGGCGGACCGAGGTATGTCGTGCACCGGATCCGGACTGGTGATCTCGATGCCGACGAAGTTGTCACCGAGCGCCTCCCGCAGTGTGGCGAAGCGCTCGCCGGGAACCCCGGGATCACCGGTGAACCGCAGACCCAGGACCGGGCACCCGTCGGCGGCCCGGGTGGCAACCCGGGCCAGTTCGGATTCGCTCAGCCCGGTGCTCGCCTTCCGGGTACCGCCGATCGGGAACGGCAGGGCCGGCTGGCTGAGAACCGGAGCGACAACGGTGTCGTCGAGCATCATGGACAGGCCGAAGCCCCCCGTGAGGCACATCCCGACGAAACCGATGCCCGGCCCACCGTGGGTGGCGTGCAGCCGACGCGCCAACGAACGGAGCCAGTCGGTGGCCGGCGACGAGTCGCGTGTCGCCATGCAGTGGAACTCGCGGCTAATGCAGGCGCCGAGCGCCGTCGTGAGCTGCCTCCGAGTCGTCGCCGGCGCACCGGGGGTGCCGAACATCGAGGGCAGGGCAACCGACAGGCCGAGGTCGACCAGACGGTCGGCGAACGCAACCACGTTCGGGGTGATGCCGGGGATCTCCGCGGCAACCAGCACACAGCGGCCCTCGCCCCGGTGGTACACATCGTGGGTGATCCCGTCGTGGGTGAACGGCTCGATGCGATAGTCGGTCAACGGCATCGTCGGACCCTGGCACACCAGGCGGTCGCCGTCAATCGTCTGCACGGCGAATCGCTATATGTCAAACCGGTTACAGCGCTTGACAGCGCCCGCGGTGAACGGTCGGCTTGAAACGGAGGGGCCCGCGCAGTGCGAGTCGGGCGACCGCCTGAACAACGGAGTTCGATCATGTATCTTTTTGGTGCTCAATTACAGGCGCGGCGGGGAATGGGTCAGGAGGCGGTCGAGTACATTACCTCGGTTCGAGACATGGTCTCGTCGATATCCGGCGTGCCGTTCTGGGCGTGGGCCGGAGCCGCCGGTGTCCCGATCGGAACGTTCTATCTCTCGGCCCGGATCGACAGCTTCGAACAGTACATGTCCGTCAATCAGGCGGTCATGGGCGACGCCGACTATCACGCCAAACTCAAGACCGGGGTCGACATCGTGGAGGGCCCGGCCGAGACCTTCATGTCACAGGTCATCGGCATGGCCGGTGAGTTGGGCTCCGAACCGGCACCGCTGGTGATGGTCTCCGCGGCCTCGGCCGTGCCGGGCCGGATGATGGACGCCGTCAACTGGGGTGTCGACCTGCTCGACTACGTTTCGGAGCTGACCGGTACCGCAGGAATGTTCACCATGAACGCTGCCGGCGCATTCAGTGAGATGTCGTGGATCCAGAGCTTTGACAACGCGGCGACCATCGATCAAGCGATGGCGAAGCTCCTACCCGATGCCGGCTACCAGGAACGGATGGGTCAGACGGGCGGCATGTTCGTCGCCGGATCAGGCCGGCGAGTGGTGATGGCGAAGTTGCCGTAGCGGGATCCGGTCACGGACCGGCCGGTAGGCTCGATCGGTGGTGGGACCGCTGTTCCTGGCCGTCGAGCTGGATGAGGAAACCAAATCGCTGCTGGCCCAGATGTTGGCCAGCGCGTACGACGACGAGTGGCCGCTCCCCGGCCGCTTGTCGCCGCCCGACAACTGGCACATCACGGTTCGATTCCTCGGCTCGGTCGACGACGTCACCCTCGATCGCCTGCTGGCGGGCCTGGATCACGCGCGGTCGGCCGAACCGGGCTGGCCCGCGGGTCCCGTCGGGATAACCCTGACCGGGATCGGCACTTTTCCCCGACCGGACCGGGCCACGGTCCTGTGGGTTGGGGTCCAATCGGCGCCGCTCGTGGACTTGGCCGCAGCGACCGAGGAGCTGGTCACGTCGATCGGCATCCCGCCCGACGAACGCTCCTACCGACCCCATCTCACGTTGAGCCGGATCCGTCCGCCGCAGGATCTCTCCGATCTCATGGTCGTCGACTGGGGCCGACTGCGGTTCACGGCGCACTGTCTCACGCTGTTCCAGACCATGGACGTGACCGGCGTTGTTCGGTACCAAGCGATCGAAACGTTCGAGCTCTGACCCGCGCCGACGCCCGTCAGCCGCCGAGCAATACCATCACGGCGGCCAGGCCGATCATGAACACTCCACCCAGTCGGGCCAGGCTGAACAGCAGTGGCTGACTCAGGCGGGGACCGACCGACGCCGCCCCCATGGCCAGCACCGGGTGCCACACACCGGAAGCGACGATGATGCCGGCCACGAACAGACCGAGCTGGGCCGGGTTGGCGACGAATGGGCTGGCCATCAGGATGGCGAGCCAGGAGCCGATCGTGATGGGCGAGAGCGCCGTCAGCGTGAACAGAACACTGCCCGGCCGTTCGATGTCGCCGGCCAGCGAGCTCAGTCGTTCGGTGCGCATGATGAGCAGCAGTCCGACCACGACCAGGACGGCGACCGCCGCCATCTGCAGTCCGATGAACATGCCGTCGGGCAGGTGACTTCCGGCCAGGGCCAGGGCCACGGCGGCCGAGGCGGCGAACAGATCTCCGGCCACGACACCGGCGGCGGCATGGGCGCCGGCCAGCCGGCCCTGCTGGGTGGCCACTCCTATGATGGTCATCGACATCGGTCCGAGCGGGATAACCGAGGCAAGTCCGACGACGACTCCGGCAATCAAAATCAACATGCCGTCAGTGTGCCTGAATCGACGGATCAGACTTTGCGGATCTTCCGGCCGCAATGCCCATTGCTCAGTATACTTTGCGGCTATGGACGCAATTGACCGTAAAATCATCGGCCTCCTGCAGAACGACAGCAGAATCTCAGTCACCGATCTGGCCGACGAGGTGCCCATCAGCATCTCGGCCGCATCGGAACGTCTCAAGCGGCTGATCCGCAGCGGACTCATCTCCCGGTTCACGATCGAGCTG
>JBFHME010000188.1:0-6300 GCA_041594435.1 Acidimicrobiales bacterium
GCCAAGCTGTGGCACCTCAACGCGCTACCCCAGGGCCAGCCGGAACGTCTCCGTCGCAGCGAGGCCATGGTCGAGACCATGGAGCAGTTCTTCGGGTCCTGCACCAACCACGGTGAGTGCACGGAGGCCTGCCCGAAGGAAATCAGCCAGGACTTCATCGCCTACATGAACCGCGACTACATCAAGTCGAAGGTGGCCAACCGGAAGATGGCCGGCCGAAGGTAACCCCGCCACGCGGCGATCACTCCGGGGTTGCCGGTCGCCATTGCCGTCGCGACCACCTACCCGGCCGGCCCGCTGCGTCCGACCGTCCAGGGACCGTGCATCGTCGGCAGAACGACCGAACCGGGCTGCGACCGTTGCCGGTGGTCGAGCTCGTCGACATCGGTGTGGGCGGGACGTTCGCCGGTGAAGTAGGAGCGGAGGGCGGCCCCCTCGATCGGGTGCTCCCCGCCGCCGGTGAGGAGGAGGCCTTCGATCGTGCCCGTCTGGGTGAAGGAACCGGGTTCGCCGTCGGCCGTGGCCGCCGGCGGCCCACCGGCCACGAAATCGAGCTCCCACCCGAGGGGAACGCGGTGGCCGAGCGCCCGCCGCAAAAGCTCGTCGGGCTCGTCGATGGCCAGGGCGAAGGCCTCCAGCCCGTAGCTCCAATGGTCGAAAGGCCGCTCCCGCACCTGTTCGGCCCACAGACCCGAGGTCCGCAGCTCCCATCGGTGCCCGATCGCAATGTCGACCGCGCTGATGACGACCGGCTGCGGACCCGACGACGGCTGCCGGCGGCCCGTCGACTCCAGGCCGAAAACCACCGTTTGAAAGCCCGCCAGACCCTCACGCTGTTCGAACTGCGCCGCGAAGGCGAATCCGGAGCCGGAGGCCACGAGTCGGTGTGTCTCACCTCGACCTGGAGCGGGGCGAGCAGGATCGACAAGCGGAACGGGGCTGTCGATCATGACGGCCCCCGGTGTTCTGGACCCGATTCTCGTTGCACAAGGAGCAGGCCGGCGGCCGTCCGGGCGACTGAACCGCCGCCGACCTGCGAACAGGACCGACTACTTGCTCTATCCCTCAGTCGATCAATTCTCCAAGACTTTTTCTCTGACCGGAGCCATCCTCGCAGGAACGGTACTCCGATCATCATCGTTCAGCATACTGCACCGCCGCCCTACGCGGTTCGTGACCACGCTGAAAGATCCTGATCGCCATATTATCCCGCTCTCAACTACTTTCCCAGCGCGCAAAAACAGAACATCACCTCACCGTCGAAGCGGCCTCCGGTGACCGGAGGGCGCAACGCAAGGACGCTGAACCGGCTCCGGCGAAACTTCGCACGGAGGATTCTTTCGGTGCCCCGGTGACCTAACCTGTGAGTCTGATGTCAGCAAACCCTCTGGAAACCATTGCCGCACTTGAGGGACTCGGCCAAGCACTACGGGCGACCGGTCTGGCGCTCGACCTCGGATCGGCGAAACCGGCCCGTCAGATCCGCGACGAGTTGGCCCATCAGATCGACGACTACCTCGTGCCCCGCCTTCGCCGGCTCGACGCTCCGCTGCTGGTCGTTCTCGGGGGTTCGACCGGCTCGGGAAAGTCGACGATCGCCAACACGATCGTCGGCCGGGAGATCTCACCGGCCGGTGTGCTCCGTCCGACGACCCGCGCGCCCGTCCTCATCTGTCATCCGGAGGATCGGGAATGGTTCGCCGGGGGCGATGTGCTCCCCGATCTTCCCCGGGTCACGGGCCAGGCCGGCGATGGGCCGGTGTCTACGGTCACGGGGACGGTGTTGCGGCTGATCACCACCGACTCGCTGGAACCGGGTCTTGCGCTGATCGACGCGCCCGACATCGATTCGGTCGAAGAGGCCAACCGGGAACTGGCCACCCAGCTCCTCTCGGCCGCCGACCTGTGGTTGTTCGCCACAACGGCGGTGCGCTACGCGGACGCCGTCCCCTGGGACTTCCTCCGTCAGGCCCGCAGCCGCGGTACCTCGTTGGCCTGCATCGTCAACCGCATCCCGCCCGGTGCCACGGACGAGATCGTCACCCATTTCGTTTCGATGCTCACCGACGCCGGCCTCAGCGAGGTGGCGGTGTTTCCTGTGGAGCAACAGCCGGTGGACGTCGCCATGCTTCCCGGCGAGTCCATCGCCGACATCAAAGCCCTGCTGACCGGGCTTGCCTCCGACGCCGAGCGACGCGCCGCCGTCGTGCGCGCCACCCTCGACGGTGCCATGGAAAGCATCGGGCCCCGCACCCGGACCGTCATCGATGCCGGAGCCGAGCAGATCGCGGCGGTCACCGAACTCGACCAGTCGATGCAGCGAACCTACGCCGACACGAGAAACCGGCTGGCGGCCGACATTCGATCGGGCACGCTGCTCCGGGGCGAGGTTCTGGAGCGGTGGCAGGAGCTGATCGGCACCGCCGAGTTGATGCGGGCCGTTCAGTCGAGGATCTCCCTGATCCGGGATCGGGTCGGGGCGTTCCTCACCGGCCGAACCGGTCAGACGGTCGAGGTGCAGGGCGAGATCACCTCCACGTTGGAGCAACTGCTGATCGATCATGCCGATCGGGCCGCGTCGACCACGGCCTCCACGTGGAAGAGCCTGCCCGGAGGCCGGCAGGTGCTGGCCGACGACCGAACGCTCGAGCAGGCATCGGAGGCGTTTCGGGCCCAGGTCCGGGGCGAGGTCCAGGCCTGGCAGGAGGACATTCTCGAGCTCGTGCGGGAGCAGGGCGCGAGCAAACGCACGACCGCCAGGGTTCTGGCCGTCGGGGTCAACAGCGTCGGTATCGCGCTCATGCTGGTGATCTTCGCGCAAACCGCCGGCCTGACCGGGGCGGAAGTGGCGATCGGGGCGGGAACGGCCGGGATCTCCCAGACACTGCTGAGCGCACTGTTCGGCGAGCAGGCGGTCCGGGAGCTGGCGGCCCAGGCCCAGCGACTCCTGCTCGAACGGATCGGCGCGCTGCTCGACGCCGACGCCGACAGGTTCCGGCTGCGTCTCGCCGAGCTCGTCGGTGTTGGCGACACGACCGAGGAGATGGCGAAGGCCCTCGAACGATTCGAGCGCAGCCGATGAAGCTGCGGCGTTTCGGTCGTGGCCCCGTCGATCTACCCACGCAGTTGGAGGCGCTCGCCGAGGCGGTCCCTCTGGCCGCCGACCGGCTCCCCGCGGATCACGTCGAGCAGGCCCGGCAGGTGATCACCAAGTCCCAGGACCGGCTCCGTCACGGCACGAATCACACCCTGGTGGCGCTGCTCGGAGCGACAGGCAGCGGTAAGTCGTCACTGACCAACGCACTCGTCGGGTCCGACGTCGCCACGACCGGCGTTCGCCGGCCGACCACGTCGAGCACGCTCGGCTGTTGGTGGGGAGCGGAGGATCCCCAGCCGCTGCTCGACTGGCTGGAGGTGCCCAACCGCCATCACGTGACCGCCGGTTCCGGCCCAGCCGGTCACTCGAACCCCTTCACCTCGGCAGTGGACGGGCTGGTCCTCCTCGACGTTCCCGATCACGATTCGGTCGAGGTCGGTCATCGCCTCGAGATGGAGCGCATCGCCGCACACGCCGACCTGCTGGTCTGGGTCACCGACGCCCAGAAGTACGGCGACAAGGCGATGCACGAGTACCTGCGTCAGCTCTCGTACCACGGGGCGGTCACGGCGATGGTGCTGAACAAGGTCGATCTCCTGACCGACGCCGACACCAAGGCCTGCGTCGTCGACCTGCAGCGGCTCCTGGCCGCCGACGGCCTGCCCGGTGCACCGGTGCTGGCCGTCTCCACCGCAACCGGGGAGGGCGTCCCCGAGTTGCGATCCCTCCTGGCCGAGACCGTGGCCGAACGCAGCGCCATGATCGACCGCCTCCGGGCCGATGTGACGGCGGCCGCGGTGACGCTTCTGGACGATCTCGGGCCTAAGCGCGGCCCCGATGAGGTTTCACCTCGCATCACCGACCGTCTAGCCGCCGATCTGGTCGACGCGTCCGGGCTCGCGGTCGTGACCGACGCGGTGGCGGCCGGCCATCGCCGGGACGCCTCCGGTCGGGTCGGATGGCCGTTCACCCGCTGGGTTCGACGGCTGCGGCCCCACCCGTTGCGCCGCCTTCATCTCGGACCCGGGTCGAGTGGACGGTCGTCGCTACCCCAACTCTCGGGCATCCAGTTGGCCCGCACCGAGAACGCCGTGCGGCAGGCCCTCACCACCATCAGTGCGGACCTGCCCCAGCCGTGGCCGGAACGGATCAGCGAGGTGGGCACACCGAATCAGGCCCAACTCAACAACCAGTTGGACGCGGTGGTCAGTGAGGCGGCCCGAGCCACCGGTGGTGGTCGACCGCCCCGGTGGTGGACGGCGGCCAATGCCTTCCAGCTCGCACTCGCCGTCGCCGCCATCGCCGGCGCCGTGTGGTTGGGCCTGCTGGCCTTCGGTGCCTATCTCCGACTCCCCGACGTGCCGACGCCCGACATCGCCGACACCGGAATCCCCTACCCCACCGCCATGCTGATCGGTGGGCTGCTGCTCGGTGCGCTGCTGGGCGCCGTGTTCCGGCGGCTCGCCGGGCTCGGAGCCCGCCGCCGAGCCGCGGCGGTTCGAGGCAACGCCGAGCTGGCCGTCGTCCAGGTGGCCCGCGACCTCGTCGTCGACCCGGTCGAGCGCGAGCTGGCGGCACGAAGGCGCCTGCGCGATGTGTTGACCACAGCAGCCGAGGGGCGATCGTGAGCGAGCCGGTCGAGTACCTCGGCCTCGAGTGGTTCCGCCAGGCCGATGAGGCCGTGGCTGCGCTCACCCCGATCCCCAGCCCCGTGACGGTGGCGGTGAGGGTGACCGATCTGCCCCGCGGCCGGCGTGACATCGGCTACCGCCTCGTGCTCGGACCGGACCGTGTGCGTGTCCTGGCCACCGAGCACCGAAGCGGCGCCGCCACTGACGAACACGAAGACGTGAGCCTCACCATGTCCTACGACATCGCCTCGGCCATCGCCCGGGGGGAGATCGGCGCCCAGCGGGCCTTTCTCGACGGCGAGGTCCGGCTCGGCGGCGACACCACCGCCCTCCTCGGCCACCAGGCCCGGCTGGCCGAGATCGAGGATCGACTCGGCGATCTCCGATCCCGCACGACGTACTAGGAGACCGCGCCGCCGTCCCCCGCTCCTCCCGTCCTCTCCCGTCCTCTCCGTCCTCTCCCGTCCTCCCCCGTTCTGGGGTTCCCCAGGCCCACTTCTGGGGTTCCTGAACCCCGGAACGGCGGGTCCGGTGGCCGCCTGGTCGCTGTGGGTGCTCTGCTGGATGAAAGACCGGTGACTCCCCATTAGCCTTGCTCCCATGCCGGAGATCCCGGAGGTAGAGGCCCACAGCGAACGCATGACCGCTGCGCTGGCCGGCTGGACACTCACCCGGTTCGAGCCGTTGAACTTCGCCGTCCTCAAGACGTTCGACCCGCCGCCCGACGGTGCCGTCGGTCAGCGACTGGTGGCGATCGGTCGTCGAGCCAAGTACCTGGTGATGGAGTTCGCCAACGGCCACCGCCATGTCGTCCATCTCATGCAGGGTGGCCGGCTCCGACCCGACGAGAAGCGATCGAGAAAGCCGAAGTTCGGTTTGGCCCGATGGGTGTTCACCAACGACGGCGGGGAGGAACAGGCCTGGCTTCTCACCGAGGCGGGAACCGAACGCAAGGCCGGCGTGTGGGTGGTCGACGGCGACCCGCTGCCCGTCGAGCCACTCGATCGCCTCGGACCGGAGGCCACCGAACTCGGCCGCGATCAGCTGGCCGACCTGCTGGCCACCCACTCCCGCCGGATCCACGGCCTTCTCCGGGAACAGACGGTGATCGCCGGACTGGGCCGGATGCTGGCCAACGAGATCTGCTACGAGGCCGGACTGTCACCGTTCGCCAACGCGGCCAAGCTCGGTGGCGAGGAGATCGACCGGCTCCACGCCGCCATCGGATCGGTGGTGAACGCGGCCATCGAGCACGAGCGGACGCTGGACGACATCGGCAAGAGTGCCGACAGGCCGTCGAAGGTGCACAACCGGGCCGGTGAACCGTGCACCGGGTGCGACGACACCGTCCACACGGTCGAGTATCGCCGTTACACGGTGTACTACTGTCCGACCGAGCAGACCGGCGGCAAGATCCTCGCCGACAACACCACGAGCAAGTTCCTCAAATAGCGGCGGTCCGCTCCCAACCCCTCCATTCTGTGCTGCAGGCGCCCGGATTTCCGGCGCTGGGCCGCACAGAACGTGGACGGGGTTGTGAATCGAGCCCGGCGACGGCTACGTGATCAGGCC
>JBFHME010000189.1:0-6236 GCA_041594435.1 Acidimicrobiales bacterium
TCGTGGGGGAGCGAGCCTCGGGCGGCCCGAAGGTAGCCGAACGGGGTTTCGTAGCGAAAGTTGGAGACCCGGGACGTGTAGACGTCGGCGTAGCGTTCGACCTGTCGGGCGAACAGGCTCTTGTCGTTGCCGGCTCGCATCAGCGGACCCCAGTTGGGATTGCCGAGCGTGGAAGCCTCGGCGGCCAGCGGGGCGATCCGTTCGTCGAGCGCCAGGGCCCGCCCGCTCACCTTGTCGAGTTCGCGGCGCATCGCGGAGCCTCGCCCCGATCCGTTGGTCCCCTGTTGTACCGCCAGTCGGAGATGGGCTTGGAGCCGGTCGAGAGCCACTTTGTCCGACATCAACGCCTCCAGTTCACGCTGGTGATCGGCGAAGGAGATGGCGGCCCGGATCTCGGCCTCCAACTCCCGGGCGATCAGCGCGGTTCGCCACCGCAGCACGTCCTTGGTGACGTGCACGTCACCGAACAGGTGGTCGCCGACGTAGAGCGGTTGGCTGCCCGAGAGCCCGAGGCTGTCCTCGACGATGCGCGCGTTACCGCCGAAGTAGACCGAACCGGGCTCCAGGAGGCCACGATGGGGCGCAAGCAGTGAGCGCTCCTCGTCGACCACCTTGTAGATCGGGTTGTTGCCCTGGAAGAAGCGGGGTTTGTTGGCCGAGACGATCACGATGTCGAAGAGATCCCGCCACGACCGGCCGGGAGGGCAGAATGGATCGACGGTGTGAGCCATCATCTGCTGGGTGTAGGCCCAATCGGAGTTGGTGATCAGCAGCAGGTTCTTGCCGGCGGATCGCTGGTCGATCAGCGTCGGCACGACATCCGGGTCGGGGTCGATGAACCGGTCGGGGTCGGTGAGGATCTCGGCTTTCAGCGCTCCGTCGAGGTGGGTGTCGGCCAGGGCTTTGTCGACGACCCGGTACAGGTCGGCGTAGCCGGAAACCCCCGGGATCGGTGATCGATCGTGGGAGTCGACGAGCTGACACCACAACGATGCCCGCGACAGCTCGAACAGCGTGTTCATGAATTCGAAGCGGGGTTCGGACAGTTCGACGATCGTCTCGGTGTACTGGCGGCGCCGTTCGTCGAACGGCAACATCCGTGTGCCGTGACTGGCCCGTACCACGTAACCGAATCGGGTCGCTTTCAGGAGGTTGCCCGCCTCGAGGTCGAACGTCAACCCGATGGTGAAGGCGTCGGGATCGAAGCCGAACTGCTCGACGGGCAGACCGAAGGCGGCGAGGTTCTTCCGGGCGTGGCGAAAGGCCGCCTCCTCCCACTCCTCGACCTTGTAGTGGATCAGGGTGTAGTCCATGTCGTAGCCGACGGCCTGGATGGAGCGAAGGTTCAGGGTGCGGTTGGCGAACACCCGGCGCTCCGGTGGCGCAGTGGGAACGTCGACCTCCGAGCGGCCTTCACCGGAATGCTTGGAACCGTTCGACATGCCGGTCAACCGTAGCGACCGGTGATCGGGAACCATTCACCGTACTCCTGGCGACAGGCGTCGGTGGATTGTTACGACTCCGTCGAAGCCCGAGCGCCTGATCAGGAACCGTGCCGCCGGTGCGCGATACTCTGGAGAGGGCCATGAGGCGGCCGGAACCAGCGGCAGAGGGGTTCGAGGTGGGCATGAAGCGCAGCATCGAGGCGATGGCGACGGGATTTCTTCTGCTGCTCCTTCTGGCTTCGTGCTCCGGTGGTGGGTCCGACGACAACGGTGGGCTGGCGAGCCCCGTCGCCGGCGATTCGTCGATCGGCTCGGAGTCGAGCACCGGCGATCAACCAACGACGACGGTGGCTGCGCCGACGACAACCGTGGTCCCCGAGACGACCACCACCACCGAACCCGATCCCGCCGAGGTGCTCGGTCTGGCCCTGGCTCCGGCCGAGCGGGGCGACAGCGGCGATCACGTCGTCGACCTGCAGACCAGGCTCAACGACATCGGGTTTACCGCCGGTACTCCCGACGGCGACTACGGGCCGCGAACCGAGCGGGCCGTGACGGCGTTCCAGAAGGTCACCGGACTGGTGCAAACCGGCACGGTGAACCAGCCGACGATCGATGCCTTGTATCACTACGAGTACGACGGCCTGGTGGTCACCGTCGACGACGAAGGGGCCGAGGTCGAGAAGCTGCAGAAGCTGTTGGCCGCCGGACCGTTCGACCCGGGCGCCCCCGACGGCGAGTATGGAACCCGGACCATTCAGGCGATCTGGGCTCTGGAGAAGCTGGCCGGGATCCCGGTCGACGGCAACTGGGGGCCGGCCGACGACTGGGCATACTCCCGTCTGCTCGACGGGCATCTCGGCGCTCCGGTGCACGCGCACGACGACCGCTGGGTCGAGGTCGACCTGTCGCAACAGCTCCTGAAGGTGTATGACCCAGGCCGGAGCGTACCGGTGTTGATCAGCCACATTTCGAGCGGAAGCGGCATTCCGTGGGCCAACGAGGAGCACAGCGGCTCCTCGATCACCCCGACGGGCAGCTTCCACATCCAGCGCCGGATCAAGGGCTGGCGGGAATCGAGCCTCGACATCGGGCGGCTCTACAACCCGCTCTACTTCATCGGAGGGATCGCCTTCCACGGGGCGACGTCGGTACCGAACTATCCGGCCAGTCACGGTTGTGTCCGGGTGCCGATGCACATCGCCGAGTATCTGCCCGGCGAACTGCCGAACGGCACCCCGGTTCACGTCATGGCATGATCGTGACCCGGCGATTCCGGGGTTGACCCGGCGGTCGAGTTCCGCCCCTCTTCAATCTGCGACTCATCACGACGGCCGGTCGTTCGATCGCCCGATAGAACACCTCCGCCGCCACGAGGCTCACCACCACGGCGACCACGATCCCGAGGAGCTGCTTGCCGGCGGTGGGCTCACCGAGCACCTTGGCCATCGCCACCAGCGCCGCTCCCAACACCGGCGTGTGGATCAGGTACAGCGAATACGACACGCGCCCCAGGAACTGGGAGGCCCGGTCGGACAGCCAGCGGCCCAGACGCTTCCGTTCGACGGCGATCCACAGCAGCGCGGTCGTCGCCACCGACACCCAGGCGAACCGCCCGTTCCGGCCCGAAACCAGCGGGGCGACCGTGAGCAGCACCAGGTAGACGACCAGCGCCCAGGCCGGGATCTGACGGCGCCAGCGGGCGAAGATCAGGACGCCGAGCAGGAAGGAATACCACAGGGGCATGAACCACACGGCTCGGCTGTCGTCGCCGAGCAGACCGAACGGCCACAGCAGGGAGATCGCCGCCGACACTCCGTAGAGGATCGGCAGCGTTGCCGCCGGTCGGTGAACCCGGCCCAGACGATCCTGGGCGAACACCAGGGCGGCGAAGACCAGGTAGAACTGGAGCTCGATCGACAGTGTCCAGAAGACGTCGTTGAAGTTGACGAAACCGAACAGCTCCTGGGCGTAGATCAGATGGGTGAACAGGCGGACCGCGCCGAACGGTGCACCGCCTGGGAGATAGTCGTGTCCGCCCTCGAGGGACGCTCCGAGCGCAAAGAGCAGTGCCACGACGATGGCCGCATGGTACGGGGGCGTCAGGCGAACGATCCGACGGGTGATGAAGTTGACGGCGTCGAACGCCGGGCGATCGCCTTCGGTGTTCGACCGGTTCTCGAGATCGACGGTCTCGGACTGCGACGTTTCGAGGTTGGCTCGCAACGAGTAGGCGATGACCAGACCGCTCAACACGAAGAACACCGCAACGCCGAGGTTGCCGGCGCTCAGTGCATCGAGCACCCAATCCGGTATGCGGGACAGCACCAGGTCTGTTTCGGGCCGGTCGATCCGCAGGTGATAGAGCAGCACCGCCAAGGCGGCCCAGCCCCGGACACCGTCGAGGAAAGCGAAGTGTCGTGTCGGTGTTGACATCGTGTTGCCCTCCCGTGCGGAACGCCGCCCGCTGGATCCGCCGTGTGGACCGAGTCCTTATTCTACGCTGTGCTGGCCGGAGCCCGTCGCCGGTTCGACCGGGGCTCCCATGGGCGGATCCTCTACCCTTGGCCTCGATGAACGCACCGCTGCATGATCGCCGTCGGGCCGCTGATGGGTGACTTCTCGCAGTTCGGGCGCATCCCGACCCTGCATCGGTTGGGCGATCGGCCGGCCGGTGAGCTCGAAAGAGACCTGATCTCCTGGTCGGCGTCGAGGCCGATGGCACTGGTCATCCCAGCGCTCGTTTCCGAGCTGGAGGGTCCGGCACTTCGCCGTATCGTCGAGGAACTGGGCGCGGTCGAATACCTGAGCGAGATCATCATCGGTATCGACCAGGCCGACCGGGCCGGCTTCGACGGGGCGCGGCAGTTCTTCTCGGCGCTGCCGCAGCGGCACCGCCTGTTGTGGCACCACGGGCCTCGCCTCCAGGCGCTCGACGGCGAGCTGCGAAAGCTTGGTGTGGCGCCGACCGATGAGGGGAAGGGCCGCAACGTGTGGTTCTGTTTCGGCTATTTCCTCGCTTCGGGTCGGGCGTCGGTCGTGGCCCTCCACGACGCCGACGTGTTGACCTACGACCGGCGGATGTTGGCCCGGCTCCTCTACCCGGTCGTTCACCCGACGTTCGGCTACGCCTTCGCCAAGGGCTACTACTACCGGACCGACGGGCACCAACTGACCGGTCGGGTCGTCCGGCTCTTCATGGAGCCGCTGCTTCGGGCGTTCACGACCGTGCTCGGTCCCAACGACTACATCGACTACCTGGCCGGCTTCCGCTATCCGTTGGCGGGAGAGGCGGCCATGCATGCCGATGTCGTCCGCAACATGCGCATCCCCAACGACTGGGGCTTGGAGGTCGGTGTCCTGGCCGAGGTGTACCGCCGATACACGCCGAGACGGATCTGTCAGGTGGAGATCGCGGACGCGTATGACCACAAGCACCAGCGGCTCTCCGGCGACGACCCCACCGCCGGGATCCACAAGATGGCGATCGACATCGGCAAAGCGATGTTCCGGAAGCTGGCGATCGATGGTGCGGTGTTCACCCCGGCCACGTTCCGATCGCTCAAGGCGGCCTACTACCGTGAGGCGCTGGATCTGGTGGAGGTCCATCACAACAATGCGGTGATCAACGGGCTTCACACCGATCGTCACCTCGAGGAGCGTACGGTCGACGTGTTCGCCGAGGCTCTCGTCGCCGCCGGCGAGGCCTATGTCAACCATCCGATGGACACTCCCTTCATCGCCAGTTGGGCTCGGGTGTTGAGCGCCATGCCCGATGTCTTCGAGCGCCTGCGGGAGGCCGTCGAGGCCGATGCGGCCGACTCCGACTAGCCGACGGGCCCCGGCGAGCGAACGGGAGGGTCGCCGTCGGCTCACGATCCCTGCTGCGCAAGCGAACGGAACACGGCTGCACTACCATGGCGACGTCAACACTGGAATCAGGAAGGAGCTCAACGATGAAGCAGTTCGCCTGCGGGACCGTTGTGGAGGGTTGTGACGGAGTCGTCACCGGCGAAACCGAGGACGAGGTGCTGGCGGCAGCGGCCAAACATGCGGCCGAGGCCCACGGGATGTCGGACGTTCCCGACGACGTGGTGGCCGCCATAAAGGCCGGCATCACCGAGGCGTAACCCGACCTCGGTCGTGGTCGCCACCATCGACGGCCTCGGCGCGGGCACCTCATCGAAGCCTGTCCCAGGAGCCAGCGATGTTTTTTCAATCGACGCCAATCGACGGCCTCTACACCGTCGACCCTGATCGCCACAGCGACGAACGCGGCTACTTCGCGCGCGCCTGGTGCGTGAACGAGTTCTCCGAGGAGGGCCTGACCGCCGGGTTCGTTCAGGGCAGCATCTCCTACAACATCCGGGCCAACACGTTGCGTGGCATGCACTATCAGACCGAGCCCCACGGCGAGACGAAGCTGATCCGCTGCGAGCGTGGCGCCATCTACGACGTGATCCTCGATCTTCGCCCTGGCTCCGACACCTATCTTCAATGGAAGGCGTTCGAGCTCAACCCGGAAAACGGTCGTCAGCTCTACGTGGCCCCCGGTCTGGCCCACGGCTTTCAGACGCTCACCGACGACACGGTCGTCGGCTACCAGATCGACACGTTCCATCAACCCGATCACGCAACCGGCGTTCGCTGGGACGATCCGGCCTTCGCCATCGAGTGGCCGGACGCAGGAGAACGCATCATGTCCGACAAGGACCGTTCCTGGCCGGATTACATCGAGTAGCGGTCTCGTACCCGCCCGGGGCGGCCGCCGGTCGCGTTATGCCGGGCGCA
>JBFHME010000190.1:0-6172 GCA_041594435.1 Acidimicrobiales bacterium
GCCGTCCTCCAAGTCGTGTCCCTGACGCTGCTCGGGCTGGCGACCACGCCGCTCACGCTCGTCGGATCCTCGGTGATCCTCGGCATGTCGATCGGCAACCTGTTGATGCTCCAACCGCTACTCCTGGCCGAGGCGTTCGGCGTCGCCGAGTACAGCCGCATCTACAGCTTCAACCAGCTCATCGGCACCGCCGGTGTGGCGGCCGGTCCGTTCGCTCTCGGGATGGTCAGGGATCAGGCCGATTACCGGCTCGCTTTCATGGTCGCCGCGGTGGCCACCCTCGGGGGTGCCATCGCCTTGCTTGTCGGCGGATCGACGGTGAACGCCCAGCGCCTCTGGCAGCCCCACACCGCCTGAAATCAGCGGATTTCGCGTCCCGTTCACGGATCGGCGACAGCGGCTTTCGGCGGCATACCCAATTAGCGGTATTTGCGCTCGGCGGTGGGTGTCGAAGGGCCTAGATGCGATACGTTGACCACGTGGCATACGATGTCCATGAGACGAGTGCGAGCAGCTCTCAAAGCTCGATTCACCTCATCGATCTGACGGAGGGGGAGCAGGAAGCGCCCTTCGCCGTGAGGGAGGCGGATGGGTCGGTCAACGCTGTCTCCGGTCGCATTCCCGACAGGGCCGAGCTCCTTGCCTGGCTCGAAGATCACCCGGTCTTCGTCGGTATCGCCACCGGTGTTCTCTGCTTCTCGATCATCGCCGGAGCGATGACGGCGGTTCTGGGCGATTCCGATTCCGGCACCGACGATCCGGTGGCCGGGGCCGCACTCTCCGAAACCGACGGCAGTCAGGGCTCGTTCAGCTCCAGCGGATCGGGTGGTGCCAACTTCACCTCCGATGACTCCAAGCTGTCGCGTAGCGGCGCCGGCAAGATCGCCGACGAGGCCGGCGGTGAGACCGCGGCCGGAGCGAGCACCAACCCCGGGAGCCCGACGGCCCAGGATTCGTTCGCGCCCGATGCGACGACCGCCGGTGCATCGAACCTCGACCAGAGCGCCACCATCAACGGTGGCACCCCCCCGGCCGGCAACGGTTCCGGCCAGTCATCCGGTCGCGGCTCGAGCACCACCCAACCCGCCGTGGCCAATCCGGGCCTGAACTCGGGCGCGAACCCCACTGGCAGCCCGACCACCGCCGCCACGGGTAACACGGCCACCACCCTCAACCCCGGGCCCAACGTCAGCGGCACGATCCCCACCACGGTCACCACGACGAGGGCGACGACGTCGACACCGGCGACCAACCCGACCACCGTCACCACCGGGCAGACGCCGACCACCCCGACCACCCCGACCACCACGCCGACCACCGCCGCGGTCGACCTGTTCATCGCCGCGCCGGGCAACGGCACCAGCCACTCGTTCGAGACCCCCACCGATTTCGCCGCCACCTTCGTGTCGGGTGCAACCCAGTACTGCTGGACGTTCATCCAAAGCGGCGTCACCGCACTGGAAGTGTGCTCGGGCGGCACGACCTACCAGCTCCCGGCTCGGCCCGCCGGTATCGGGCCCGGCCTGGTCACCGTGAGAGCCACGGCGACCGGTCCGTTCGGGTCGGTCTCCGACACCATCCAGATCTCGCTCAACCGATCACGGATCATCAACAATCCCCTTCGGGACGTGCAGATCGGCAGCGCCCCAATGCGGGTCGGTGTCATCAACCTGATAGGGGCCACCAGCTACTGCTTCCGGATCACGCAAACCGGCTACGACTCAGGTCAGCTCTGCTACCCCGTACCGGGCAAGACGTTCCCAAGGAACGACCCGATCTGGGATCTGCTGTCACCGGGCCCCCTGACCGTCACCGCCACGGTCTACGCCGGCGGAATGGTGCTCGCCACGGATTCGGTCTCGATCAACCTTCTGGCGCCGTAGCGTCGGTGCCGCCTCCGGCCCCGGGGTCGGCCTCACCGATACCGTGGAACGTCCCGGCCCGGGTCCCCACGAAAACTCGCCCGTCCCACACCGCAGGGGTCGATTCGACACATCCGTCGAGCGTCAGCGTCCACAGCGGCCTCGGGGTGCTCGTGGTGTCGGCAACGTCGAAGGCATGCAGGCCACCGCCGCAGTCGCCTTGAATCAGGGTGTCGTCGACCACCACCGGTGACGACCACAGCGGACCGTCCAGCTCGAGTGTCCACCGCAGCGATCCGTTGGCGCGATCGATGCCGAGCACCCGTCCGTCGTCGGTCGCCACCAGCACCAGGTCCCGATGCAGCGCCGGCGTGGCCCACACCCCGGTGTCGAGACCGGCGTTGGCTTCGAGACTCCACACGACCGGGTCGTCGGGATTCGACGGATCGAGCCGGAGAACCTGGCCGAGCTCGCGGGAGCGGGCCGTACCGCGCTCGTATTCGGCACCGACGTAGAGTTGCCCGTCGGCGTCGATCACCACGGAGGCGTCGATGTCGTCACCGGCCCAGAACCGGAAGACCCGTTCGGGAACGCCGCCGTCGGCCACCGGGGCCAGATCCCAACCCTGCACCAGGCCACCCGAGTTGGCGAAGTAGGCCACGGAACCACTGACGGCCACGGAGTTCTCGATCGAGACCTCCACGTCGCCGAGGTCGGCGAGCAGCTCATCGTCCCAGCCCTCGACCGACGACAGCAACTCCGGGTCGATGGTCACGAGCCCGTCGGCGTCGTAGCCCCGATTGAGTTTCACCACGTAGAACCGGGAGTTCTCCCCGCCGACGATCAACAGATCGTCGATCACGAGCGGTGAACCGTCCCAGTCGTTGTTCCACAGCGTGCGGCCCCCGACGTCGGCCGCCAGGGCCCAGAGTTCCGTCGGCTCGTCTCGGTCGAGGGCCACGACGTGCAGTGAATCGTCGCGGCTGCCGGTGTAGAGCAGCGGGAACCCGTCGGGGTCGACGGTGGCCGTTCCCTTGATGATGTCGCCGGTGAAGAACGGCGGGTACACCGTCATGCCCGTGGCGGGATCGAAGAAGTTGACGGCCCGGTTGTAGCCGCCGACCGCCACCCACCAGTCGTCGCCGGCGTTCGGCGCAGGGAACACCAGTGGTTGACCGGTCCACCCCGTACCGCACCACTCCTTCGGTTCGCCGCCGACCGTCGACGTCGAACAGCCGATGCTCACGCTCCAGTCGATCACCGGCGTCGCCGGAACCGGACCTCGACCGTGGAAGGTGCGGGTCGGATTGCCCCGGAAGGTGAGGAGGCCGTCGACCGAGCCGAGCGCGTTCCACGGGTGCCCCGATGACCTAGGGTCGATCCAGAACCCCTCCCGTTGCTCGATCTCCGGCGGTGCCTCCTGCTGTGTTCGTGATTGCTCCTGCCCGGTCTGCGGTGGCGAAGCTCGTGGTTCCGACTCGGGTTCCGGTTCCGGTTCCGGTTGCGGCTCGGGCTCGCTGCCCTCGGAGTCGACGGCGACGGTCGGCGACGTTGCCTCCTGATCGCCGGTGAAGCCGATGTCGTCTACGATGGCGGCCGCGACGGCCGCCACGGCGACCACCGCCACGACGATCACGACGATCAGCCAACGAGGCGGCGCGGGAGGAACGTGGTGCGGTCCCTCCGTCGCCGCCGTCGGTGTACTCATTTCAGGCGAGTCCGCCCTCGGCGACCATCCGTTCCAGTGTCAGCTCCGGATGATCCGACACCACACGTTGCATCCAGTAGCGGCTTTCGAACAGCGCCAGCATCGTGCCGTCGTCGCGGCTCATCACCGTCACGCCCTGCATGGCGTTCAACGCCGGAGCGCTCGCCGCGTCGGTGCGTCGGGCGATCGTGTAGGGCGTCGCCGTCAACTCGACCGCCGCCCCGAACTCGTTCTCCAGGCGATGGCTCGCCACCTCGAACTGCAGCATCCCGACCGCGGCAAAGATCGGGGCCTGGTCGCCGAGATCGGAATCACGCAGCACCTGGATCGCGCCCTCCTCGTCGAGCTGGACGATGCCTTTGCGGAACTGCTTGAACTTCGACGTGTCGCGCACCCGGGCCCGCATGAAGTGCTCGGGGGCGAAGGCGGGCAGCGGTGGGAAGCTGCACGGCTTGGAGACGTAGACCGCGTCGCCCACCCGGAGGTCGTTGGCATTGACGAGACCGAGCACGTCACCGGGGAAGGCGGTGTCGGCGGTGTCGCGGTCCTGGCCGAACATGGTCTGGGCGAACTTGGTCGAGAACTGCTTCTCGGTTCGTTCGGCGATGGCGGTGAGGCCCCGTTCGAACTTCCCGGAGCACACACGCACGAACGCGATGCGGTCGCGGTGAGCCTTGTCCATGCCGGCCTGCACCTTGAACACCATGCCGCAGAACGGGTCATCCAGCGCCCGGCGGGTCCCGTCGGCCAGTAGCCGGGGGGCGGGGGAGGGGACGAGGTCGACCACCCCGTCGAGCAGGAAGCGCACGCCGAAGTTGGTGAGCGCGGACCCGAAGAACACCGGCGTCGACTCGCCGGCCAGGAAGGTCTTGAGGTCGACGTTGCGGCCGATCTCGTCGAGCAGCGCCACCTCCTCGGCGGCGTGGGTCCACCACTCGCCGTCGGTCTGCGCGGCCTCCGCGGCGTCGACCTCGGTCTCGGGTGCGATCGTGGCACCTCGGGCGGTTCGCTCGAACCGGGTGTAGATTCCCGTATCCCGATGGATCACACCCCGGAAATCGCCGGGGATCCCGACCGGCCACGTCATCGGCGTCGGATCGACGACCAGGGTCTCCTCGATCTCGTCGAGCAGCTCCAACGGGCCTTTGCCCGGCCGGTCCCACTTGTTGATGAACGTCAGGAACGGGATCTCTCGCTCCCGGCACACCTCGAACAGTTTCAAGGTCTGCGGTTCGATACCTTTCGCCGCATCGAGCACCATGATGGCGGCGTCGGCCGCGGCCAGCACCCGGTAGGTGTCCTCCGAGAAATCCCGGTGGCCGGGGGTGTCGAGCAGGTTCAGGACCCGGTCTCGATAGCCGAACTGGAGGGCGGTCGAGGTGATCGAAATACCCCGCTGCTGCTCCAGGTCCATCCAGTCCGACGTCGCCGATCGACGGCCCTCGCGGGCCTTGACACTTCCGGCCTCCTTGCCGAGCGCCCCGCCATAGAGCAGGAACTTCTCGGTGAGGGTCGTCTTACCGGCGTCGGGATGGGAGATGATGGCGAACGTCCGCCGCCGATTTGCCTGTTCTTTCGCCTCGTTCACTGCGATTCACACTACCTGTACTCGTCCTGCTTCTCTCGGCGCGCCCAGCCCGATCCGTGCGCTCACAGCCCGGAACTTCGGGCCTGGGACGCACGGTTGGCCGGCTCGATCGGTTCTGTGCGGTCACCGCCCGAGAAACCGGGCGTGGGGCGCACAGAACGGTGGGGGAGAGCGAGCGGGTCTAGTGCATCGACTCTTCGGTGTCGACGTTGTTCAGGTCGATGATGCCGAGACGGACCGCGCTGAGCACCGCATGGGTCAACGACTGGGCGTCGAGCTTGCGGTAGATGGCGTTGAGGTGGTTGTGCACGGTCTTGATGGTGATGCCGAGATGACGGCCGGCCTGTTTGGTGCTCATGCCATCGGCGATGGCCTGGAGAATCTCCACCTGACGGTCCGACAGCAGATCCTGCCCGGCCTCGGCCTGGCGGGCCGAGTTCAGCATCGCGCCGGCCAGAGCCGGCGAGAGCACGGTGTCGCCTTCGGCCACCCGGTGCACGGTCTCCCGCACCTCGGTGAACGAGGTGCCCTTGCTGAGGTAGGCGCTGGCCCCGGCGGCGATGGCGTCGCGGGTCTTGTCGATGTCGTCGTGCATGGTCAGCACCGCAACCCGGATCCCGGTGTTCTCCTCGCGGATCTGACGGGTGGCCTCGATGCCGTCCATCACCGGCATCGACAGATCCATCAGCACCACGTGCGGCTGGAGCGCCCGGGCCAGAGCAACCGCTTCCTCGCCGGTCGAGGCTTCGCCCACCACGGTGTCACCCGCAGCTTCGAAAGACTTCCGCAGCCCCTCCCGCAGGAGGGCGTGGTCGTCGGCCAGCAGAATCTTGATCATCGGAGTTCCTATTCGGCGGTGTGTGGTTAAGCGCTTTGACTGGACTGAACGGTGATAACCGTACCTTCTTCCGGTTTAGAAGAGATTGTAAGCATGGCTCCCACCGAAGTGGCCCGTTCTCGCATGCCGACGAGTCCGTACGCGTTGCCTCGGATTCCCTGGGTGGGATCGAAACC
>JBFHME010000191.1:0-6066 GCA_041594435.1 Acidimicrobiales bacterium
CGTGGTCACCGGCTGGGCCCGGCTGACGAGCATGCCGCCGTAGAGCGCGCCGGCGGCCAGAACGGCGAAGACGGCGAGACCGACGAGCCATTTCCAGCGGCCGCGCCGACCCGATCGCCGGGGACGGCCCGACGCACGGGAATCGACGGGCCCGAGTGTCGGCGCGTCGGGGTCGACGTGGGTGGATCGGAACCCGTCATCGGTGGCGGGTGGAGGACCGGCCAGATGCAGATCCCCGTCGCCGTCGCCGTCGCCGGCGATCACCAGTTCGCCGTTGGGCCCGAAGTGCACGTTCGGATCGGCCGGTGCCTCAGCGTAGCCGGTCAGATCGTCCAACGACAGCGGAGCCGGATCCGGCAGCTCCTGAACCGCTCGGAGGAGCCCCTCGAGGAACTCGGCGGCGTCCGAACGATGCTCGGGGACGGCCTGACCGCCCAGGGCCAGCGGTTCGATCAGCGGTGCGTAGAGTTCTCGCCGGGTCGGATCGGTCACGAACTCGCCGATGATGCGGGCCACCGGAACGTCGTCCGTCTGACGAAGCACCATGGTGGCCAGTGCGTTCTCCCGCTCCAGCGGCACCTCACCGGTCAGCGCCTCCATGAGGCACAGGGTCAAGGAGTAGACGTCGGCCAGCCCGTCGATCCGCCCCGCCTTGGCCTGCTCCGGAGCGGCGTAGCGGGCCGTTCCGATCAACACCCCCTCGGGTTCGGTCCAGGCGGCCTGGGCCACCGCCCGGGCGACGCCGAAGTCGGCCACATGGACCCGGCCGTCGTGGCCGAACAGCAGATTGGCCGGCTTGATGTCTCGATGGACGAGCCCTTGCTCGTGGGCGAACGCCAGCCCCTGTGCCGCCTGCAGACCGATGAAGGCCACCTGTGGGGCCGACAGCACGTTGGCGCGGTTGAGCAGGCTGCGCAGCGTGCCACCGCGCAGCATCTCGGTCACGATGAAGGGCCCGGTCTCGGGGTCGTCGCTCCAGTCGAAGACGGTCAGCAGGTTGGGATGGCTGAGCTGGGCGGCCAATTGGGCCTCTGCCCGAAACAGCTTGAGAAACCGGGGGTCGTTGGCGTAGCCGCTACGGAGACGTTTCACCGCGACGTCGCGCCCGAGGCGCATGTCTGTTGCGTGAAAGACCTCCGCCGACGAACCTGACCCGATGAGGGCCCGCAATTCGTATCGGTCCCCGAGCACATGCCCGGAAACTTGGGCTCTCGACATGGGAACGAGACTACCCGATTCCATCGACCCGGTGGTGGTGGCGTAGTAGATGGAGGTCGGTCCTTGGCACACTGGCGGGGTGAACAGATCGGCCAGCCCGTCGGGCACGCCCGAGGCCAAACACAGCGGCACGTCGTCCGTGATCTCCCAGCGTCGCCAGCGCTGGATCTCGGCCGGGATTCTTCTGCTGGCGCTCGGTGCGCTCGTCCTGGCCGCCATCTACGGCGAGGACGATTCGACCGGCAGCGCCCGGGCCGCCGGACTCGGAGCATCGGCATCCGACACCACGCTGGCGCCGACAGCCGACGCCGTGCCACCGGCAACCCAGATCATCGAGGGGTTCCTTCCCCAGGGGGGCGAGGCCAGCGCCTGCTCCGAGCCGGTCGGCGTCGATCTGATCAGCGGTTACGGGGCACGTCTCACGATCAACGGCATCGAGATCGCCCCGGAGGAGATGAACGTCAACCTCGACGCCAACGGCGAGATCACCAACGTCTTGACGCCGACCCGCACGTTGGGCCATTTCACGTTCAAACCGGGCGACGACTGCCCGAACGGCCGGTGGCTGCGCCCTGTCGACAACGTTCTCGATGTGTGTGTCTACCGATTCGACGACCCGTCGGCGAGCTGCGCCCTCCGTACCGAATTCCGTTTCGACGCACTCTAGCGACACGTCGTCGCAACCCCGGGGCGCCTCCCCACCGAGGCACCTCAGCCCGGGTGCGGATTCGGGGAGCAGCCGAGGGGCTCGGAGGTCGACCGCGATCAGGAGGCGCCGGGCAGCTTGCCGCTGTCGAGCAGTTCGACGAAGGCCGGCTCGTCGAGGATCGGGACCCCGAACTCCTCGGCCTTCGAGAGCTTCGAGGCTCCCGGCTCGTTCCCGACGACAAGCGCCGTGGTCTTCTTCGACACCGACCCGGGGCTCTTGCCTCCCCTGGCCTTGATGGCGTCGGCAACGCCGTTGCGGCTGAAGCCTTCGAGCGACCCGGTGACGACGATGGTCATACCCTCGAGCGTCTGCGGTTCCGACGACGTCTCGGGACCGGTGAGGTTCACGCCGGCCGCCCGGAATTTGTCCACGAGCGCCCGGGCCTCGTCGGTGGCGAAATAGGCGGCAACACTGCCGGCGATCGTCGGTCCGACCCCGTCGACCGCCGCCATTTCTTCGACGGTGGCGGCCATGATCGCATCGATGTGTCCGAAATGGCTCGACAGCAACTCGGCGCCTGTCGGTCCGAGATGGCGGATGCCGAGGCCGACGAGCAGGTTGGCGAGCGGACGCTGCTTCGAGGCCTCGATGGCGGTGGCCAGGTTGTCGATCGACGTCTGCCCGAACCCGTCGAGTGCGGCGATGTCGTCCCACGGCAGGTTGTAGATGTCGCCCGGGTCGGCGATGAATCCGTGCTCCAGGAAGAGCGCCACCCGGCTCTCTCCCAGCCCCTCGATGTCCATACCGCCCCGCGACGCGAAGTGGCTGATCCGGGCATGCCGCTGGGCCGGGCACGCCGGGTTGACGCAGAACGTGTGGGCCTCGTCGGCCGGCCGGACCAGCCGGGTGTCGCACGCCGGACAGGTGGTCGGGAACGTCCACCGGCGCAGACCTTTGGGCCGCTCCGACAGAACGGGTCCGAGTACCTCGGGAATGACATCACCGGCCTTCCGGACGATCACCGTGTCGCCGGGACGAACGTCTTTCAGCCGCACCTGGTCATCATTGTGGAGCGTGGCCATCTGGACCGTCGAGCCGCCCACGAACACCGGCTCCAGCACGGCGAAGGGGGTCGCCTTGCCGGTACGGCCGATCGACACCTCGATGGCTTTGAGCTTGGTGGTCCGTTCCTCCGGCGGGAACTTGTAGGCAATCGCCCAGCGGGGGGCTTTGGCCGTGGAACCCAACGCGTTCTGTCGGGTCAAACGATCGACCTTGACCACCGCCCCGTCGATCTCGTAGTCGAGATCGTGGCGGTGCTCGAGCCAGTGCTCCGCGAAGGTGGTGACATCGTCGATCGTGGCCGCCTTGCGTCGCTCCGGGTTGACCGGAAGACCGAGTTCATCGAGCCAGTCGAGCGCCTCGGAGTGCGCGGCCAGGTTCGGGCCGCCCTCGACGGCACCGAGCTGGTAGGCCCAGAACGCCAGACCCCGCCCGGCGGTGATCGACGGATCCTTCTGGCGCAGACTCCCGGCCGCCGTGTTTCGGGGGTTGGCGTAGCGGGGTAGCCCGGCCTCGGTCTGCGCCTCGTTGAGGGCCTCGAACGTGGCGATCGGCATGTAGATCTCGCCCCGCACCTCGACCACGGAGGGAGGCGTTCCCGACAGCCTGTTCGGAATGACCTCGATACCGGCGACATTTGCGGTGATGTCCTCCCCCACCCGACCGTTCCCCCTGGTCGCGGCCTGGACGAGGCGACCGTCCTCGTAGCGCAATGAGCACGCCACACCGTCTATTTTCAGCTCGCACGTGTACCCGACCGGGGCGGCGGCCGAGTCGAGATCGAGACCACGGGCCACCCGGTCGGCCCATCCCTGCAATTCATCGCGGTCGAAGGCGTTGTCGAGGCTCATCATGGGCACCGTGTGGGTGACCGGAGCGAAGGCGGTGCTGGGGGCGTCACCGACCGTGCGGGTCGGCGAATCGTCGGTGACCAGCTCCGGATGCTCCGCCTCCAGCCGCTGCAGCTCCCGCACCAACATGTCGTACTCGACATCGGGGATCTCGGGGGCGTCCTGTCGGTAGTACCGGTCATTGTGATGCCGGATCTCGGCCCGCAACGCCTCGATCCGACCGGCCGGATCCTCCGGTGACTCGACGTCCTGATCATTCCTGCCAGCGGCCATTCCCCGATGGTAGCGACCGGCCCAACCGTCGGTCGCCGATGCGAGGTCAACCTGGGCATGCGCCGAGCAACGATCCATGCCGGCCCTCAGCGAAAACGGGGCGGATGTCGCGCCGCCCGGCTGACCGGGCACACTGTGTGGCGTGGATCGCGACCAAGCGCAGCTGTGGGCTCTCCGAGCGCTCTGGCTCGTCGCTCCCCTCCCGGCCGGCACGCAGCTGCGAGGCTCACTCGACCGGTTGGACACGCCGGGCCGCTGGCTGGTCGAGGGCGCGCTCTGGCTCGTCTGGTTCGTCGGCTCCGTTGCCGCGCTGACGCCCCACCCCGTGAGCCTCACCATCATCCGGTCCCTGGCGCCGACGCTGGCCGGAGTCGGTGCGCTGTTCGCGGCAACGGTGGATCGGACCTCGAACCTGATCGTCGTCGTGGGCTACGGTGCCGTGCTGACGGCGGTCTCGCTGTTGCCCACCATCGGCGACACCATGGTGAACGGGTCGGCCTACGGGTCGGAGCGGCGCATGGCGTTGCGCACCCCCGCCGTGGCATACCTGGGGCCGATCCCGGTGGCCTGGCTGGCGGTCTTCATCGGGATGACCGCCTGGGCTCCGGTCTTCGTCGGCTGGCATCCCCTCGCCGGTGTCGTCACCGCCGCACTCGGCGCCGTCCTCATCTGGTTCGGGGGCCGGGTCCTTCATCAGCTGGCTCGACGCTGGATCGTGTTCGTTCCGGCCGGTTTCGTCGTGCACGATCCCTTCCAACTGGCCGAACCGGTGCTGCTCCCTCGGGCATCGATACGCCGTCTCGGGCCGGCCGAGGTCGGCTCCGATGTCGACGTCCTCGATCTGTCGGCCGGAGCGCTCGGCCTGGCCCTCGAGGTGGAGACCGAGGGGCCCATGACCTTCGGTGTGTTACGGAACCGGAACATCGAGACGACGAACTCGAAACGACTGGTGTTTTCGCCCAGCCTTCCCGGCGCGCTTCTTTCCGAAGCGCGAATCCGAGGTATTAAGATCAAGGGGTCGTCGAGTGCCGATCAGTGACTCGGCGGCCTCCGCCGACACCGAAAGAGCCGAACATGGAAGTCCTCGTCGACAACGAGACCCTGGTCATCGACGGCAAGGAGATGGGATGTGACGACTCCGCGGCTCTGCTGTCGTGGTCACTTCGCCGCTCCCATGATCGTCGCCTGGCCCAGGTCGACACACCGAACGGAGGTTCCGACGCCTCGATCATCGCCTTCGACCTCCGCATCGACCTGCTGGCCGATACCGTCTGGCTGGAGTTGACCCGAGGCATGGAGATCGATATCGCCGGCTACGAGCCGCTCACCGGATCCAGGGTCCCGCTGCGGGCGAGCATCGCCCGACTTCTTCGATCGAGGATGCTCGATCACGCCTATCGTCTGCCACAATAGGGGCCTCCGCGCAAAGCGCCTTGCTTGCGTCTCGGCCTGCGGCCAGACTGTTGACCATCGCACAAGATGCCGACACCAGAAGGAACTGAGCCATGACCGTGCTTCATGATCTCGTGGCCGAGAAGGGTTTTCTGGTCCTCGACGGTGCCACCGGAACGGAGCTGTTCCGTCGGGGCCTGCAGTCGGGAGACCCGCCCGAGGCATGGAACGTCGATCGGCCCGACGTGATTACCGATGCCTACCGGGCCTACGCCGACGCCGGGTCGGACCTGATCCTGACCAACACGTTCGGGGGCACCCGCTATCGACTCGCCCTCCACAAGCTGGAGGAGCGGGTCGTCGAGCTGAACACCGAGGCCGCCCGCCTGGCCCGAACGGTTGTCGACGAGGTGACGGCCGGCGGCGGTCGAACGATTCTCGTCGCCGGGTCGATGGGCCCGACCGGTGAGCTGATGGAGCCCATGGGTTCGATGTCGCCCCGAGCGTGCACCGCGGCCTTCGCCGAGCAGGCCGAGGGACTCGCCGCCGGTGGCGCGGATGTGCTGTGGATCGAGACCATCAGCTCCCTGGAGGAGGGCGAGGCGGCGGTGACCGGTGCCC
>JBFHME010000192.1:0-6057 GCA_041594435.1 Acidimicrobiales bacterium
GCGGTGATCCGGTAGCACACGCTCATCCACTCGCGGTAGTGCCCCATCGTCTGACCCGCCACCTCGGTCGGGTACTCCCACTCGGCCGGGAACGGCATCACCTGGGTGACCGGTGCGATCAGCAGATCGTACTGCTCGAAGAACCGGTTGGCCCGATCCCACAGAACCTTCAAGTGGCCCAGCGCTCCGAGTATCTGAGCCGCCGTCAGGGCCAGGCCCATCTCGACTTCGGACCGGACGGGGGCTTTGATCCGGTCGAGATGCGGCGTCAGGCGATCGGCCTGCCCGGCGTAGGTGAACGATCGAAGTGTGAGGTAGGCCTCGTCGACCCCGGAGAAGTCCGGTTCGTCGTCGGTGACGGTCCATCCAAGGTCGTCGGTCATGACCGGAATCAAGCGGGCCAGCGTCTCGGTGATCGCGGGCTCCACCGGCAACCCGCCGAGGTCGGTGCTCCAGGCCACCCGGAGACGCTGATCGGTCGGGTGCGTCGACGGCCGGATCGACGGGAGACCTCGCCCCATCGGATCGCGGCTGTCGGGTTGGGCGATGACCGAGAGCAGGAGCGTCATGTCGTCGACGGTGCGGCCCATCGGGCCGGAGATCGGCAGCGGGTTCCACGCGTTGCCGTCACCCCCGACCGGGACCACGCCGGCCGAGGGCCGAAAGCCGACGACGTTGTTCCACGCCGCGGGATTCCGCAGCGAACCGCCCGAGTCACTGCCGTCTGCGACCCCGACCATGCCGCAGGCCAGAGCCGCGGCCGCTCCGCCCGAGGAACCGCCGGCGCTTCGGGTCGGGTCGAACGGGTTGACGGTGGTCCCGTAGACCGGGTTGAAGGTGTGGGATCCGGCGCCGTGCTCGGGCACGTTGGTTTTGCCGACCGCCATCGCCCCGGCGGCCTTGATGCGGGCCACGATCAACGCGTCGCCGGCCGGGCGGTGGCCGGCGTAGGGCGCCGAACCGTAGGTGGTGACGAAGTCCACCGTGTCGTTCAGGTCCTTGAAGGCGGTCACGATCCCGGCCAGCGGCCCGAGCGCCTCCACCTCGGCTTCGGTCACGGCGGCGGCCCGCCGCTCGTCGAGCTCGGCTGCCTTCCGTTGAGCGACCGCGGCGTCCATGGCCACGATGGCGTTGATCGTCGGATTGCGTTCGTCGATCCGAGCGAGGTGGGCGTCGAGCAGCTCCCGGGCCGAGACCTCCCGGTGGCGGAACATCCGGGTCTGCTCGATGGCCGTGAGATCACACAGCTCGGAAGGAGAACTCATGATCGAACGTTAGCCGCGCCGGGCCACCGTCACGCCCCCGGGATTTGCAGCGCAGGCGGTACCGAGTGCCACGTGGCGCCCGGCGGAATCCCTGGAGCGGGCCCTCGATGTCAGCTCAGCACGGTCTCGCCGTCGCGGACGAGCAGACGGTAGAGGTCGGCGTAGAGTCCGTTGGCGGCCAGCAGGACCTCGTGGGTGCCGTGCTCGACGAGTCGGCCCTCATCGAGCACGAGGATCTGGTCGGCCTCGGTGATCGTCGACAGCCGGTGGGCGATCACCACCGACGTACGATTGGTCAGCGCCCGGGCCAGCGCGGCCTGCACCTGAGCCTCGTTCTCCGAATCGAGGTGGCTCGTGGCCTCATCGAGAATGACCATGGCCGGATCCTTGAGCAGCATCCGGGCGATCGACAATCGCTGCTTCTCGCCGCCCGACATCCGGTAGCCTCGCTCGCCGACGACGGTGTCGAGCCCGGCGGGCAGCGCCTCGATCACCTCGTGGATCTGGGCCGCCCGGCACACCTCGAGGAGTTCGGCGTCGGTGGCGTCGGGTTTGGCGTAGCGGAGGTTGTCGCCGATCGACTCGTGGAACAGGTGGGGGTCCTGGACCACGACCCCGATCGAGGATCGCAGCGACTCCTGGGTCAGCGACCGCACGTCGTGGCCGTCGACGAGGACCGCCCCGTCGGTCACGTCGTAGAGCCGGGGGATGAGTGAGGTCAAGGTGGTCTTCCCCGCCCCCGACGGTCCGACCAGCGCCACCAGCTGACCCGGTTCGATCGTGAAGCTGACATCGTTCAGCACGGGCGCGGTCCGGGCCTCGGCCTCGGAGACACCGTCCGCCGTTGCGCCGGGCGTCTCCAAACCCGGCACGATCAGCTCGTCGGAGCGGGGGTAGCGGAACGACACGTTGCGGAACTCGATCCGACCCTCCGGGTTCCGGAGCGGACGAGCGTCGGGTGCGTCGACGAGGGGGCTTTCCGCATCGAGCACCTCGAAGACCCGGTCGAACGACACCAGCGCCGTGAGCACATCGATGCGGGCATTGGTCAGGCCCGTGAGCGGCATGTAGATGCGGCCGACGAGCAGCCCCATGGCCGCCAGGTCGCCGACCGAGAACGAACCTTCCAGGGCGAACAGGCCGCCCAGGCCGTAGACCAGGGCGGTGCCGATGGCGCCGAGCAACGACAACACGGTCATGAAGCCCCGGGTGAAGATGGCCGAGCGGATGCCGATGTCACGCACCTGTGCCGCCCGGTCGGAGAACAGCTCGAGTTCGTCGTCGCCTCGCCCGAACAGCTTGACGAGGAGTGCTCCGGCCACGTTGAACCGCTCCGTCATCGTGGAGTTCATCGCCGCGTTGAACTCCATTCCCTCCCGGGTGATGCCCTGCTGGATCCGACCGATACGCCGGTAGGGCAGCACGAACAACGGTGTCAGCACGAGCGCGAGAAGGGTGAGCCGCCACTCGAGCACGAACATGGCGATCAGCGTGGTGACGAGTGTGATCACGTTCGACACCACCGTGCCCAAGGTGGTGGTCAACGCCCGTTGGGCCCCGATCACGTCGTTGTTCAGACGGTTCGTCAGCGTGCCGGTCTGGGTGCGGGTGAAGAAGGCGAGGGGCAGTCGCTGCACGTGGTCGAACAGGGCGACCCGCAGGTCGTAGATGACCCCCTCGCCGATGCGCGACGACCAGAACCGCTCGAACAGCCCGACCACACCCTGGAGGACGGCGGAGGCCACGATGGCGATGGCGAAGATGAGGAGGAGTCGGCGGTCCTGGTTGGGAATGGCCCGATCGATGATCGAGCCGAACAGCAGTGGCGGGACCAGGCCGAGCACGGCCTGGAGGATCACCGCGGAGAGGAAGCCGATCACCTGGCCACGGTACGGGTGGGCAAACCGCCAGATTCGAGCTGCGGTTTCGGCCCCGATCTGCGCCCCCTTCACCGAGTCCGCATCGCGGGGCCACAACATGTGCATCGACATCATGGCCCTCCAGCGTACGGCCGTTTGCCGTCGGTGTGCCCCTCACCGATTGACCCTCCTCGGGTCTGTTGTACGCTGGGCCCTGTTGGAGGAACCGGTTCGATCATGGCATTCCGTTACAACCGGCGACCCAGGAACGGTTCGGTCCCGTCGCCACGCCTCGACCGGTTCGATCCCTTCCTTGCCGACGTCGAGTTGCGCAACGCCTACCGGTATCTGGTCGACGGCGACTGGCGACGGCTGGAGAGTTTCCTCCACAGCTCGCCCAAGTACTGGTTGTACTCCTCCGCGATCACCGGACACGTTGTCGGTATCGAGACGATCACGTTCCTCCGTTGGGTGGAGACGGCGAACTCGCCCCGGGCCCGCTGCTTTCATGCCGGTGCACTGATTCGCGACGCCTACGAGACGCGGTCGGCCATCCAGGCCCTCGTCGCCTCCCCGGCGTATCGGGCCGAGCACGGTGACATCGAGGCCGCCGGTCGGGCCGAGCATGCGGCGGCCGACTATCAGGAATCTCTCAAACAGGCCGAGCGCCTGCTCTACGACGTCATCCGTGACCGCCCGAGCCTGTCCGATCCGTGGGTCTTCCTGCTGATCAGCGGTCGTGGCCTCGGCGTGCGGCTGGAGGAGCTGCGGCAGCGGTTCGACAACGCCCACAGCCGCGACCCGTTCCGGCCCGACGCCTGTCGGGAGTACCTGGAGGGGCTCACCGAGAAGTGGGGTGGATCCCAGGAGGCCACCTTCGACTTCGCTCGGTGGGTCGAGCGGGAGGCGCCGCCGGATTCGCCGGCTCGCATGTCGCTACCGATCGCCCATCTCGAACAGGGTCTCATCGAGGGTCAGGGCGCGAATCTGGCGGTCTATCTGAACGACGAGCGGGTGGTCGGGGAGCTGGCCGGGGCGCTCGAATCGTTCCTGTGGGCCACACCGGCGCAGGCACCGACCGAGGCGCTACCTGTTCTCAACGCGTATGCTCTCGCGGTCAGCGCCGACAGCCCGATCACCGCCCACCTCATCACCGAGGTGTTCCAGCGGATCGCGAACCGCCCGACCGTCTACCCGTGGTCACTGTACAAAGAGCACATTCCCGCGGTGTTCTCCGAGATCCAGGACGACCAGCTTCGGTTCGCCGCCCGTTACTGAGCGGCGGGCGTCACCGCACAGGTAGTGTTTGTCCATGGCAAACGACGACACCGGCCTGTCCGGACTGACCAAAGTGGAGCTGTACCGACGGGCCCGGGAGCGCCAGATCGCCGGGCGCTCGACCATGACCAAGGCCCAGCTGGTCGCCGCGCTCGGCGAGCCAACCGTTGGCGCTGACGCTCCGGCCTCCGCCACCCCGCCACTGCCCGACCCCTCGCCCCTGCCGGTCGAAGAGCCCGAGCCGGTCGCCGTGCCGGACGAGGAGCCGGTCGAGAAGAAGGGTCCCAAGAAGTCGAAGAAGTCAAAGGGTAAGGGGTCCAAAGGATCCAAGAAGTCGAAGAAGTCCAAGGGCGGCAAGTCGTCCAAAGGATCCGGGAAGTCGAAGAAGTCCAAGGGCGGCAAGTCGTCGAAGGCCGACAGGGATCGGAAATCCAGGAAGGGCAAGCCGAAAGGCAAGGGCTCGAACAAGAACAGGAAGTCCGAACCGAAGAAGAAGCCCAGGAAGGGCAAGGGCCGGAAGAACAGGCGTTAGCCCGGCCCAACGTGACGGCCCGCTCCCAGCCCTCCGGATTCTTCCCGATCGAGGCGCGCATCATGCGCGCCTCGACCAGGAAGAATCGGACGGCGGGACCGAGTCAGCGGAGGGAGATGCCGGCGACCTTCGTCTCGAGATATTCGTCGAGCCCCTCGTGGCCGCCTTCGCGGCCGAGACCCGAGTCCTTCATGCCCCCGAACGGCACCGTGGCCGACGTCGGATTCACATCGTTGATGCCGATGATCCCGAACCGGAGTTTCTCGAACGCCGTGATGGCGGTGCGCATCGAGTCGGTGTAGACGTAGGCGGCCAGGCCGTAGTGGGTGTCGTTGGCGAGTTCGATGACCTGGTCGACATCGTCGTAGATCACGACCGGAGCCACCGGACCGAACGTCTCCTCCCGGTACACGGTCATCTCCGGGGTGACGTCGGTGAGCACGGTCGGGGCGTAGAAGAAGCCCCTGTCGAGGCCGTTGTCGGTGAGGCGCCGCCCGCCGACGGGAACCCCGGCGCCCTTGGAGCGGGCGTCGTCCACCTGGGCCGCCACCTTGTCGACCGCTCGGTTGTCGACCAGCGGGCCGACACCGACGTCGTCGTCCATACCGTTCCCCGTGACCAGGCCCGACACCCGCTTGGTCAACATGTTGACGAAGGCGTCGGCGGCGTCGCGATGCACGTAGAGGCGGTTGGGGCTGATGCAGGCCTGACCGGCGTTCAGGAACTTGAGCGCGGCGGCGCCCTTGGCGGCGTTCTCGGGGTTTGCGTCGGGGTAGACGATGAACGGGGCGTGGCCACCCAGCTCGACCGAAACCCGCTGCAGCGACGACCCGGCCTTGGAAGCCAGCAGACGGCCGACCGCAGTGGAGCCGGTGAAGGTCAGTTTGCCGACCCGTTTGTCGGAGGTGAAGACATCACCGATCGGTACCGGGTCGGCGGCGGTGACCAGGTTGATCACACCGGGCGGCACGCCGGCCTCGTCGAAGATCTCGAACACCGCCTTGGCGCACAACGGGGTGGCCTCGGCCGGCTTCAACACCAGCGTGCATCCCGCGGCCAGCGCCGGAGCCATCTTGCGGGTCAGCATGGAGATCGGATAGTTCCACGGGGTGACCGCGGCGAC
>JBFHME010000193.1:0-6048 GCA_041594435.1 Acidimicrobiales bacterium
CCCACGGAGACATCCGACGCGTTCGACATGACCGAGCCCGTGGTCCGCCGCAAGGTCCTCCGTGCGACGAACCACGGGACGATGATGACCGACATCGACTTCGGCGAGTACGGCGTGTTCGTAACCGACGAGCCGATCGCCCACGGCGGCTCGGGCGAGGGGCCGTCGCCGCTGCAGACCGTGCTGGGCGCCCTCTGTGGCTGCGAGTCCGTGACGTTCCGTCGCACGGCCACGGAGTACGGGTTCGACTATCAGGGCATCGAGTTCGAGGCCGCGTTCACGATCGACATCCGCGGCCGCCTCGGTCGGCGGGGAGTGCGGCAACACTTCCAGACCGTCAAGCTCCAAGCGGTGGTCACCACCGAGGAGTCGGTGGAGCGGCTGAACGAGGTGGTGACCGAAACCGAGGCCCGATGCCCGGTGTTCAACCTGATCAGCGACGCCGGTGTAAACCTCGAGGTGAGCTGGATCCGCCGGTCCCCCGGGACGGCGACAGGGTGATCTACCTCGGCCCCAACCCGTCGTCGACGTCGCGGTTCTCGGCCGTGATGTCCATGCCGGAGTCCTCGTAGGACTTGGTCAGCAGCGCGGCGAAGTCGAGCTCGCCGAACCCGCGCCCGATGCCCTCACACACGATCTGGTGGACCAGCGCCGAAGCCGGTAGCGGAACCTCCATCTCCCGCCCGGCTCGCAGGCCGAGTTCGAAGTCCTTCCTGAGCAGTGGCCAGGTGAAGGTCGGCTTGTAGTCGAGGTTGACGTAGGCGGGTGTCTTGTAGCGGGTGAACACCGAGCCCATGACGGAGTCATTGAGAAACTCCAGGTAGTCGTGTCGGCTGACCCCGGCTTTGCCGACGAGCGCGCACGTCTCGGCCATCGTCTGAGCCACGATGCCCAGCATGAGGTTGTGGCAGATCTTGACCAGGCGGGCTTCGTCACCCTCCCCGACGTAGGTCACCTTCTTGCCGAAGAGGTCGAGATACGGGAGCGCGGTCTCATAGGCGTCCTTCGGGCCGGAGCAGACGACGGTCAGGTTGCCGGAGGCGACCACCTTGGGGTTGCCCGAAACCGGCGAGGCCAGAACGGCCGTTCCCAGTTCCGCCGCCCGCGCGCTCAGCTCGGCCGACGTGGTCGGGTCGATCGTGGTGGCATCCACGATGATCGGGGGTCGCCGGTCACCGCTCAACACGCCGCCGTCCTCAACGGTCACGTCGAGTACGTCCTGGGGTCCGCCGACCATGGTGAACACGATGTCGCAGGCGCCCAGGTCGGCGACGCTGTCGACCACGGTGGCCCCGAGATCGCCCAGCGGCTCGGCCTTCGACCTGGTGCGGTTGTAGACCGCGAGATCGACACCGGCGTCGAGCAGCCGGGTGGCGATGGCATAGCCCATACGCCCGATCCCGATCCAACCGATCTTTCGGGCGCGGAGCTCGGAGCGAACCTCAGGGGCGGCAACGTCAGACAAGACTTGTCCTTTCTACTTCAGGTTCTCAGGAGGAATCGTTTCCCGAGGCTCGTGTGCCCGGCTCTCATGTCAGAGCACGGGTAACCGTATCCGGGGCCCAACGCACGGAGGGTACTGCTCTGTCCCCCGGCGAGGCGACCGATTCCCGCACGCCTTTCGCAGCCATCGATCCCAGCCACGCTGCTGCGAGCCAACGCAGATAACTGTAGATCAGAAGGTTTGTCGATTGCAATCGATTGCAGCCCGATGGCGGGAACCGGGTCTTCGGCGATCGCCGGGAGCCGGAGAGGCCGTGAGACGAGCGCGCTGCCACGTTCTGTGACAAACCGCCGGCCCAGCGGATGGAGGGAGATCCCGCTGACTCGGCCGGTCGGTCCCACCGCGCTGGGCAGCCCCGGTGAACCGCTGAGCCCCGGGACGTGACGATCCTTTGGCAACATGGCCTCTGTATCGAATCCTGCTGGGTGATACCGGGGGGGAGGTGGTAAGGTCCCCCCAGGGCCGGGCCGCCGAATGTGCTGCTGGTTCGGCTTCCTCATGAATCTGAGCAAAGGGAGATGTTCGATGACTTCGGGGAGAGTATCGATATGGGTTGCCTTGCTGGCCGCCCTGGCTCTGCTGGCTGCGGCCTGCGGATCCGACGACACCGATGATGCCACGGATGCTTCGGAGGATGCGGCCGAGTCGACCGACGAATCAACCGATGACGCCGAGGCCGACGAGGCCGACGATGACGCCGCCGATGAAGCGGCCGACGACACCGACGATGCCGCCGACGAGGCCGCCGGTGAGCCGATCAAGATCGGTGCGCTGACGTCGCTGACCGGCCCGTTCGCCTCGTGGGGCCTCCACGTCGAGGCCGGCATGAAGATGGCGGCCGACGACATCAACGCCGCCGGCGGAGTCGACGGTCGGATGATCGAGATCATCTCGGCCGACGATCAGTCCGACGCCGAGGAAGCGACCGTTCAGTACGAGCGGCTCCTCGAGGAGGGTGTTGTCGCCGTGGCCGGCACGATCTCCAGCGGGGTTGGCGCGGCCACCGCCGGCCTGGCGGAGGAAGCGCAGGTGCCGCTGTTCTTCTCGAAGGCCGGTTCCGACGCGCTGCTCACCCAGTCGAGCCGCTACACCTTCCGGACCTGCCTGCCTGCCGGCCCGATGAACGCCATTCCCTGGGGTCAGTACGCTCAGGACGAGGGCTTCACCAAGGTCGGCCAGATCATCGCCGACTACGCCTGGGGCCAGTCGTTCAAGACCGCCGCCGAGGGCGTGTTCGGCGAAGCCGGCATCGAGCTCCAGACCGAGATCGCGCCGGTCCCCGAACAGGACTTCACCACCTATCTTCGGAGCCTCGACGAGTTCGGCCCCGAGCTGCTCATCGCCACCGGCCACCCGCCGGGTTCGGGCCCGATCCTGGCCCAGGCCGCCGACCTCGGTCTCGATGTGAACGTGGCCGGACCGGGCTCGTCACTGACCGCGGTTCTGGAAGCGGCCGGTGATACGGCCATCGGCCGCTACGCCGACCACAGCTGCGCCGACTACTTCAGCGACGACTACGCCGAGTTGGCAACCCGCTACGTGGCCGAGACCGGCCTCGGGTTCATGGAGGACGACGCCGTTGCCATGTACGCCGTGGTGAACGCCGTGGCCGACGCCGTGGCCAACGTCGGTGACGACCCGGTGGCCATGGCCGAGTACCTGCACGGCCAGAGCTACGATTCGCCCGGCATGGCCTACCCACTGGCCTGGACCGAGTGGGGTGAACTGGCCGAGGCCCAGCTCGTGTTGGTCACGGTGACCGCCGGTCCCGCCCCCGAGGGTCTGAACGACGCAGGCGACTGGTGGGTCGAAGAGCTGTTCACCTCCGATCCGATCCCGCCCTTCATGCCGGCATCGTAGGCTCCGGCCTCGACCTGACCATGGTGACCATGGACGGCAATGGCACCGGTTCTTGAGATAAGCGGCGTTGAGAAACACTTTGGCGGACTCCCCGCCGTCGACGGTGTCGACATGACGGTCGACGAGGGCGAAATCGTTGCCCTCGTCGGCCCGAACGGGGCCGGCAAGAGCACCCTGCTCAAAGCGATCAGCGGCCTCCAGCCGGCGACCCGGGGCAGTATCAGATTCAACGGCGAGGAGATCGCCCGGTTGTCGACCCACGTCGCGCGCCGCCGCGGTATCTCGATGGCACTGCAGCACCCCCGGGTGTTCGAGTCGATGACGGCTCGCGACAACGTGATGGTCGGGGCGACGTTCGGCTCGACCGACCGGCCGAGCGAGGATGAGGCGAGGGAGATGGCCGACGAGGCGCTCGACTTCGTCGGTTTGGCGGCCTATGCCGACCTGCGCGTGGCGGGCCTGAACCTCCACCAGAAGCGGTTCCTGGAACTGGCTCGGGCCCTGGCCGGCCGGCCGAGGCTCCTCCTGCTCGACGAGGTGATGGCCGGCCTCAACGACACCGAACTCGAAGCATCGATCGACATGGTGCGCACGGCTCGTGATCAACGAGGTCTCACCGTGATCTGGGTCGAGCACGTCATGAAAGCCGTGATGAGCCTGGCCGAACGGGTCGTCGTGTTGAACTTCGGCCGGATGTTGGCCGATGGCTCACCGACCGAGGTCATGACCAACCCCAAGGTCGTCGAGGCCTACCTCGGCAAGTCCATCCGACGCGGTGGTGACGGGCATGGCTGACACCGGCGGGGCCTCCGACACGCTCCTCGATGTCTCCGGTCTCTGCGCCGGGTACCTCGGTGAGGACGTCATCCACGACGTGAGGCTCACGGTCGGCCGTGGCGAGGTCGTGGCCGTCATCGGGTCGAACGGCGCCGGGAAGAGCACGATGCTCAAGTCGATCTGCGGACTGCTCCGATCCACCGCCGGAAGCGTTCGGTTCGACGGCTCCGACCTGGTCGACACCAAGGCCCACATGGTGGTCCGGGCCGGTCTCGTCTACGTGCCGGCCGAACGGCATCTCTTTCCTCACATGGCCGTCCAGGAGAACCTCTACCTGGGCTCGTTCCCCCACCGCCCCGACACGGCCCGGCTCGAGTTGGTCTACGACACGTTTCCCCGGCTGAAGGAACGGGCCGGTCAGCACGCTGGAACGCTGAGCGGTGGTGAACAGCAGATGTTGGCCGTCGGCCGGGCGCTGATGTCCTCGCCGTCGCTTCTCGTGCTCGACGAGCCGACCACCGGGCTTTCGCCACTTCTGGCCCAGGAGGCCTACGCCGCCCTGGAGGCCCTGCGCGGTGACGGCCTGACGATTCTGTTGGCCGAACAGCAGGTTCCGCTGGCCCTGGATCTGGCCGACCGGGGCTATGTGCTCGATCACGGTCGTATCACACTCACCGGATCGTCGGAGGAACTGGCGAACGATCCGGGGGTCCGTCAGGCCTACCTCGGGGTGTGACCGTGGGCCGGCAACGACGAGAGAACAGGTGCGTATGACGAAAGAACCGGTGGCCCGATGACGGCGGTGTTGGTCGACGGCGTCGTGTTGGGGCTGCAATTCGCCATCCTCGGTGTCGGACTCACGCTGGTTTACGGTCTCGGCGGCGTCGTGAACCTCGCCCATGGTCAGATGGCGGTTCTAGCCGCCATCTTCACCGCTCGGCTCATGGACAACGGCCTGCCCACGATGGTCGCCGTCGTCGCCGGCGTGCTCGGAATCGGATTGCTCGGCGTCGTGCTCGATCGCACCCTGATGCAGCCGGTCTATCGTCAGCGCGGCGAGGCCCGGATCCTGCTCGGCCTGCTGCTGATGCTCGGTGTTGGGTTCGTCATCGACGGCATCCTCGAATGGCAGTATCCGATCGAGGCGCTCAATCTGCGAATCGCCGGCGAGCCGGTGACCATCGGGGGTCTCAAGATTCGTCGCGGATCGATCGTGGCATCCGGCGTGGCCATCACCGTGGGCCTGATGCTGGTCGGGTTCTTCCGTCTCACCACCTTTGGACGGGCCACCCGTTCGGTGATCCAGGACGAGGAGGGGGCCCGTCTGTGCGGGATCAACCCGGCCGTTGTGCGAACGGTGATCTTCGGCCTCAGCGGTGTCCTGGCCGGTATCGTCGCGATCACCCAGTCGATGACGAGCCCTGTCGTCTCGACCGCCGGGGTCAGCCTCACCATCTTCGCCCTCATCGTGGCGGTGGTCGGCGGTCTGGGAAGCGTCTCCGGGGCGTTCCTCGCCGGCATTCTGCTGGGTGTGGTCAACACGCTCTCCGCGTTCTACATCGGAACGTTCGTCAGCAGCATCATCCTGGTGGTCGCCGCGGCGGTCACCATTCTGTTCCGCCCGCAGGGCATCCTGGGGAGCGGCTGATGGCCGCCACTCCCAGCGCCGGCGTCACGGCCGCCACCGTCGGAAGGAATGCGCAGGCTGCGGTGGTGCGGGCCTACCTGCCGATCGCCGTGGTGGTCGCCGTCCTGGCCCTGGTGCCGATTCCGTTCGTCGACTCCCGGTCGATGATGCTCGTCATCACGACCGGCCTCTTGTTCGCGGCCTACACCATCGCCTTCAACCTGATCTTCGGCAGCACCGGTCAGCTCTTCCTGTGCACGGGGGCGCTGGCCGGTATCGG
>JBFHME010000194.1:0-5920 GCA_041594435.1 Acidimicrobiales bacterium
GACCGCGCTGTACTACATCGAGCAGCTGGCGGCCCGGGGCCTTCCCGATCTCTGGGCCGACCTCGATGGCGAACTGGCCGACATCTCGGAATCGATTCCCGCCGAGGCCGCTCCGATCCGATTCGGGAGCTGGGTCGGCGGTGACCGTGACGGCAACCCCAACGTCACGCCGGAGACCACGGTTGAAGTGCTCGATCTGCAGCGGTCTCGGGCCCTGCGGCTTCTCCGAGGTGAACTCGACGCGCTCCGAGCCGAACTGTCGGTGTCGGAGCGGATCCGATCGGTGTCCGATGAGCTGCGGTATCAGATCGACGACGACCGTCGCCGCTACCCCGAGGTGTTCGCCGCCGTCGGGTCCATCAACGACGGCGAGTGGTATCGGCTGCGGCTGGCGGTGATGATGCACCGTCTGGCCGAGACCGCCGACCTCGGCTCGGACCCTGACCGGGTGACCGTTCGGGCAGCCCCCGAACGACGCGGCTATCAGGGCTACATCGGCACCGACGAACTGGTCGAGGATCTCCGGATGCTGGAGCGATCGCTTCGCGCCAACGACGGGGATTTGCTGGCCCGGGGCCGGCTGGCCCGGGTTCAGCGAATGGTGGCCACGTTCGGGTTCCACCTGGCCACGCTCGATCTTCGCCAGCATGCCGCCGTCCACCACGAGACCCTCGGCTCGCTGTTCGCCGCCAACGGCCAGGAGTATCCCGACGATCGTGGGGCTCGAACCGCCCTGCTCGCGGCCGAGCTCGGCTCCCGTCGCCCGTTGGCGCCGCCCCGATTGAACATCAATGGCCAGGCGACCTCCGGCTCCGTTGGCGACGGATCCGACGCGCTGGCCCTGTTCGCCTCGGTACGAGCCCAACTCGATCTTCACGGCGATGCCCAGATCGAGAGCTACATCGTGTCCATGACCCAGGGTGTCGACGACATCCTGGCCCCGGTGCTGTTGGCCCGGGAGGTGGGACTGGTCGACCTCGCGGCCGGCGTCGCCAGGCTCGGATTCGTGCCGCTGTTCGAGACGATCGACGACCTCCGCGGCCTCGAGGTCGTGCTCGACGAGCTGCTGTCGCTGCCCGACTACCGCTGTCTTGTCGACCTTCGAGGCGGCGTGCAGGAGGTGATGGTCGGCTATTCGGACTCCAACAAGGACGGCGGCATCACGACCTCCCAATGGGAGATTCACAAAGCCCTGCGCAGCATCCGTGAGGTTGCGGCCCGCCACGGCATACACATCCGGGTGTTCCACGGTCGAGGCGGCTCGGTCGGGCGCGGCGGTGGGCCGACCAACGAGGCCATTCTCTCCCAGCCGTCGGGGCTCATCACCGGCGAGGTCAAGATCACCGAGCAGGGTGAGGTCATCGCCGACAAGTACGGTCAGCCCGAGATCGCCCACCGCAATCTCGAGTTGGCGATGGCCGCTGTGCTCGAAGCCTCCGTCGGCCACCGGACATCACGCTACGACCCGGACCGTCTCGCCCGCTGGGACGAGGTGATGGAGCAGATGTCGTCGGCGGCCTACCGGGCCTATCGGGACTTCGTCGAAGCCCCGTCGCTGCCGGCGTACTTCGAAACGTCGACCCCGGTTGAGGAGTTGAGCGATCTCAACATCGGCTCGCGCCCCGCCCGCCGTCGCGGCGCGGCCCGAGGGCTCGAAGACCTTCGGGCCATTCCCTGGGTGTTCGGCTGGACCCAGGGTCGCCAGATCATTCCCGGATGGTTCGGCGTCGGCTCCGGCCTGGAGGCCGTGATCGCCGCGGGTCACAACGATCTGCTGTCGGAGATGGCCGAGGAGTGGACGTTTTTCGCCACCTTCCTCGGCAACGTCGAGATGACATTGGCCAAAACCGATCTCGGCGTGGCGGCCCAGTACGTCGAGCGGCTGGTACCGACCGAGCACCGCCACCTCTTCGACCGGGTCACCGCCGAGCACGAGCTGACCGTCGCCCACCTCACAAAGGTCACCGGCCGTGGTCTGCTCGAGAATCTGCCGGTGCTGCGGCGAACGCTGGCCACCCGAGCCGTCTACATGGACCCGCTGCACGTTCTGCAGATCGACCTGCTGGCCCGCAACCGGGCCGGTGTCGACGTCGACGACAAGGTCAGACGCGCCCTGCTGCTGAGCGTCAACGGCATAGCGGCGGGGCTGCGCAACACCGGCTGAGCGGTTGGCGAATCGTCGGGAACCGCTGAATCAGACGCCGAAGAGACCCTTAACACACATTTCACGGGTTCCGTTTGGCGATCCGACGCGTTGACCACGACAATTGGCCTAGCTATCGACTTGGTCCAGAGCCGGGACAGACAGGCGCCACATGCCCGAAACGCCTCAATTCTCCAGTGCATTCTTCAACGAAATGTTCGAGAACGGTGATTCGCCGCGCCCTGCGTACCGTGACTACTGCCGCTGGTTCGAGGGCGAGGACGGTCGCCGGCTGCATGACAAGTCCGACGAGGCGGAGTCGATCTTCCGTACCACGGGTATCACCTTCAACGTCTACGGTGAGGACGACGCCGCCGAGCGTCTGATCCCCTTCGATCTCGTCCCGCGAATCATCTCGGCCCGTGAGTGGTCCCGCCTGGCCAAGGGCATCGAGCAGCGTGTTCTGGCCATCAACGCGTTCCTTGAAGACATCTACAACCGCCGGGAGATCATCAAGGCCGGCCGATTTCCGGAAGAGCTGATTGCCGAGAACTCGGCGTTCGTCGGCCAGATGCTCGGATTCCGACCGCCGGGCGGCGTCTACACCCACATCGTCGGCGTCGACATCGTCCGCACCGGTCCCGATCAGTTTCACGTGCTGGAGGACAACGCCCGTACACCGTCGGGTGTCTCCTACATGCTGGAGAACCGGGAGACCATGCTGCAGATGTTCCCCGAGTTGTTCGGTCAGGTGCAGGTCGAGCGGGTCCGGGATTATCCGCGATCGCTGCGGAAGTCGCTCGAGGCCTGCGCGCCGGACGCCTGCACGGACCGACCGAACGTGGCCGTGCTCACCCCCGGCCAGTTGAACTCGGCCTACTTCGAGCACTCGTTCCTCGCCGATCAGATGGGGGCCGAGCTGGTGGAGAGCGACGACCTGCAGGTCGTCGACGGTCGTGTCGCCATGCGCACGACGCAGGGTTACCGTCCCGTCGACGTGCTGTACCGCCGGATCGACGACGACTTCGTCGATCCCCTCAGCTTCCGCCCCGACTCGCTGCTCGGTGTACCGGGCCTCATCGACGTCTACCGGGCCGGCGGGATCACGCTGGCCAACGCCCCCGGCACCGGCATCGCGGACGACAAGGCGATCTACAGCTACATGCCCGAGATCATCGAGTTCTACTCCGGGAGTCCACCGTTGCTCGAGAACGTCGAGACGTGGCGCTGTGCCGAACCGTCGCATCTGAGCCATGTGTTGGCCAACATCGGCGAGATGGTGGTCAAGGAGGTTCACGGTTCGGGCGGCTACGGGATGCTGGTCGGTCCGGCCGCCTCCTCGGAGGAGATCGCCACCTTCGTCGAGAAGCTCAAGGCCAACCCCGACAACTACATCGCCCAGCCCACCCTGGCGCTGTCCACGGTTCCGGTCCTCACCGAGCAGGGGCTGGCCCCCCGCCACGTCGATCTGCGACCGTTCGTCCTGGTGTCGCCGAACCGGGTCCACATCACGCCGGGCGGCCTGACCCGGGTCGCACTGACCGAGGGATCGCTGGTCGTCAACTCGTCGCAGGGTGGCGGTACCAAGGACACGTGGGTGCTGGCCGATGAGTACTGATCAGGAACCGAAGGCGGCCGCCGCGATCGGATCGGTGGGTTCGCGGTGTTAGGGAAGACCGCAGGTGGCCTGTTCTGGATGTTCCGTTATCTGGAGCGGAGTGACAATCTGGCTCGTCTGGTCGACGCCGGTGTCAACATCGCGGCCGGCACCACCTCGGACCCGGCGGAGGTCTGGCGCTCGGTGCTGATCTCGGCCGGAGTACCCACCGACGTCGTCAGCCATGAGGCGCCGACCGTCGACGAGGTGATCGAGCAGCTGTTGTGCGACCCGACGAACCCGTCCAGTGTTCGCGCCATGGTCACCCAGGCTCGGAACACCGGTCGCACGGTGAGGACGGCGTTGAGCCGGGAGACCTGGGAGGCGGTGAACCGGTGCTGGATCACCCTCGATGAGCTTCTCGACGGTGAACTGGGTGAGCGCGAAATTCAGAACGTCCTGGGTGAGATCCGACGGCAGAGTGCCCTGGTTCACGGTTCGTTGCACGGCACCATGTTGCGTGACGACGTCTTCTCGTTCTGCCGCCTCGGTACCTGTATCGAGCGTGCCGACTACACCGCCCGTATTCTCGACGTGAAATACTACGTGTTGCTCCCCACCGCTTTTCACGTCGGCAGTCCCCTCGACAACGTGCAGTGGGAGACGATCCTGCGGTCGGTGTCGGCCCTCCAGTCGTATCTCTGGCTCCACCAGGGTGAGATCAGTGCGGCCGGTATCGCCGAGTATCTGATTCTCGATGACCGTATGCCTCGATCGATTCTCTTCTCCGTCAAGAAGATGGCGTCGAATCTCGGCTACCTGGAGCAGGTCTATGGGCAGCGGCATCGCAGCCATGATCTGATGGACGAGCTGATGGACGAGCTGAGGGAGACGAAGATCGGCGACGTCATCAACAATGGGCTGCACGAGTTCATCCAGATGCTTGCGGCTCGTAACGCCGAACTGGCCCGACAGATCGAAGCCGACTACCGGTTCTATCGCTGAGGAGTACCGAGACGTGCGGATTCAGATCTCTCACCGGACGACCTATCGATTCGACCATCCCGTCCACTACGGGCTGCAGCGCCTTCGCCTGACACCGGTGTCGGGTCCCACCCAGACCGTGGAGCGGTGGGAGCTGATTCTCTCCGGCTGCGGTGTCCAGCTCGAATACGACGACCATTTCGGCAATCACGTCACCCTGGTCCGGACCGACAGCGACGCGGTCGAGGTCGAGATCGAGGCTCGTGGCCTGGTGGCGACCGCCGGATCCGATGGCGTCATCGGCGCGAACGAGGGTGCGGTGCCACTGTGGTTTCACCTTCGTCCCACCGAACTGACCAGGCCGGGCGACGGCATCCGGGCACTGGCGGCCGAGGTGGCCGATGAGGCCGATCCCGTCACCCGTCTCCATGCGCTGTCGGGTCGCATCACCGAACTGGTCGAGTATCGGATCGGTGGTACCGAACCCTCGACGCCTGCGGAGGGGGCGCTGAGGGCGGCCCAGGGTGTCTGCCAGGATCATGCGCACATCTTCGTCGCCACCGCTCGCGAGCTCGGTGTCCCGGCTCGTTACGTCAGCGGCTACATGGTGGTCGACGACGGCGAATCGTCACCGGCGAGCCATGCGTGGGCCGAGGCTCACGTGCCCGACCTCGGATGGGTCGGTTTCGATGTGTCCAACGGAATCTCCCCCGACGACCGCTACGTCCGGGTGGCGGTGGGCCGCGACTACCGGGAGGCTGCCCCGTTGGTGGGAACACGCTACGGCTCGGGCGGTGAGAGCCTCGAGGTTCGACTCGAGGTCACGGCTCAGGTTGCTCAGCAACAACAGCAGTAGCCGTCGGCGGCGGACGGTCGCCCTGGTTCAGGAGTCGACGGGTTCGAGCCGGCCCGTGTCGACGTCGTACACATAGCCCCTGATGGCGTCGACGTGGATCAGATTGGGATCGGTCCGAAGAGCGGCAACCGACGCCCGAACGCTGTCGCGAACATCGGCGAAGGCGCCAACCGGCCAACTCGGCCTCGATCCGGCGGCTTCTTCCAGCTCGGCCAGGAAGCTCTCCTCGTCGAGGTTCTCGAGACCACACTTGGAGTGCTGGATGACCGCGATCTCGGTGGTGCCGAGCTTGCGCTGGGAAAGGCTCAGCGAGCGGACGGCGTCGTCGGTCAACACCCCC
>JBFHME010000195.1:0-5900 GCA_041594435.1 Acidimicrobiales bacterium
CGCCGCCGCCGGGCCGGCCGTCTACCCCGACGTGATCGAGCTTCCGGGCGGCTTCTTCCCCGAGGGGATCGCCGTCGGCCGGGGCCACGACGTCTACGCGGGGTCCTTGTCGACCGGCGGAATCTGGAAGGGTGATCTGCGTACGGGCGAGGGTGAGATCCTGGTCGCGGGCGATCCCGGCACCCTGTCGGTCGGCTTGGCCTTCGACGATCGCTCCGGATACCTGTTCGTCGCCGGTGGACCTGGAGGAACCGGCACGATCTACGACGGTGACACCGGCGCCCTGGTCGCCCAGCTCGACCTGGGGCCGGGGTTCATCAACGACGTCTTCGTGACCCGGGACGCCGCCTACTTCACCAACTCCTTCGCCCCCGAACTCTACGCCGTACCGCTCGACGCCACGGGTGACGTGGCCGGCCCGGTCACGGCGCTCCCGCTGGGCGGCGACTTCGTCTTCGTGCCCGGTGACTTCAACGCCAACGGTGTCGTGGCCACCCCCGACGGGTCGACCTTGATCGTCGCCGGCTCGGCGGCTCAGGAGTTGTACACGGTCGACCCGGCCACCGGCGTGGCCACGCGCATCGATCTGGGGGGCGAGGCGGTCCGGGGCGACGGCCTGGTGCTGATCGGTCGAACCCTCTACGTCAACGAGGGTGGCATCAACCAGATCACCGTGATCGACCTCTCCGCCGATCTGTCATCGGGGGAGATCGTCGACACCCTCACCAGCGACGCCTACAACGTGCCCACCACCTCGGCGGTGTTCGGGTCGTCGCTCTACTCGGTGAACGCGAAGTTCGGCACCCCGCCGTTGCCCTCGACCCCCTACGAGATCGTCCGCGTCACCCGCTGACGTCGACGCCTCCGGAGATTCGCAGCTCCTGCGGGAACTCGATCGTCCGGCCTACGCCCCGTCACCGTTCCGCGCCGCCGAGGTGACGCCGACCGTCATGTCCACCTCACAGGCCGGAGGGTTCGGGTTGGGGGCGGTGCCGAGACGCGCCGCCGGGTTCGACGGATCGTCGCCCACCTGAATCGGGATCGACGACAGCGAATCCACGGTCATGCAGTCGGCCAGGATGTTGTGGAACCGGTTCAGCGGTTCCTCGAACCGGCCGATGAGCGGCCCCGGGGGAGGAGCGCCGTTGGTGAGGCCACGCTGTGAGCGCTGCACGATGTCGATGTCTTCACCGTTGACGTCGAACCAGAACGTTCGGGTCGGGGCGAATGCCGCCTCGTCGACGTCCATCGACGCCTCCGGCAACAGAAACGTGCACGTTTCCGCCGTCACCCCGGGCGCCACCGGATCGAGCCTCATCACGAAGATGTGATTGGGCAGCACCGACAGCAGGACGTTCGGGAAGATGGCCACGAACCGGCCGCTGACCGCGTCCGACGGGTCGAGCCCGTCCAGCGGGGGCAGGCTGAGCCATTCGTCGCGCTCGTCGGCCGACACCGGCGTGGTCGTCTGGCCGCAGTACTGTCCCGGCCCCTGATAGCGATAGTGGTCGGCGACCCGGGACACCTTGGCCAGCTCCGGATGCACCCACGTCAGGTGGTAGTACTCCTGGTAGTTCTCGCTGATCAACTTCCAGTTGGCGTCGATCGTGATCGTCTGCTCCTCCCGTTTGCCCCACTCGTCGAACCGGTATCCGGCCATCCGCTCGGGCAGGTCGCCGAGCCACACGGCCAGAGGCGGCGTGGAGGGGTCGAGACAGGCGAACAGCAGCGGCCCCCAGGTTTCGACCCGCACCGGCAACAGGGAGTAGTCGGCCTTGTCGAACGAGGCCCTCGGGATTTGATCGACGTAGGGCGCGGCGCGGAGCCTGCCGTCGAGTGTGTAGGACCACCGGTGATACGGACAGCGGATGGTGTTGGCCACGTCACAGTCCACGTCGGTCAGCTCGGTGCCTCGATGACGGCAGGCGTTGAGGAATCCGTGTAGTCGGCCGGTCGCTCCGTCGCGGGTGATGACGATCGACCGACCACCCAGACGTCGAACCAGGAGACGACCCGGCCGGGCCACATCGGCGGCAACACCGACGGCCACCCAGGCCCGCTCGAACACCTGCCGCTGCTCGAGTTCGAAGAACCCTTCGTCGACATAGCAGGCCGGGTCGAGGCCGAGGCAACGGTCGAGCGGGAGGCGGGTCGCGGCCCACGCCGCTTCGTGCCGCCAGTCGACCTCGCGACCAGCACCGCCGTGCCCGTGTCCCCCGGCATCATGAGCCGTCATCGCCCAAGCGTGACCGCCGGGCGATCGACTGTCAAGCCCCTACGGGCCACGGCCCGGCGGGTGATGGCTCGAGCATCTCCGTCAACGCCTCCGGCTGTTCACCGCGGCAGCCATCCGGTGCCGGCGCCTGACGTCAACCCGCGGTGAACCTAAACTCGAACCATGCGCTCGGAAGGTCACCGGGTTGGATAGGGTTTGAAGCAATGATGATTCCGTTTGTCATCGCTGCGGTGCTCGCTGTCGCCTTTCTCGGCATGTGGCTTGCTGCGCAGTCGAAGGTCGGTTTGCTGACCGGCGAGCGGGATGATCTCCAGGCGAGCCTCGACCGGGTCAACGGTGAGCTGGCGGTGCTCGACGGAGAACTGAAAACGGCCAGGACGCGGTTCGCAATCCTGGAGGCGAAGAAGACGTCGGTCGACAACGAGCTCGTCAACACGAAGGCCCGGCTCGATGACGCGTCCGACGCCCTCCGCAAACGCACCGAGCTGGCCGACGCCCAGGCCCTGCAGATCGATTCGCTGAGCGGCGAACGCGACGAACTTCGCCAGAGGGTGGCCGATACCGAGGAGCGCATCGCCACCATGGCCGCCCGCCCCGGTGTGGTCGTCGGCGACATGACGGCGAGCGACGGCGAGACCGCTGCCGGGGCCGGCGCCGAGGTGCTGTGGGGCCTCGAGTTGGCTCGCAGCGAACGCCAGTGGCGCAACAGCGTCGCCATCGATCCGACCAGCGAAACCAGCCCATTCGAAACAACCGCCGACCCGGCCCGCGAAGCCGTCGAGATCGAGGCGGCCGCACTCCGGGAGGACGTCGGCGCCCTGATCACCGTCGACTGGCAGGCTCCGCCGATCGAGTCGGTATTGCGCCGGTTGATGATCGTGCGAGTGGCCCAGGAGATGCTGGCCACGGCCGCCCGGGTGCCCGGAGCCGCCCGGTTGCTGGTGACCCACGACGACGAGTCGGGTGAGCTGAAGATGGAGTTCGTGTCGGCCGACGAGGGCGGCGAGGTCATCAACCTCATCCCGCCGCAGATCTCCAGTGATCTGATCGACGTGCGCAACGACACCGGACTGTCGGTGACGGTCAGGGCCGAGTAGCGGTCATCCGCCATCGGGGCGGCTAGGTTGTCGGCCATGGCCGACGTCACCTCCGTATCGCCCCTGGCGCCTCTGCGGTTCCCCGATCTGCCCGCCGTTGCCGGGGTGCGTCTCGCCACCCACGCCGGTGGCTTGCGCTATCGGGGCCGCCCCGATCTGATGCTGGCCGAGCTGGCACCGGGCACGACGGTCGCCGGGGTGTTCACCCGGTCACTGTGCCCCTCGGCTCCCGTCGATCACTGCCGGCGGATCATCGGACGGGGCACGGCCCGCGCCGTGGTCTGCAACGCCGGGAACGCGAACGCCTTCACCGGCGCCGCCGGTGCCGCGTCGGCCGAGCTGACGGCCCGAGCGGTCGCCGCCGATCTGGGCGTCGACGCCGCCGACGTGTACCTGGCCTCGACCGGGGTCATCGGCGAACCCATGAACGACGCGGCGCTCGAAGCCGCCCTTGCCCATCTGGCCCCGACGCTCGCCGACTCGGACCCCGCGTCGTGGGCCGCCGCGGCGGAGGCCATCCGCACCACCGACACGTACGCCAAGGGCTCCGCCGCCACGATCGCCGGCTCCCCGGCCTCGGTGGTCGGCATCGCCAAGGGCTCCGGTATGATCGCCCCGGACATGGCCACGATGCTGGCGTTCGTGTTCACCGACGCGGCCGTCCCGGCCGAGCTCGCCCAGCAGTGCCTGACCGAAACCGTCAACCGCAGCTTCAACCGCATCACCGTCGACTCCGACACCTCCACCAGCGACACCGTGCTCCTGTTCGCCACCGGCCGGGCCGAGAGCGGCGACGTCGATGAGTCCGCGTTCCGGTCCGCGCTCGATGAGGTCTGCCTCGATCTGGCCCACCAGATCGTGCGCGACGGTGAAGGCGCCACCAAGTTCGTGGCCGTCACCGTGACCGGCGCCGCCTCCGACGCCGCAGCCGAGGTCATCGCCCGAGCCATCGCCGACTCGCCGCTCGTGAAGACGGCGCTGGCCGCCTCCGACGCCAACTGGGGGCGCATCGTGATGGCCGTCGGCAAGTCGGGTCAGGCGGCCGAGCGTGACCGTCTGGCCATCTGGATCGGCGGCGAACAGGTGTCGGCCGACGGCGTCAAACTCGACGGCTACTCCGAGGCCCGGGCCACCGAGCACCTCCTTGGTGACGAGGTCGAACTCCGGGTCGACGTCGGTGTCGGCGACGGCGCGGCCACCGTGTGGACCTGCGACCTGACACACGGCTACATCGACATCAATGCCGGCTATCGATCCTGAAAAGAGGGCAGTGTGAGCAACAACCCCGACGGCACCGCCGACAGCCCAACGGATCCAACCGATCCAACCGATCCAACCACTGTCGATCTGTCCGGCTACGACCTCGAGCGGCTCCGGGCCGACGTCATGGAACTGTTCGACCTCCAGGCCGCCATCGGGGAAACGGTGATGTGGTCGCTTCGAGGTGTGGCGGTGGCCGGTCTGTTGGCATGGTGGGCCGGTCGGGGGATGCCGGTGTGGGCGCTCGTGCCGTTCGTCCTCATCGCCGTGGTGCTGGCCTTCCTCGCCGTGACCGTGGCGTCGGTCTATCTCGTGGTCCGCAAGCGGGTCGAGAACGCCGTCGTCACCTCCGAGCGGGTGCTCGAAACGGTGGTGTTGATCCGCGACGATCTCCATCACGTCTCGGAGGGTCGCAAGCAGGTGTCGACCCGCGACCTGGCCTCCGACGTGCTCGAGGATGTGGTCTTCCCCGTGATGGCCGAGACCGCCGTCTCGGTGCTGCCGGGGCCGCTGCGTCTGCTCGCCCGTCCGATCGTGTGGCTCCCCCGGAGGCTCATCGGTCGGACGGTTGGCGCCGCCATCGACCACCTGCCCGACGAGCGGCTCGACCGCGACGTGGTGATCGACAACCGGGCCCTCATTCGGGCCGACGTCGAGATGGACCGGGCGGCCGGGAACCGGGCCACGGTACTGGCGATCCACGATGCGGTCGAGACGATCGTCGTGGGGGTGATCAGGGCGCTGTGGTGGCCGACCGTGGCGTTGACGGCGCTGGCATCGGTACCGCTGATCGTGTGGCTGGTCGTCGGTTGGCTCGCCGGTTGAGCCGCCGCCCGACCGGCGACTCCCGCTACTTCAGCTCGGTCCGGTAGAGGGGTGCCAGTTCGATCCAGGTCTGTCCCGGTCGTAACACGATCGGGTCACCGTCGCCGTCGACGAACCGGATCGGTTCGGTCGCCGAGTCCCGTTCCCAGAAACCGTCGATCCAGGTGCCGTTGGTGAACACGAGCGCCCGCAGTCGACCCACCGTGTGGGCCTCGGGGGATTGAGCGTCGATGGCGTTGGCCGTGTAGTTCACCACCATCACGATCACGTTCTCCGCCCCGATGGGCCGCCCGGTCGAATCGACGTGGGCCGTTCCGTTCTGACTGCGGCGCCACACCTGAGCGCCACCGTCCCAGCGCCAGCGCACCGAGGCCCGTCCGAATTCGATGGCCACGCCCCCGGGCCGTGGCGCACCGACCGACGGTGTCGCGCCGGTGGTGAACATGACCGGCGGCGGCCCGGCGTTGCCCGGCGCGTGCGTC
>JBFHME010000196.1:0-5428 GCA_041594435.1 Acidimicrobiales bacterium
CGTTGCCGTTGGCGTCGAACAGGTCGACGAGCGCCGGGTCGGCGTTGATCTGATCGAGCGATGTGATCCCGAACTCATCCGCCACCGACTTGGTGATGACGACGCCCTCCAACCCGGCCGCCGGCAGCAGATTACCGAGCGACGTCACGTGGTCGCTTACCTTGGACCCGTCACCCAGGTCCTCGTCGATGAACGTCTGATGATTCGGCAGCCACGAGTTGGTCCAGAAGTCCATCGAACCCTCGGCCATGGCTCGGAAGGCGTCGGTCGGACCGAGCTCGACGGCCCCCGGATCACTCACCGTGTAGCCGAGCTCCTCCAGCAGCGATTTGAAGAGGGCGGCCTGGAAGTAGCCGGTGCTCCAGGTGGCCCGACCCATCGTCACCGAGACCCCGGCACCCGGCGTGGGGTTGGCCGGCCCGTCGGTCGACGGGCCGGCGACCGTCTCCCCGTCTGCGCCGGAATCGAACGACGACGACGTGACGAGCTGGTCGGCCCGCGGCCCGCCGGGCGCGTCGAACAACGGGGGGATCCCGGCGACGCCGATCAGATAGCCGCACAGCGCGATGAGGGCGGCTTCGAAACCGAGCCGTAGGTTGCCAGACCGATCGGTCTGCGGGCCTCCGCGGTGGTCGATGGTGTTTTGCGTGTCCATTGAAACGAAACGTCCTGGTGGTCTTCGGATGATGTCTGAACGTCCGACAGTTCGGGCCGGAACCGGTTTGCGTTACGAGTCGATACTGATCTCGATGCGCCGGTTGCGGGCCCGGCCTTCTTCGGTGGTGTTGTCGTCGATCGGCTGCTCGGGGCCGGCGCCCTGCACCCGGATGCGTTCGGCGGGAACGCCGAGTTCGGCCAGACGGCTCCGGATGTTGTTGGCCCGCCGTAGCGACAGCTCGATGTTGAACAAATAGGGACCGACGTCGTCGGTGTGACCGGTGATGGTCATCGTCCACGTGGGGTTGACGATCAGCAGATCGGCCAGTGTCGCCAGCACCGCCGGGTCGCCGGAGATCTGATCCTGGCCCGAGCCGAACAACAGTGCGTCGGCCACGATCACCTTGCCGCTGGGTGCCGGCGCCCCGGCCTGCACCATCAGGTTGTCGATCACCTCGACCCCCATCCCGGACAGGGCGATGAACGCCGCCCGCAGCTCGTCGGCCGTCTGCTGGTCGGGCACCAGGCCCTCGAAACTGACCCGACCGGACTCCACGACCAGGTAGGCTCCCTCGTCAGCCGAACCGAACAGCCCGCCGCCGCCGGCATCAGCCGCGGCGGCCGCTTCCGAGCTGGCCACGAGGGCAGGATCCCGGTTGTCGAACACCGTGGACGCGGCCGAGAGCTGGGCCCGTAGGACGATTTCGCGTTCGCCGGCGTGGGCGGCCACGTAGAAGCCCTCCCCATCGGCCAGCGCCCGAGTGAGGTCGATCGGGCTGGCGTTCACACAGCGCGGCACCGAATTGGCCACCTCGCCGAGGTCGACCACGATCGGGCCGGCCTTGGGGAACTCGGCCTCATGGATATAGGCCTGATAGCGACCGTCCATGGCCGGAGAATCGAACACGTGACAGACCTGCCCGGTGACGGCGTTCAGGTACAACTCGGCCGTTCCCGTCGTGCCGGTCCCGGTGTAGGGATCGATGAGGGCCAGCTCCAATCCGACGAGCCCGTCCTCGTTCGCCGCCGGCAACCTCGCCGGACTGAGCGGTGGCAGTTCGTCGGTTGCCTTGGCGTCGGTCTGACCGGCATCAGCGGCATCGCCACCGATCGTGATCTCCTGACCGGTCCCGGATCCCCGGAACATCCAGCCGACGAGCCCGGCGGCCAGGACCAGCGCGGCAACGGCGGCGACCACCGGCAGGGGACCCGACCGCATGGTGCCGGACGGCCTCGAGGACCCCCCGCCGCCCACATCTCGCCCGCCTGCGGAACCGTGGCCGCCGACCGGACGGGGGCCTCCGACCGCCGGGCTCTGCCCGGTCGGCGGCGGAGTGTGTGCAACCTGGTTCGGGGGCATCGACGCGGCCACGAAGGCCGAATCGGTCCCCGGCATCCGGGGGCGGCCCATCGTGCCGTCGGGATCGTTGATCGCCGGGACCTCCCCGGTCGGGTTGATCAGGGGTACCTGCCCGGTCGCCGGCATGGGCGCGTTCGGAGGCACGGCCGTCCCACCACCCTCGGCATCGAACCACGGTGCAACAGACCGGCCGTCGGTGTGTCGACCCTCGGGGTACCGGTCGGACGGCGAGGGATCGTCGAACGGCCCGGCCTCGGCCGGGTCGCCATGGGTGGGCGCGTTCACACCCGCCTCGGGTGGCTCCGATAGTGGTCGTCTGTGTCTGGGTAACGGCGGCGGATAGTCTTCGTCACCGGCAGTCATTTCCCCTCCACGTTCTGAGGGACACACCCGGATCGGGCGTATCGGAAATGGACTCGGGTTTACAGAACTCCATGAGGGTTCTCAGGGAATGCTCGCGTTTCGTCGCCCCGCGTCTTGAAGATGCGACGATGTGGATGTCCCCCTCGAACAGTGATGATCACCCATCATGCGAGCACGACAGGCGATGTGTTTCGGCGGAATCCCAGGCCGGTGGTTGGCCTGGTGACTGGTTCAGTTTCGGAGCCTACTACAGGTGCGGGCATGTCGCTCGCGAACCGGAAATATCCTGCGCCAAACCACCGTCAGCGTCAACACCACTCCATGAGCAACCGTCTCCATCACCACGAGACGCAGTCGTCGCTGCAGCTGATCAGGAATCGGTTTCGTTGATGAAACTCGATCCGTCGTGGCGGAGAACACGATCCGGGTTCGTTCCCTCCGGCAGGTCGGTGGCGCTGGTGATCACGGTCTGCCCAGGGGGCAGGTTGGCCAGCAGCGCATCGGCCCGATCCACATCGAGTTCCGACAACACGTCGTCGAGGAGCAACAGCGGTGGTTCACCGATCGTGTCGGTCACCAGCCGGTGGGCGGCCAACCGCAACGCCAACGCCAGCGTGCGCTGCTCCCCCTGCGACGACTCGGTCCGGCTGGCCAGACCGTTCAGCCGCAGGTCGAGCTCATCACGGTGGGGGCCGACGGTGGTCACGCCCCGCCGGAGGTCGACGGTGCGGGCCTCGGTTAGCGCCTCGGACAGTGGCACCGCACCCCAGGACCGTTGGTAGGTGGCGTCGACCGTCTGCCGCTCGGTGTCATCGTCCGCGCCTGCCAGCACGTCGTAGGAATCCTGGACCAACGGCGCCAACCGCCCGACCAGCGACTCCCGCTGCTCGGCCAGGTGAGTCCCAACGGTGTCGAACTTCTCGTCCCACACGTTGAGGGTCACCTCGGTCGACTCGTCGAGGCGACCCGGTGGTGTGCCCTGACATTGCCGCAGCAGCGCGTTCCGTTGTTTGAGGATCCGGTCGAAATCCCGGAACATGGCGTCGGTCGCCGGGTTGAGGGCGACCAGGGCGTCGTCGAGATAGTCACGGCGAATCGACGGCCCGTCCTTGATCAACGCCAGATCATCGGGGGAGAACACCGAGATCCTGAGTGCCCCGAGCAGGTCACGGCCCCGCTTGAGCCGCTGCCGGTTCACCTGAGCCCGCGTCCGTCCCCGACCGAGTTCCAACTCGATCAACACCGGCCGGTCATCACGCACACCCTCGGCCCTCACCACCGCCATGTCGGCCCCCCGCCGCACCAACGACTCCGTCGGCGAACCCCGAAACGATTTCAGCGTGGCCAGCACACCGAGCGCCTCCAGGAGGTTCGTCTTGCCCACACCGTTGGGGCCGATGATCGCGGTCAGGCCCGATTCGAGCGGCAGTTCGAGTTGGTGGTAGCTGCGAAAGTCGTGCAGCCAGAGCCGGGTGATCAGCACCCTCGTCTAGGAAACCCGCACCGGCATGATCAGGTACAGGAACTCGTTTGAATCGGCGCTGCGCACGATCGCCGGCTTCAGCTCGTCGATCGTCGACAGGGTCACTTCCTCACCGGGAGCGACGTCGATGCCGTCGAGCAGAAAATCGGGATTGAACGCAATCGTCAGCTCGGAGCCGATGTGCCGGGCTTCCACACTCTCCCGGGCGGTGCCGACGTCCTGGGTGATGGCAACCAGCTCGACCGCACCGTCGGAGATCTCCAACCGGATTGGGGTCGACTCGCGGGCGAGCAGCTTCACCCGGCGCAGCGCGTCCATCAGCTCGACGCGGTTGACGGTCAACACGTTGGGATGCGATTCGGGAACCAGGACCCGGTAGTCGGGGAAGTTGCCTTCGATCAGCCGCGTCACGAGCTTCACGTCGCCAACCTCGAACGACGCCTCCCGCTCCCCCAGTTTCAGATCGACGGTGTCGCCCTGGCCGAGGACGCGATTGAGTTCTCCCAGCGCCCGCGACGGAATCAGCACGCTCTGACCCTCGGCCAGAACCGAGGCGCCGGCGACGTCACGCCAAGCCAGGCGGAACGAGTCGGTCGACACCAGCCGCAGGCCATCGGCCTCGGCGGCCAGCAACACACCGGTGAGCACCGGGCGGGAGTCGTCGGTGGAGGCGGCGAGCACCACCTGCTTCAGCGCCTGGGTCAACTGCTCGCTCGACAGCTGCACCGATTCCTCACCGAGTTCGGTCATCTGCGGGAACTCGTCTCCGGTGATCAGTCGAATGCTGAAGTCGGAGCGGCCCGCGGAGATCGACAGCGACTCCTCCTCGGCGGCGAACTGCACGGCACCCGGCGGTAGCGCCCGAACGATGTCGGTGACGAGGCGTGCCGGTATCACAATGACCCCGTCGGCTTCGCCGGCGACTGTGACCTTGACCGAAATGGTGAGGTCGAGATCCGACCCGGTGAGGGTCAGTCGGTCGCCGACGAGCTCAACTCGCACGCCCGACAACCCGGGCATACCACCGCGGCCGGTAACGGCCCGCCCGGCGATTCCGAGGGCTTCGACAATGACGTCACGCTCGCAACGAAATTTCATGCACCAACTGTAACCCGATGTGACGACTGCGACTCGTGATCAGTCCGGGTTGCTCGGATCGGCCGGTCGGGCCACCGGACGGCACAGACGCCGTCGACGGCCGGTGCCACCTCCGTGGAAGTCAAACACCGGTTTGAGTTCCAACTCGACTCGTTGAATTCGATGGTCACGTGGCTGGGTCAGGCTCGGGCGACTGTGGTTGTCCTCAATCCCCTGCTCATTCCTACCCTTCTCCTTTTTCAAAATGATGGTAGGGGTAGTAATGCTGTGGATTGTGGACGAACCGGTGTTTGCGCTGGTCAGCGGCCCGATTGTTTTCCTGAGGTGCCACAAGGTTGTCCTGATCTGACACGGCTGTAATTCGTCGGGGTGGGGATTGTGGGCGCGCTATCCCCTTTTGCAGCTCGGTTGTCCATCGCCTGTCCGCAGCCCGAAGCCGATCGGTCCACCGGTTTTCCCCGGGGCGC
>JBFHME010000197.1:0-5332 GCA_041594435.1 Acidimicrobiales bacterium
GGCGGTCGAGTGGAGCGACGTCATCTTCAAGGGTCTCACGCTGCAGGGGATCTACGGGCGGAAGATGTTCGATACCTGGTACAAGGCGGCGGCGTTGCTGTCGCAGGGCCTCGATGTCCATCCGATCATCGGTCGGCGGTACCACGTCAGCGACTTCGACGAGGCGTTCAAGGCGGTGGCGAGCGGCGATGCGGCCAAGGTTCTGATGACCTGGGACGAATCCGCGTAAAGCCGGACGACCTCGACGGGGAGACGCGGCAACATCATCCTCGGACTGGCGAATTCGGGAACCCACGGTGGATCATGGTCCACATGATCGAGGAGTACGCCCGACGCTGCAGTCGCGCCGATTTCATCCGGGAGTGGATCGACGGCGACACCGATGGCTAGGTCGTCAACACCTCGGTGACCGCTCCATGCCCGGCCCATGCTCCGGCTGTCGCCGCCGGTTGTCCTCCCCACCCGGCGAACCGGCGGCCTCGGACCACCAAAACCGATCCCGGCAGCCGCCGGATCGGGGGTTGAAGGCGGCATGGCGTCGTCATCGGGCGTCTCGGTGAGGGACCCCGCCCGGCCCGGTGCCGCCGACTATCTGGCCCTGGCCTTCACCTACTTTGCCGTCGGGGTGACGGTGAGTGTGGCCATGATCGAGCGGGGTGTGTCGGTTCCGACCACCCTCGGAGCGGCCCTGCTGGTGTATTCGGCCACCAGTGAGTTGGCCTTCCTCGCGGTGCGTGACGCCGGGGGCTCGTCTGCGATCGGGGTGTTGAGCGGCTGGCTGGTGGCCTCCCGGTTCGGGTTGCTGGCGCTCAGCCTCGGCGCTCGCTACCGGGCCTCGGCCTGGGAGCGGGCCGCCGCTGCGATCAACTCGTTCGATCCCAACGTCGGGCTGGCCGTCCAGCAGGCCGACCGGGCCGAGCTCCGGCGGGTGTTCTGGCGGGTGACCGCATCGCTGATGGTCGGCTGGTGGATCGGAAGCCTCGTGGGCGTCTACCTCGGCGACGTCGTCGGCGACGGCCGGGCCTGGGGACTCGACGCCGTGTTCCCGGCCACACTGATGGCAATCATCGGTGCCCTGGTCCGCCGCCGCGACGGACTCACGGCCGCCGTCGTCGGTGCCGGGACCTGTTGTGTACTCGTCCCGATCGCGCCGGGTGGCCTGCCGATTCTGGCCAGCGCGCTCGGTGCCGTCGTGGCCGTGCTGGGTTTCGGGGTCCGAGGCGCCGACGAGCTCGCCGAGAACTCGTCTCCGGGAGGGTCACCGTGAGCTGGTGGGCCATCGTCGCCATGGCGGTCGGCGTCAGCGGGCAACGGCTGCTCGGCATGTTCTGGGCCGGCCCCGTCCTGGCCCGTCGCCCGAGGTTGAGTCGGCTGGCCGACCTCCTGCCGGCCGCGGTCATCGCCGGGGTGATCGCCCAGCTGACCTTCGTTTCCGACGCCCGTCTGACGCTCGACGCCCGAGTGGTTGGCCTGGTTGTCGCCGGATTGATGGTGTGGCGACGAGCTCCGCTCACGGTTGTGGTGATCGCCGCCGCTGCCGCCACCGCGCTCGTTCGACTGGTAGTTTGAACCTCGTTCGCAGCACACAGGAGGCTCGTCATGGTGTTCGACCACCCCGAGTTCGATGGTCACCAGCAGGTCACGTTCGTGTCCGATGAGCCATCCGGTCTGACCGCCATCGTCGCCATCCATCACCTCCGGAGATCATCCGCCGGTGGTGGCGTGAGGTTTCGCCCGTACAAATCGATCGACGACGCCCTCACCGATGTGCTCCGGCTGTCGAAGGCGATGACCTACAAGCTGGTGCTGGCCGGCCTGCCGATGGGTGGAGCCAAGTCGGTGATCATCGGCGACCCGTCGACCGACAAGACGCCCGAGTTACTGGCGGCGTTCGGACGCTACGTGGCCTCCCTCGACGGCCGGTACACGGCCGGGCCCGATGTGGGCACCAACGCACAGGACATGGAGATCCTCGCCACGGTGACCGACCACGTTGCGGGCCGGGCTTCGGGGGCGGGAAGCACTGCTCCTCCGACGGCGCTGGGCGTGTTCAACGGCATTCGAGCCACGGCCGTTGCGGCCTTCGGCAGTGAATCCCTGGACGGTCGGCGGGTGGCGGTGCAGGGAGCGGGCGGTGTCGGGTCGCATGTGGTCGAACACCTGGTCGGGGCGGGAGCCAAGGTGCTGGTGGCCGACATCGATCGGGCGGCGGCCGAGGCCGTGGCCGAGAAGTTCGGAGCGACGGCTGTCGACGCCGCCGAGATCCTGAGCTCGGAGGTCGACATCCTGTCGCCGAATGCCGTCGGCGGGATCCTCAACGCCGACACCATTCCCACGATCAGGGCGACGGCGATCTGTGGCGGCGCCAACAACCAACTCGCCCGTTCCGCCGACGGGGTCGCCCTGGCCGAGCGCGGCATCCTGTGGGCGCCCGACTACGTGGTCAGTGCCGGTGGAGCCATCGCCGGCAGCTACGAACTGGGTTACATCTCGGAGGCGAGGCGCGACACCATGCTCGACTCCATCTTCTCCACCACCCTTGATCTGTTGACCGAGTCGGTCACCCGGCATCGCCCGACCGACGACGTGGCGGCCGAGCGGGTCCGCGCGTTGCTGGCCGAAGAGGCATCTCGGGCCGAGGTCGGCTGAGCACGTTGTCGATGGGGTTCAGCGGAACGGCCGGAAGCAGTCCCGGACGTCGGCGATGAAGGTCTCGGGCACCTCGAAGGCGGCGAAGTGGCCGCCGCGGTCGTGTTCGACCCAGTGCGTGATGTTGGGGTACAGCACCTCGACCCATGGCCGCACCGGCGGCACGATCTCCTTGGGATAGACGGAGAACCCGCTGGGCACGGTGACCGTCGGGCGTTCGGTCCGGCCGAAGCTCTCCCAGTAGAGACGGGCCGACGACGTGGCCGAGCCGGTCACCCAGTACAACATGATGTTGTCGAGCAACTCATCGCGGCCGAGGACGTTCTCGGGGTGACCGTCGCAGTCGGTCCAGGCCCAGAACTTCTCCAGGATCCACGCCGCCTGGCCCGCCGGCGAGTCGTGCAGTCCGTAGCCAACGGTTTGCGGGCGGGTCTTCTGCTGTGTTGAGTAGCCCGAGTCCCAGTCACGGTAGTGCTTGATCCTGCTCAGGGCGTGGTCTTCCTCTGGTGTCGACGGCTTCCCCGTCGGGCGGGCCGACATGGCCAGCGTCAGGTGGATGGCTGCGCAGTGGTCGGGGTCGTGAGCGGCCAGTGCAGAGGTCACGGCCGACCCCCAGTCGCCGCCCTGGGCCACGTAGCGGTCGTAGCCGAGCCGGGCCAGGAGTCGAGCCCACAGCTCCCCGATCTTCTCCACGCCCCAGCCGGGTTCCGTCGGTTTGCCCGAGAACGCGAAGCCGGGCAGCGACGGGGCGATCACATGGAAGGCGTCGGCGGCGTCCCCACCGAACCGGGTGGGGTCGGTGAGCGGTTCGATCACCTTGTGGAACTCGACGATCGATCCTGGCCAACCGTGGGTCATCAGCAACGGCAGTGCGTGCTCGTGGGGTGAGCGCTGATGGATGAAATGGATGTCGAGCCCGTCAAGTTGTGTGACGAAGTGGTCGAATCGATTCAGGGCGCGCTCTCGGTCTCGCCAGCGGTAGCGGTCGGGGTCGGCCCAGTAGGCGCAGACGTCCTGCAGGTAATGGAGCGGGGTGCCCTGCGACCAGTCGGCGACCACCTCGGCGTCGGGCCAACGGGTGTTCACGATCCTGGCTCGAAGGTCGTCGAGTATCGAATCGTCGACGTCGATGGCGAAGGGGTGGATATCGGCGGCCGGTTCCCGTTGGTCGCCCATGTCAGGCGAACATCCTTTCCGACGCCGGGCGGCGGCCTTCGGCCGGCGACGCGAGCTTCACCCGGTCCACATCGGGATCACTGCCCTGCGCCCGCATCATCGTGATCGGATCATCCGGTCGGGGCAGGCCGGCGGTATGGGTCGATCGACTGTGTGCACTGGCTGACATCGTGGCCTCCGATTCGGTGAGTCGGATCGTAGTCAACCACCGGGCATTGGTCACGTCGCCGGTCGGGGCGACCGAGCCGCCCGGTCACGCTCGACCAACGCCGATGTGATCCGGCTTGCCGACAACGACAACGGCGATTCCGGTGGCATCACGGTGGCAGCGTCAAACCGGTCGTGCGGGATGCGGTACGGTGGGCGACGATGGACGGCAGCGGTGTGATGGCGGAGATCTTCGGCGTGGAGCGGGCGTTGATCGGCGTGGTTCATCTGGAGCCGCTCCCCGGCACGCCCGGATCGGCGACATCGGTCGATCGGATCGCGACGAAGGCCGCCGAGGAAGCCCGCCGTTACGCCGAAGCCGGCTACGACGGCCTCATCATCGAGAACATGGGCGACCGGCCGTATCTGTTGCGGTCGGTCGGACCGGAGATCGTCGCCGCCATGACGGCCGCCGGCCAAGCCGTCCGATCAGCGGTCGACCTGCCTCTCGGTGTGCAGGTGCTGGCCGGTGCCAACCGTGAGGCGCTGGCCGTCGCTCACGCGATCGACGGATCCTTCGTGCGGGTGGAGGGCTTCGTGTTCGCCCATGTGGCCGACGAGGGGATCATCGAGTCGGACGCCGGCCCGCTGCTGCGCTATCGCCGGGCGATCGGAGCCGACGACATCCGCATCTTCGCCGATGTCAAGAAGAAGCACTCATCCCATGCACTGACCGGCGATGTCGGACTGGCCGAGACGGCGGAGGCGGCCGAGTTCTTTCTGGCCGACGGCGTCGTCGTCACCGGCACCTCCACCGGACGACCGGCCGATGCCGCCGATGTGGCCGCGGTCGCCGACCGGGTCTCGATCCCGACGCTCGTCGGATCGGGTGTCAACCCCGACAACGTCACCGACTACCGGCGCGCTGAAGCGCTCATCGTCGGTTCGTTCGTGAAACGTGGCGGTCTGTGGTCGAATGCCCTCGATCCGGATCGCCTCACCGCCATGGCTCGGGCCTTCGCCGCGGCGGCCGACTGATCGGGCCACGCTGTGTCGGCGTTCCGAACGTCGCCGACCAGATCGCCGTCCCCGCCGACCTCGAGAAGAAGCATTCATCGTCCGCTCCGACCGCGGATGTCGACCTGGCCAAGACCGCGGAGGCGGCCGAGTTCGCCGTCGTGGACCGGGGGCTGACTTGAACAGGCCGATCCCGCTGCCTAGTGTGTAACCACAAGCATGTTGTTGCTTGCCGCTTCTTCAACGTCCAATTGCGAGAATCCGCCATAACCACATCCGGTGGCTCCGAGGGAACAGAACCGGGCCGGCGTCGGTGCCGGCCATCAACCGATGCTCGCTTGCA
>JBFHME010000198.1:0-5305 GCA_041594435.1 Acidimicrobiales bacterium
CGGCGGCGCAGGCCGGGCTGACCACCGTGTTCGCCGCCACCGGCTGCGATCTCGATCGCCAGCATCAGGTCCTCGAGTCACTGAGATCCCGGGCCGTCGACGGGATCATCCTGTTCCCGGCCGACGGGCCGATCGAACCGGTTCGACGCATGGTCGATGAAGGCTTGAACGTCGTGGCCATCAACCCCGGCGAGATCGACATGGCCGTCAGTTCGATCAGTTCCAACATCACGGCGGGCGCCCGAGCCGCCGTCCAGCACCTCCGATCTCGAGGCCGTCAACGGATCGCGTTCCTCGCGAACATCAGCCGCTACTCGAAGCGGCGCGAGACCGGCTACCGGGCTGTCATCAAACCCGAAGCGCCACGTATCGTCAAAGCCGACCCGACCGCCGAAGGCGGCCTGACCGGCACCAGGGAGATCCTGACCCGGTGGCCCGACGTCGATGGCATCTTCGCGTACAACGACGTGATGGCCGTGGCCGCACTCCACGCGTTGGACACGGCGGGGCGGCGCGTGCCCGAGGATGTGGCCGTCGTCGGCTTCGACAACATCGGACTGTCGGCCCACCTCAAACCCCCGTTGACCACCGTCGACCTCGACCAGATGACACTCGGCCGTCTCGCAGTCGAGCTCCTGGTCGAGGCGATCGACGACCCCGACGCAGGACCCCGTCAGGTCACCCACCCGGCCCGCCTCGAGATTCGGTCGTCGTCGTAGGCGGCGGCCACTGGTTCCACAACGTTTGCGTTCCTTGTGCTGTGATCAGGCGAAGTCACGCGGACCGGCGTTAAACTTCCCGGGGTGTCGTTACGGCCCATTCCGGTACTGCTGTACCACCGTATCGAGCCTGAGGGTGGAGGAAGTTCGACGGCGATCTCGACGCCCGTCGATGTCTTCGGGTCGCACCTGCACTGGCTGGCGGCCAACGGTTACCGGGCACTGACGCTCGCCGAACTCGAAGCGAGGATCAACGGGGCCGAGCCCGGTGCCGCCAACGAGGTCGTCTTGACCTTCGATGACGGCTACCGCAGCCTGACGGACCTGGCCGTTCCGGTTCTGCGTGAGACGGGTCTGACCGCCACCTCCTTCCTCATCACGCAACGGGTTGGCAAGGACGACCATCTCGACTGGGACGACGTGCGGGCCCTGCACAATGAGGGTGTGGTCGACTTCCACAGTCACAGCCACTCCCACCAGCGGTGGCCGCTCGGTCCGCTCAGCGTCGGCGATCTGACCTATGACCTCGAGACATCCCGCCAGGCGCTGATCACCGAACTCGGGCGTGCGGCCGACGAGTTGAGGTTTCTCGCCTGGCCCTACGGCCGAACCTGTGACGCCTGGGACGCGGCGGCGGCAGATCTCGGTTTCACCACCCAGTTCGTGGTTCAGCGGGGGGCCGTCACCCGACCGGGCCGTCACCTGCGGCTCCCCCGGCTGATGGTCGACGGCATGCCGCTCACCCGCTTCACTCGATGGATGCGGGCCCTGGGCACCAAACCCGGGGCGCACACATCGAACCGAACGTTCGGGACCATCCGTCAGCTTCGCAGCAATCCCGGCTACGTCTGACCGCCTGGATCGCAGGTGGCGGTCGAACGCCGCTGAACAGCGCCGGCCGGTGGAACGGGCGGGCGGGGCTCGGCCCGGCACGGCGAACCGTCGACCGCCCGTTACCCTCTGGGGGTGAGTTCTCTGTCGACCGACCGAGCGGGGCCAACCTCGACTCCGCCCTACCGGGTGGCGATCCTGCAGCGCCGCCTGGTGCAGTACCGGCTGGCATTGTTCGACCAGCTCCGGGCCGAGTGCGCCCGGCGGGGGATCGAACTCCATCTGGTGTACGGCAAGGCGTCGGCGACGGACAGCAAACGCAACGACGGAGGCTCGGTGCCGTGGGCGGACGAGGTCAGGGCCCGATGGTTCAACGTTGGGGGCACCGAGTTGCTGTGGCAGCAGTTCCCCTCCGGTCTGGGGGATGCCGATCTCGTGGTGATGACCCAGGAGAACAAGATCCTGTCCAACTACTGGCGGCTGCTGCGCCGGGCCGCGGGTCGGGGCGGCAAGACGGCCTACTGGGGTCACGGCCGCAATCTCCAGTCGACGAATCCCGACGGCCTGAGCGAGCGGTGGAAACGGTTGCTGGTCAACCGGATCGACTGGTGGTTCGCCTACACGCAGGGGACCGTCGACTACCTCACCGCCGGCGGGTTCCCGCGGGAGCGGATCACCAGGCTCGACAACGCCATCGACGATGTCACCTTCCGGACCGATCTCGAATCGGTCGATACGGCCATCCTCGATCGGCTACGGGGCGAGATCGACCTCGCGGACGGCGCACCACTGGCACTCCATTGCGGTTCGCTCTACCGGGAGAAACGGCTCGAGAATCTCATCGAGATCGGCGACCACATCCACCGTTCGATCCCCGGTTTCCGGCTGGTGATCGTGGGCGACGGACCGGATCGACCTCGCCTGGAGGCGCTGATGGCAACGCGACCGTGGGCCCGTTGCGTCGGCACCCAGACCGGCATCGACAAGGCGGCGTGGTTCCGGCTCGCCGCGGTGCAACTCAATCCGGGCCTGGTCGGACTGCACGTGCTCGACTCGTTCGTCGCCGGCGTTCCGTTGGTGACCACCCGGGACGCGCTCCACGGCCCGGAGATCGAATACCTCGACGACGGCGTCAACGGCTTGTTCGCCGCGGCCGAAACAGACCGGTTCGCGGTCGACGTCATCGAGCTGCTCTCGGACACCGAACGGCTGGCGGCCATGGCCGACGCCGGTCGCAAATCGGCCCAGCACTACACGCTGGCCAACATGGTCACCAACTTTGCCGACGGTATCTGCGCCTGTCTCGGCATCGACCCGGCCGCCTGAACCTTTACGGTCGGCCACCGTTTCGCTACGATTGAGCCTCGGCGGCTTGCCACGCCCAACCTTCGTCCGATGCCCACGCCGTCGGTCCCGCGAAGGCAAAGGGGACCTCGGGTGCCCGGCAGGTTACGAGGCCAAACCGACTGCAGGTCCTGGCACACCAGGTGAACGAGCGTGGGTTGTTCGGGTGCACGCCGGGACGGAGGAGAGTTGGAATGACCCGTCAGGAATCGTTCAAGCGTCGAGTTCGTGAGCGTATGGCGTTGACCGGTGAGCGCTATACCGCGGCCCGCCGAGCCCTGCTCGAGAGGTCCGCCGGTGGTGTTCGAGGTGGCGGCGCCTCCACGAGGAAATGGGTGTCGGAACCCGACGTCTCGGATGAGGCGATGGTCGCCCGCACCGGCCGCGACCACGATGAGTGGGCCGACATCATCGAGGCCTGGGCCGCGCAGAGCGGTGCCGACCCAACCGACCACACCGCCGTGGCCGCCCACCTCCACGAGCGCTTCGAGGAGCTCGATCACTGGTGGGCGCAGGCGGTGACGGTCGGCTACGAACGCATCACCGGCCTCCGCCTCCCCTACCAGCGGGCCGACGGAACGTTCGCCTGCAGCAAGTCGCGCACCGTGAGCGTCGACGCCGAGGTCATCCGCAAGATGCTTTTGAGCGACGAACACCGAGCCGACCTGTTCCCGGGGCACGCCACCGAGCTCCGATCGAAACCCGACACGAAGGCACTGCGAATCACGATCGGCCCCGAGAACGCCGCTGCCGTCTTCGCGATCGCTCCGACCGACGGCGGCCGCACGAAGATCGTCGTGCAGCACGAGCGGCTGCCGACATATGACAGTGTCGAGGAATGGAAGTTCTACTGGTCGGAATGGTTGGACGCCGTCGCCGACTCGGCCGGCTGACCGACCTCCCTCACCCACCCCGAGATCTGGCAGGTTTTGCGCGCACCTGGGGCGCGCAAAACCTGCCAATTCCGGGTGGGGCGTGGGCCCTCAGGCGGTTGGGCGGAGGAGTTGGCCACTGCGGGTGGCGAGGGTGCGGGCCAGGAGCGGGACGAACGTTTCAGGATGACGGCGGTGTTCCCACGTCATGTACAACACCTCCCAACCGGAGGCCGCCAGCTCGAGGTCACGCCGATGGTCGGCCGCCTCCTTCAGCGGCCCGAAATGATACCGGCGGGAGTGACATTCCAGCCCGACCTTCAGCACCGGCCAGGCCATGTCGAGCCGGTATGTCGATCCGGAGTCGACCCGCACCTGGTGCTGGAGGGACGGAGCCGGCACGTCGGCTGCCAGCAGGATCCGTTGTGTGAGGCGCTCGAACCAGCTGTCGGGAAGCCGGCCGGACCGCCGTTCGTCGGCCAGGACCCTGATCAGCTTCCCGGTGCCACTGGGGCCGGGCCGATGGAGGCGCTCCACGGTCCGCTGGATCCAGCGCAGTGACGTGCCCCGACGCAGGGCTTCGTCGAGCGTACGTTCCACCACCGACTGCGGCACCACGGCACCGAGCTGCGCCAGCGTGGCCGCGGCGTTCGTGCACGGGATGCCGTCGATGATCACATGATCCAGCGCCGGTTGGGGATCGGTCCAACGATGGACGATCACCTCCTTGATCGACGGCAAACGTCCCCGGGCTACGGTGATCTCCAGTGGAGCGAGGGCAAAGCCGTCGTGATCGAGCAGCCGACCAGCGGCCCGGTGCGACGCCGTACCGCCCGTGCTGTGGGTGACGGCCCAGAGGCGGCTGCGCCACGTCGGTGGCGCACCGGTGAACCGCAAGGTTCGGGGGAACTCCCGGGTTACCAGGCCCTCCGCAGTCGCCCGGTCGAGTTGCCGTCGCCCGACTCCGTTGTCGGCAGCCTGCTGTTGGGTAAAGCATCCGTGTTGAGAGGCTGCGAGCTCGGCCACGGCGCTCCACGCGTCGTTGTTGAGCATCGGCCCAGTCTGCCAGAGCGGTGTGACAGCGGTGCTACCACCGCGATCTGGCAGGTTTTGCGCGCGCACGGTGCGCGCAAAACCTGCCAATTCCGTGGTGGGGCGTGGGCGGAGGACGATCAGCCGGCGAAGGTCACGTCGGGGAGGTGGGTCATCGCCTCGGCGATGTCGTTGGCCGGGTAGTCGTAGCGCTCCAGCTCACCCGAGGCGTGTTTACCGTAGGCGGCCATATCGAAGTTACCGTGCCCCGACAGGTTGAACAGAATGACCTTCTCCTCGCCGGTCTCCTTGCAGGCCAGTGCCTCGTCGATGGCGGCCCGCACCGCGTGGTTCGACTCGGGTGCCGGGAGGATGCCCTCGGCCCGGGCGAACTGCACGCCGCCGTCAAACGTGTCGACCTGGTCGATGGCCACCGCCTCGATGTGGCCCGACTCGACGAGGGCCGACACCTGCGGAGCCATGCCGTGGTAACGCAGCCCACCGGCA
>JBFHME010000199.1:0-5285 GCA_041594435.1 Acidimicrobiales bacterium
CACGGGGTTCATGGCCACACCGCGGGTCTGGGGGCGCTTGCCCTTCCAGCGGGAGCGACCGGCCTTGCCGACCTTGACCAGTTCGGCCTCGGCGTTGCCGACCTCACCGACCGTGGCCCGGCAGTCGATCGACACCCGACGCATCTCGGTGGACGGCAGCCTCAACGTGGCGGTCGTGCCCTCCTTCGCCACCAGCTGCACCGACGTGCCGGCCGAGCGGCCGAGCTTCGCGCCGGCACCGGGCTGGAGTTCGACGGCGTGGATGGTGGTACCGACCGGGATGTAGCGGATCGGCAGGGCGTTGCCGGGCTTGATGTCGGCGTTCTGTCCGGATTCGACGCGGTCGCCGACACTCAGATCACGAGGAGCGAGGATGTAGCGCTTCTCGCCGTCGTGGTAATGAAGGAGCGCGATCCGGGCGTTTCGGTTCGGATCGTATTCGATCGAAGCCACGCTGGCCGGCACGTCGTCCTTGTTGCGACGGAAATCGATGACCCGGTAGCGGCGCTTGTGTCCTCCGCCCCGATGACGGGCCGTCTTGCGGCCGTGGTTGTTGCGACCACCGGTGGCGTGCTGCTTGGCCAGCAGCGACTTCTCCGGTGAGTCGGTAGTGATGTCCGAGAAGTCGGAGCTGGTCTGAAAGCGACGACCGGGGCTTGTTGGTTTACGTTTGCGGATACCCATGGCGGCCTCAGTTTCCGTAGAGGTCGATCTCGCCCTCGGAGAGGGTGACGACGGCTCGTTTGGTGGACGTGCGGGTGCTGACCGTGTTGTTGCGTCTGTTGCGAACCCGCTTGCCCTTGCGGTTCAGGGTGTTGACCTTTGCCACCTTGACACCGTCGAACAGCTTCTCGATCGCGTCGCTGATCTCGGGCTTCGAGGCGTCGGGGGCCACGATGAAGGTGTAGGCGTTGTGGTCTTCGGCGATGATGTAGGACTTCTCCGACACCACCGGCCGGATCACGACATCTTCAGGAGCTCTCATGACTCTTCCTCACTGGTGTCGGTGCCCGACCCGGAGTCGGTCGGTTCGGCAGCGTTCGGTTTGGCGGCCTTGGGCTCGGCGGCTCCGTCGGAAGCTGCCGCTTCCTCGTCGCTCGGAGTTGCCTTCGCAGCTCCCGGGGCGGGCGCCGGAGCAGCGCCGGGAACGCTGTCCTTCGCGAAGATCACGTAGTCGCTGACCAGCACGTCGTAGCAGTTGAGCTGGTCGGCGGCCAGGAGATGGACCTCGGGGAGGTTGCGGAAGCTGCGGACGACGACATCGGCGTCGTCCCCACGGCTGACGACCACCAACACCCGGCCCTCGACACCGAGGGCGGCCAGTGCGGCCTTCGCCGCCTTGGTGCTCGGCTTGTCGAATCCCCAGGAGTCGACGACGACGACCTTGTCATCGGCGGCCCGGTCCGACAACGCCGAACGCAGGGCGAGGTTGATCATCTTCTTGTTGGTCCGCTCGGCGTAGTTGCGGGGCTTCGGCCCGTGAGCCACACCGCCACCGACCCAGATCGGTGACCGGATCGAGCCGGCTCGGGCTCGACCGGTGCCCTTCTGGCGCCAGGGCTTCGAGCCGCCGCCGCGAACCTCGCTGCGGGTCTTGGTGCTGTGCGTGCCGGCACGGCGGGCGGCAAGCTGGGCGTTGACGACCTGGTGCATCACGGCCATGTTCGGCTCGATGCCGAAGACGTCGGCGTCGAGGTCGACCGAGCCTGCGGCCTTGCCGGTCGAGGTCTTGATGGAAACGGTGGGCATCAGGCTTCGCTCCCGTTGCTCGGGCCGCCCTTGACGGCGCTGCGAATGACGACGGTTCCGCCCTTGGGACCGGGAACGGACCCCTTGACCAGGACCAGGTGGTTGTCGGGATCGGACTGGACGATCCGCAGACCTTGGACGGTGACCCGATCATGGCCCATACGACCGGCCATCTTCGTGCCTTTGAACACCCGGGAGGGTGTGGCGCACTGGCCGATCGAGCCGGGCATGCGGTGGACCAGGTGGGCACCGTGGCTGGCTCGCTGGCCGGCGAAGTTGTGACGCTTCATCACACCGGCGAACCCCTTGCCCTTGCTGGTTCCAATCGCGTCGACCGCTTCACCGGCCTCGAAGGTCTCGGCCCCGAACTCGTGGCCGACGGTGAAGTCGGAGACGTCGTCGAGGCGAAGCTCGACGAGCTCGTCACCTGGAGCGACGCCGGCTTTGGCAAAATGCCCCGCCTCGGGGGAGTTCAGCTTGGCTGCCCGGCGCTCACCGGTGGTGACCTGAATGGCCGAATAGCCGTCGGTGTCGGGCGTCTTGATCTGAACGACCCGGCAAGGCGTCACCTCGACGATGGTGACCGGAACTATTTTGTTGTCTTCGTTCCACACCTGAGTCATGCCGACTTTTTTGCCGACGATGGCTTTCTGTGTCATCTTCTTCTCTTTCCCGTCAGCGGGCCACCGCACATCCACCACCCCTCGGGCGGCGCGGACATCAAGCAGCCGTTCACGCGAACGCTCCGCGAGTTTGCGAATCGAGCAGACAGAGCGGAGCGGTTATAGGTTGTGCCGTCGGGTTCCTCGGCTACCAGAGCGGGAGGCCTTGACGGACGTCGATTGATGTTGGGTGGCGGACACCCAAATCCCAGACCTGTCGACTCTACCCGACCCCTCTGAGGCTTCCACCTGCACCGAGACCGAAATTCGCTCGTCGAGCACCCGAACGGCGACGTCTCGACGCCCAGGCTACCGGCATCCGGGGCGGTGGCAGCCCCAATGCCGACCGAGGACGCCCGACGTCGCAACGACGGGCCCGAAGCCATCGCCGGCAGCGTCGTGGGGAAACCTCCCCAACCGGGTCGCGCCGTTCCCACGCCGAGCCGGTTGGACACCTCTCCGGGCCGACGTTGCTCAGCCTCCGGTGGCATCCAAATAGGCCCGCCCGCGGGGCGACAGCCGGTATCCGACCCGGAGGCTCTCGGTCAATCCGAGATTCTTGAGCTTGCGGACATCGAGCTTGAACGGCTTCGTGTCCCGCCCGTCCATCGCCGCCAGATCGGGAGCCCGGACGGCCGGATTCGCCTCGATCAACAGGAGCGACCGCCGGGTCCAAGGCCCTCCGGAGGCGGCCCGATCGAGACGGTCGAGGCGGGCGGATATCTCGGCCACCGCTTCAGCGTCGAGATCATCGTCTTCGGCCAAAACCCGTCTGGGGTCCGGCTCGTCCAGAAGGCGGAACTCGATTCGATACAGCTCACGGTCGGCGACGTCATCGTGGCGTTGGAGCGAATCGCGGAGATCGGCACTCGTCTGGTAGCCCGCTGCGCCGACATCGGCGTCGGATATGTCGGCGAGGTCGACGATCTCGACCGAAAGAACCTCGACCCGGCCGCCGCCGGTGCGATACGGTCGACCGACCACCACCGACGGCCGCTTCCAGAGACGAAACGCCACGGTCACGGATCCGTCCGAGATGCCGCTCCAGAATTGCTTGGTGAATCGCATTCCATCACGCTTTTCTTGGACGTTGAATCGGGTGGAACGTGCCTTGGCACGCGACGACATTCTCGGCGCCCCGGTGCCGTGTAGCCGGGACCGCAGCGCGCTCCACCGACGAAAAGCCGTTGGAGCCGGCTACGGGGTGGATTCTCGGCGCGTGACGACGAAACCGAAGACGGCGGCCAGGATGCCGCCGATGATCAACGCCAGCGGAACGATGGTGCCGAGAAGCCGGATCGTGCCCTGGGCATCCTCGGCGTCGGCCACCGCATCCCGGATGGAGCCATCGGTGAGTTGGTACTCGAGCTGCATGATTTCGGCAACCGGGATCTGCTGCGGGCCGAGATCGATCGATACCGCCCGAGACTCGACCTTGTCGAAATCGATCAGCACACCGGTGTCAGGCTCCACCCAGTAGTTGGAGGTGTACTCGTAGGTGTAGGCGAGGGGCACCGGGTCGGGCAGGGCCGGCAGCAGATCGGCGAACTGGGCCACGGCCGCCTCCGGCAGACCCAGGGCCGGTACCAACGCTTGGATGGTGGCCTTCGGTAACGCCGGCGGGAAGTTGGCCAGCGTCGCGGGACTCGTGATCGGATCCGGGCCCGAGGTGGCCTGAAAACTCCTGGCCTCGATACCCTCGTGGATCTCGGTGCCAAGGTAGGTGATCGTGTCGACGGATTGGGTGTCGCCGTTCCAGCCTTCGTAGTCCTCGGCGTCGGTGCCGATGGGAAAGCCGACCACAAGACCTTCACGGTCGGTGACCCGCTCGTCGTCGGAGAAGTTCTCGATGTGAACCATCGACTTGCGATCGATGGTGTACACGTTCTCGGTGGCCAGAACCGGGCCGGCCGGACTGTTCATCACCGACGTGTCCTCGACAAGCGCCTTCGGACCATCGACCTCGAGCACCGTGACCGTGCGGTCGATGGTGACCGGAACGTCGACGAGGAAGACGTTGGCCGCGTCACCGGCGGCCAGCGCCTCCGCGTTCAGCATTCGTCCGAGCACCCCTTCGAACTGGCGTGTCTGGTCGACGTCGTCGGGGTACTGAAGCAGACCGGGGACGATCGCGAACTGCATCACGAGCCCGGCCGCCAAGGCCACCACCCCCACCCCGAGCAGCGCGGTACCGATTCGTTTCATGGTCTCCCCCTGAGCTGATGAACGGCCGTCAGCGCGACTATAGCGGGCCTTCCACGGTTCCTCCTGCGCAATGCCGGCTGCGGTCGGCCGACCGACGAGGTCCCCGCCGTGCACCCCTCGGCAAAACCGCAAATGAGGACCCGCGATCAGCGGGCCCTCATCGTCGTTCCGACACGTTCCGGGTCGGTCAGCGGGATTGCTACAGTTCCTGGATCTTCAGCTCGATGTCGACACCGGCCGGAAGCTCCAGACGCTGAAGCGAATCCACCGTCTTGGGGTTGGGCTCCAGGATGTCGATCAACCGCTTGTGAATCCGCATCTCGAAGTGTTCGCGGCTGTCCTTGTCCTTGTGTGGTGACCGAATCACGCAGAACCGGTGCTTCTCGGTCGGCAGCGGGATCGGACCCCGGAACTCGGCATTGGTGCGGGCCACGGTCTCCACGATCTTCTTCGTCGACTGATCGACGATCTCGTGATCGTAGGCCTTGAGGCGGATGCGAATCTTTTGCTTGGCCATCTTCTGTCTCGAATCTCGGTCGGCTTATTTGATGATTTTGGTGACGCGGCCGGCGCCGACGGTACGGCCACCCTCACGAATAGCGAACCGCAAACCCTCATCCATGGCGATCGGGTTGATCAACTCAACCGTCATCTCGGTGTTATCACCCG
>JBFHME010000200.1:0-5248 GCA_041594435.1 Acidimicrobiales bacterium
ACCGACCGCCGACCCCCTGACGCATACATCGAGTCGAATTCGGCGTCGAGGCCCGCCAGCACCTCCTCGACCACTACCCGAATCCGGCGGATCGGATGATCAGCCGGGATCAGATCCTCGGTCGACAACGACGACAACATCGACAACTGTCGGTCAGGGGTTCCACGCATCCCCCCATTCTTTTCGATCCCCGCCCAGAACGCGAGCACCAACCAAGAGAATTTCAGCACCCTGCTAGCGCACCGAGTTCGCGTCGGTCAACCCGTGGTGGCTCGAAACGCCCGGGAGAGCAGCGGCGTTGAGGCGTGGAGTTCCTCGGGCTCATCCTCGTGGTCGAGATGGAACGTCCAGGGAAAGCCTTCCTCGCCCTTTGCCGCCGGTTCGTCGGCCTGACGGCGGCGAGCCGGCCGGGAGTTCGGCCCCTTGCCGGCCTGCGTGCGGCGAGAGTCGCGCTCGGCCAACTTGGCATTGACGACCCGTTCCCGAGCCTCGTCGTCGAGAAGATTCAGCTGATCGACATCCTCGGAAGCTTCGGCGCCCCGTTCCTCGATGACCGTGGCGTCGATCTCCTCGTGGAGTTCGGCGGCCTCTCGACGCGCCCGTTCCACGATCGACTGACGCCGGGACATCTTGCGGGAGCCCCCGCGCTCGTCCTTGCGCTCGGGGCGCACCCGCGGAGGTGCTGCGGTGATACCGCCGTCGCCGTCGGCCACAACTCCGGTGGCGCCCTTCACGATGGCCGACGTGGTGCGAAGATCGTTCATCGTCCAGCCGATCGGCGGGGTGGTGGAATCGGCGTGACGAGGGCAGAGGGGCACCCCGTCACGGCTCGTTCGCGGGTCGACCAACGACACGGTTGACGAAGCAGCGTCAATCTGCAGCGTGGCCGTGGAATCCTGTCCACATCCCGGGCGACCGCAAAGAAACTTCACCAGCACAAAGGTACACCAAAAATGGGGGCGAATAGGGTATAGATACCGGCGATTCACCGATCCGGTGCTGCTGGACCGGCAAGCTTGCCCATGGAAAGGGCAAAACCGTTCGGGTCGGAACCGCGATCCGAGGGCGCAAAAGCCGACGGTGGTCGCCCAACAAAAGTAGGTTGGAGCCATGCACATCGGGAAAGTACGATCCGCGATCCGAGCTCTCACCCCCTATCGGCCCGGTAAGTCGGCCGCTCAGGCCGAGCAGGAGCACGGTATTGCCGACGCCATCAAGCTGGCCTCCAACGAGAATCCGTTCGCTCCCCTCCCCTCGGTCGTGGACGCCGTGACCGCCGCGGCCGGAAACGCCAACCGGTACCCCGATCACCGAGCCGGCCTGCTGCGCCACCGCCTCGCCGACTGGGTCGGGGTTGCGCCCGAACAGGTCACGGTCGGTTGCGGTTCGGTCGGGCTGCTCCAGCAGCTCTGCCTCACCTACGTGGACCCGGGTGACGAGGTGGTCTTTCCGTGGCTTTCCTTCGAGGCCTATCCGATCTACACCATGATGATGGACGGGGTGGTCGTCAGCCCTCCTCTGGTCGGTCACGCGTTCGACATGGAAGCCGTCGCCGCCGCGGTGAACCAGAAGACGAAGCTGGTGCTGCTGGCCACCCCCAACAATCCGACCGGAACAGCGGTCTCGACCGCCGACGTCAAACAGCTCCTCGAGTCGATCCCGAGCAATGTCGTGGTCCTCGTCGACGAGGCGTACCGGGAGTTCGCCGACCCGACACTGGGTGACCCGGTCACCGACCTCCTCCCCCACCATCGCAACGTGGTGATCACCCGCACGTTCTCGAAGGCCTACGGGCTGGCCGGTCTGCGCGTCGGCTATGCCATCACCGATCCCGAGATCATCACCGAGATGGACAAGATCCTCCTGGCCTTTGCCGTCAACGGTGCGGCTCAGGCGGCGGCTCTGGCCACGCTCGACGCGCTCGACGAGTACCGGCCCCGCATCGCGACCCTGCTCGACGAGCGGAACCGGATGGTCGGGGCGCTCACCGCCGCCGGACACCAGCTCCCCGATGCCCAGGCCAACTTCGTGTACCTGCCGCTCGGCGACAGCACGCAGAAGGTCTGCCTCGGATTGGAGCAACGGGGTGTGGTCACCCGGCCGTTCCCTGGCGACGGGATCCGGGTCACGATCGGGACAGCGGCGGAGAACGACCGTTTCCTCACCGCCCTGGCTGACACACTCGACGCCGAGATCAGCTGAAAATCCCGCTCGCAGAGCGGCCCCCGGCCGACCGGTGACAGCTGGGCCGAACGAATCACTGGGCGTATCAGCCCGCCGTCAATGATGCAGCGGCTCCATGACCTCGGAACCTCGAGCCTGGTACCAGTGGGAGTCATGAACACCCACCAACGGCTTTTTGCCGGCCGCGCCGACCGGCGCACCACCACCTCGCGGTGTCGACCGGTGATCGTGTTCGGGTTCACCCTGACCCTTCTGGCCACGGCCTGCGGCTCCGATCCTGCGGCTGACTCGACGATCGGGGCCTCCACCCCACCGGCGACGCTCGACGAGATCGTCTCCGAGACCGTCGACCTTGCGACCACCGACTCCGATACCGGTGATTCCGAACTCGCCGCCGACTACACGGCCGACGAGCTCGCACGACTGCTCGACCCGCCGACGTATCACGACGTGCTCGACGCCCCGGATCCCGAGCCGTTCAGGGCGGCGTCACCCGAAGCCGCACTCTCGGAGATCGCGGCGGAGCTCGACAAGTCGGCCGGATCGGCGACAAGCGCAACCCCGCTCCTCGATCAGGTCGGGCCCATCGACGACGCACCGACCGGCACGGTCATCGGTATCCGCGAGGGCCGACGCATCAACGAGGCCGGCGAGGCCAACCGTCTCGACGAAGCGGCCGCTCTGGCCTGCGGCAATGTCGAGATCGCACTCACCGCCCTCGACGAGGGCAGGGCCGACGAGGCCGCCGATCACCTGCGAACCGCCTCGACGATGGCCGCCGAGACGTCGGTGCCCGCAATGAACGCCTGGTCCTCGATCCTCGAGCAGTCGGCCACCGACGTTGCCGCCGCCGGGCGGTCACCAGCCGACGGCTCACCGCTGCTCGCCTTTCTGACCGCCTGCACCCAAGGAGGCTACGAGCTATGACCGCTCGACATCCCCACTCCCGATCGATCGTGGGCCGGCTCGCTGCGCTCCTGGTCGCCTCCACCACGGCGGTCGGCGTCTCGCCAATCGGGGTCGACCGGCTCGCGCCGGCGCCGGCGGAGGCGGCCGCACCGGCTGTCGAACCGTGGATCGACGTCGAGAACCTCGATCCCGTACCGGAACGCATGTGGGGCGTGACCGGCCTCGACAGTGCCGTGACCCAGACGCCGACCCTGGATGTGCTGGTGTGGGACATGGTGCAGATCGATGATCGGATGTTCGTCGGCGGCGGGTTCCTCAATGTGCAGAAGAGCAAGGACGCCACCCCGATCAGTCAGCCGTTCGTCGCGGCATTCGACGTACGGACCGGTGACTGGATCGACACCTGGCGCCCGACCGTCGATCGCATCGTGTACTCGCTCGCCGAGTACAACGGCAAGCTGCTCGTCGGCGGAGAGTTCGAGCGGGTGAACGGTGAGAGCCGTACCGGTCTCGTCGCCCTCGACCCGATCACCGGCGCCACCGACCCGACGTTCGCGGGATACGTCGAGCGGCCCTGGTCGAGCCTACGGGCGATGGTTCGCGACATCGAGGTCCATGGCGACAACATCTACGTGGTCGGTAACTTCTCCCATCTCAACGGGGCTTTCGGGGTTCGGACGCGGGTCTACAAAGCCGCTCGACTCGTCGGCGACCTTGGCGAGGTCGACGCCTCGTGGAAGCCGGCGGTGACCGGCTCGGGTGTCTGGGCGATCGATGCCAATCCGACCGAGACCGAGATCTATCTGACCGGGTTCTTCTCCGCTGTCAACGGCGAAGAGGGCACCGGCAACTTCCACACCGTCAACACAACCGACGGAGCATCGGTGGCCGGCAAGATCGACCTGCCCCGCAACTACACCCGGTCGCAGCCGGAGATGTACGACGTCGCCTACGGCGAGAACAACGTGTTCGTGTCAGGTGAGCAGCACGTGGTTCAGGTTCTACGGGAGAGCGATCAGCAGATGCTCGGCTACCACATCACGGGCGGCGGCAACGACGGATTCGAATGGACCGGCGGCTTTGCCGGCGGGGCGTTCCAATCGGCCGAGCAGATCGGCGAGTGGATCGTCGCCGGCTGCCACTGCACGTATTCCACCCGCAACGGCAACATCAACCACTACTCGTCCTACACCCAGCAGCGAACCACACACCGTCTGTTCATGATCTACAACGCCGCCAGCGGCCGGTTGTACGAGCCGTTCGAAGCCGACGTGCACAGTCCGCAAGACGGCGCCTGGACCGCCACCGGCGACTCGTTCGGCTGTCTGTGGGTCGGTGGCGACTTCCACGTTGGCGGTGTCGATCACGGCACGTCGCGCTGGCTCGGTGGCATTGCCCGTTTCTGCCCCACCGACTTCGATCCCAACGCTCCGGTTCCCGAGCCGGAACCCGAGCCCGATCCGGGCACGGTGATCGCGGCGGGCGGCGAGTGGCGCTACGACGACAGCGGAGCCGACCTGGGGACCGAGTGGCGGACGCCCGGCTACGACGATGGCGGCTGGGCCACCGGCAGGGCGGAATTCGGCTTCGGTGACGGCGACGAAGCGACCGGGTGGATGCCCGGTCAGGTGACCTACTACGCCCGGACCGATTTCGAGTGGAGCGGGGACAAACCCGAATCGTTCGCCATCTCGCTCAAGGCCGACGACGGCGCCGTCGTGTATCTCAACGGCGTCGAACTGGCACGAGAGAATCTGCCCGACGGGGCGATCACCGCCTCGACCGCCGCCGTCGACTGGAAGGGTACCGCCGAGGAGGTCTTCCTCGACCTCAACGTGCCGGCCGACGCCCTGGTCGAGGGCACGAACGTGGTGGCGGTGGAGATTCACAACGTGTGGCGCAACAACGGCGATCTCAGTTTCGACCTCTCGATGGTGGCCTCCGATGTCGTCCAGCCGGAAATCGACTGGGAGTTCGTGAACGGTGGATCGACGTGGACCTACCTCGACGACGCCGCGGCAACGCCGGCAGGCTGGACCGCCGGAATCGTCGGCGGTTCGACGGGCCCCGGTCCGCTCGGCTTTTCCGAGGACTACATCGCCACGGAGCTGACCAGGGGGAACGAGACCTACTACTTCACCCGGACCTTCACGAC
>JBFHME010000201.1:0-5233 GCA_041594435.1 Acidimicrobiales bacterium
GAGGAGGCCGGTCCCCGTTCCAGGATGAGCGGACCGTCGCCGCCACGCCACTCGTCGGCACCGGCCAGGCAGGTCTCCATCCGTTTGAAGTAGGGCAGGCAGTGGGCGTAATCCCAGGTCTCCAACCCGGGCATCGCCGCCCACTTCTCGTAGTCCATCGGGTTGCCCCGCTGGAAGATCATGCCGTTGATGCTGCTCGACCCGCCCAGGACCTTGCCCCGTGCGTGGTAGACCCGCCGGCCACCCATGTGCGGTTCTGGCTCCGTCTCGTATTTCCAGTCGTAGAGCCGGTTGCCGATCGGGTAGGTGAGGGCGGCCGGCATGTGAATGAAGACATCCCACCGGTAGTCGGGTCGACCGGCTTCCAGCACGAGGACCCGGTTCGACGGATCGGCGCTCAATCGGTTGGCGATGGCCGAGCCCGCTGATCCCCCGCCGATGACGACGAAATCGTAGGGGCGGTCTCCGGCGGTCATGGCGTCTCCGGCGGATACTGGCGCTCGACCACCACGACCCGGAGCCGGCGGGGACCGTGAACGCCTTCGACCCGGTTGAGTTCGATGTCGCTGGTGGCCGAGGGCCCGCTGATCCAGGTCAGGGGACGGCGGGGGTCGAGCCGACCGAGGGCATCCGGTACTCGGGCCACCAGCTGATCGGTGGTCACCACGACGACATGCAGGTCGGGAAGCAGCGTCAGCGCCCGCCGGCCCTGTCCCGCTCCCCCGTCGAGCACGATGGTTCCCGTCTCGGCCACCGCGACGGCGCACGAGGTGAGGACCCCGTCAGCGGCATCGAGTTCGGCGAATGTCAGCGGAACGGTGTCGTCGAGTCGGATCATTGCCGGTTCACCGGCCGGCGAGGCGACCAACCATTCCTCCGGGAACCCCTCGGGGACGACCACCCGTACCGCCCCCTCGGTCGAGAGGTGGTCGGCGATCGTCGCGCCGACCGCCGGGTCGGCGCAGCAGGTGACGTCGGCCTTGTAGTCGACCAGACGGTCGATGAACACCTCGAGCAGATCCTCGACCGTCGGCTGTGGTTCGTGACCGGCCCGCCGGTAGTCGCGTCCTATGACCGGCGCGTCGAAACCCACCGTCGCCGCCCGCACCCGCTCGAGGATCGCCCGGCGGGATGTGACACGGGGGGCAATCAACGGTTCGGGGTGGGTGCCGTCAGCCATCGCCGGCCTGTCCTTCCCGGCTGGTCCACCAGTCGCGGAACGACTGCTCCGGAGGCGCCGGGAGATCGCGGGTTGCGGTCCAACCGTTGAACGGAGGGGGCAGGTTGCGGAATGAACCCCGGGGGGCGGCGATGCGTGCCGCCGACATCGTCCGGATCAGCCGGGCCCAGCGTTCGGGACGCGACATCAGCCAGGCGGCCGCCCGGAAAACGGCACGCTCCCTGGCGTTGCCGGTGGTGGCGTCACCCGCCACCGCGGCCCGGAGGCTGACCAGCATCGTCGGGATGTCGATGGCAACCGGGCAGACCTCGTAGCAGGCGCCGCACAGGGTCGATGCGAACGGCAGTGAGGCGTTGTCGGCCACCCCGGTGAGTTGCGGTGACAGGATCGCACCGATCGGCCCCGGGTAGATCGAACCGTATGCGTGCCCGCCGGTGCGCTCGTAGACCGGGCAGACGTTGAGGCATGCCGAGCAACGGATACAGCGCAGCGCCGAGCGGCCCTCCGGGTCGGCCAGGATCGTGGAGCGCCCGTTGTCGAGGAGCACGAGGTGGAACTCCTCGGGTCCATCCCCCGGCGTGACCCCTGTCCACATGGTGGTGTAGGGATTCATCCGTTCACCGGTGCTGGAGCGGGGCAGGAGCTGGAGGTAGACCTCGAGATCCTGCCAGGTGGGAATGAGCTTCTCGATTCCCATGACGGTCACCAGCACCCTGGGCAGGGTCAGGCACATGCGACCGTTGCCCTCGGATTCCACGACCATCACCGTGCCCGTCTCGGCCACACCGAAGTTGGCCCCCGAGATGGCCACGCCGGTGGTGAGGAACCGGTTTCGCAGGTGGACCCGGGCCGCCTCGGCCAGCGCCGCCGGGTCGTCGGTGAGACCCTCGGGGGCGGGCACGCCGACCCTACCCATCTCCCGGCGGAAGATATCGCGTATCTCGGAGCGGTTCCGGTGGATGGCCGGCACCAGGATGTGACTCGGCCTGTCATCGCCGAGCTGCACGATCAGCTCGGCCAGATCGGTTTCCCAGGCCGAGATTCCGGCCTCGGCGAGGGCCTCGTTGAGCCCGATCTCCTGGGTGGCCATCGACTTGACCTTGACCACGTCCCGGGCTTCGGCCCGACGGGCGATGTCGATCACGATCCGGTTGGCTTCATCGGCATCGGCCGCCCAGTGGACGACTCCCCCGCGGGCGCTGACCTCTGCTTCCAACCGTTCCAGGTGGTCGCCGAGTCCGGCCATCGTCGAGTCCTTGATCGCCGCTCCGGCGGCCCGCAGCGCAGCCCAGTCATCGAGTTCGTCGACGACGGCCGACCGCTTGTCGCGAATCGTCGTGGTGGCGTTGCCGATATTGCGGCGGAGTTGGGGATCGGCGAGGGCGACGCGGGCGGCCCGGGGGAACGACTCACCGTGGAGATGGCCGGTGTTGGTGGCTCGGGGCCAGTCCTTGGGATCCGGAGGCGTCACCGCCCTGCCGGTCCGTCCTCCGGTTTCGGTCATCGCTGCTCCGTCGAGGCCAGCACCTCGGCCAGATGAACCGTGGTCACGCCGGTGCGGTTGCGCGACAGCCCACCACCGATGTGCAGCAGACAGGACGCATCCACGGCCACGCAACTCTCGGCGCCGGTCGACAGCACATGATGGACCTTGTCGGCCAGCATGGCGCTCGACACGGCGGAGTTCTTGAGGGCGAACGTGCCCCCGAAACCGCAACAGCCGGTGGCCTCCGGCAGCTCGATCAGTTCGAGACCTCGAACGGCCCGCAGGAGCCGAAGCGGGCGATCGGCGATGCCGAGCATGCGGGTGGCATGACAGGCTGGATGGTAGGTGACCCGGTGCGGGTAGTAGGCGCCGACGTCGGTCACCCCGAGCACATCGACGATGAACTGCGAGAGTTCAACGGTGCGTCCGGCCAGGTCCCGGGCGGCCCGCTCGTGGCGCTCGGTGAGATGGTTGGCCGCCACCCATTCGTGCTGGTGTTTGACCGACGCGACACAGGATCCGCTCGGGGCCACGATGTGGTCGTAGCCGGCGAAGGCATCGCCGAATCCGGCCACCATGGGGGCCGCCTGGTCGGGGTAGCCGGAGTTGGTGTGCATTTGCCCGCAGCAGGTCTGCCCGAGCGGGAACTCGACCGTGCAGCCCAGCCGTTCGAGCACGTCGACGGTGGCCTTCCCGACGCTCGGTGACATGGCGTCGACCAGGCACGTGGCGAACAGCGCAACCCTCATCACCGGGCCGAACGGTGTTCCCGGTCGCGGTCCTCGGCCTCGAGGATGCTTCGTTCGCGCCTGACCAGTCGATCCGCCCACCATCCCGGACGGCGCTCGCTGTCGATGTCGGGGATCGGCTTCCCCTTGCCGGGCAGGTTGTCGAACAGACCGGCCGCCCGGGCGGCCCGAATCCTGCGATCGGCGATCGACTCGACGACGTCCACCGTTTCAGGATAGGCCTTCAGCCCAGGCCGAGCCCATCGGCCAGGAGTTCCATCGACTCGTTCAGCAGTGCCTCGGGCAGTCCGCCGATGTCGAGGAGGAACAGCTGCCGGTCGAGTCCGAGTGTTTCGTCGATCGCGGCGATCCGCTCGACGACCTCGGCCGGGCTGCCGGCTATCGCCGGCCCCTCCAACAGCGAGTCGTAGTCGACCGGGCGCCCGAAGCTGCCCCGCAACGACATCGCGAAGTCGCGATAAGCCTCGAGGTAGGGGCGCCATCGCTGCCGGGCCAGTTGCGAGGTCGGCGCCACATGGACATAGGTCGGAAAGCCGATCTCGATGCCGGTACCGAAACCGTTTGCGAGGGCGCGGCTCCGGTAGCGCTCGACGATCTCCCGGTAGTCCTCGGGCCACCGGAACAGGCTGGGGAGCATGAACCGCAGTCCGAGGTCGGCAGCGAGGTCGGCCGAGACGGTCGACAGTCCGCCCCCAACCCAGATCATGTCCCGGGCGGGCTGGAGCGGCCGGGGTTCGAGCCGCACATCGGTCAGTGGCGTACGGTGCTCGCCGGTCCAGGTGACGCTGTCCTCCTCCAGCAGTCGGAGCACCAACCGCAGCGATTCGTCGAACTTCGGTCGCAGCTCCTCGAAGCTCTCCGTGCCGAACGCTCGAGCGGTGGACGCCGAAGCCCCGCGGGCGAACGTCACCTCGATCCGGCCATCGGTCAACACATCGAGCACGGTCAGCTGCTCGGCGAAACGCACCGGATCGAGGTTGGCCAGGAGCGATACCGACGTGCCGAGGCGTATCCGCGAGGTCCGTGCCGCGATGGAGCTGAGGATCAGTTCGGGGGCCGGCATGATGTAGCGCCCGAAGTGGTGCTCACCGACGTTGAAGCCGGCGAATCCCCGGTCCTCCGTCGCCACCGCCTGGTCGACCACCGCCTGGATCCGGTCCCGTTGGGTCGACAGTCGCCCGGTGACCGGGTCGGGAAGGTGATCGATCAGGCTGAGAATCTCGTAGGTGGTCACGTTCCGTCAGTCCCCGCGCCAGTGATGCTTGATCGGTGGTCCCCGGCGAACCACCTCAAGGCATCGTAGTGCGCGCCACGACATCGCCGACGCTGGTCAACCCGGCGGTGCTCGCCGGCCGGGTCGTGCTGGGGAGCACGTCGGCGCCGATGGTCGCGAAGGATCGACCGCTGACGGAACCATCGATGGCGGTGGTGGCATTGCCGGCCGACGGCAGGGCCCGGGCGACGACGGTTGTCGCCGACGTCCCGGCCGCCTTGTCCTGGCGCGCCGGTGTCATCATGGCCACCAGCCAGGCCGGGCTTTCGGGGGTGACGCGCATCGCCGCTCCGGCTTGTTCCGAGCTGGGAGTCGAAGCCGAATCGAGGTTGATCTCGAGGAACCGTTGGAAATCGGACGGGCCCCGTCGCCAGGCGGCTGCGGCCCGGGATCGGACGCCGAGCTGTGGAGCGGGTCGAGTTGTCGAGGTCGATTCGAGCTGTCGGATCGTGGTCTCCGAGCCCGGTGGCCGGCTGTTCGGCGGCGCCGTTGGCGTCGACCGGTTGACCGGGCCAGGGGGTGGGGAGCGGCGGCCGGGCGCGTCC
>JBFHME010000202.1:0-5222 GCA_041594435.1 Acidimicrobiales bacterium
ACCGACCTCCCGGATCCGATCCACGGCGGCTTCCAACGAGCGGCGGCGTCCGTCCCGGCGTTCCATCGAGTCCCACGCCAGCTCCGCCGCCAGGTACCACAGCACGGCGATGACCAGCGAGCGTTCCCAACGCTGAGCCGGTACGGTGCCGATCTCGATGGCCGCACCGCCGAGGGCGACGAGGACCGCGCCTCCCACACCAAACCGGGAGCCCGTGACCACCGCAATCACGAAGATCGCCAAGCCGAACCCAACGAACCGGCTGGTGGACTCGACAAACCGGGTGGTGGTGGTGATCGTCACCCATCCGGCAAGGCCGGCGATCACCAGGGCGGCCAGCGTATGGTATCGACCCTCGCGCCTCATCGTCGCACCAGTGGCCCGATCCGACGGCGTTTGCGGGCCAACGTTCGCAAGGTCGTTTCGAGCGGTAGGTCCCGGTCCCAGCGGGCCACCGCCATGCCCCGCTGAGCCAGGCGATCACGCAACATCGCCCGCTCGGCCGACCAGATCCGCCAGGCGACGCCAGTCGCCGTCGGTCCGATCGCCGCCGCCCCCGCCCCGGCACCGGCACCGGTCGGTATTGTTCGGTCGGTCGCCGGATCACATTCGATGACCGCCACGTCGTGCCCCCGACCGGTCAACTCGATCAGGGCGTCGATGAAGCGATCATCGAGCAGCGGCGACAGTGCCAGGACGAACGACCGGGGCGGCATCGCCCGCGGCCCGAGCAGCGTCAGGTCTCGATCCGCAGCGTTCGCGTACAGGGCGGTGGCCAGCAGTGCGTCGACCAGACGTTGCAGGTGCAGCCGGCCGGTACCGGGCACGACCCAGCGAACCAGCCCCCCCAACTCGACCAACCCGACACGATCGGTAACGGCCAGATGGCTCTCGGCCAGAGCGACGGCCGCCTCGATGGCGAGACCGAACATCGTGTGCACGTCGTGGCCCGACTCCACGAACGAGTCGAGGAGGAGGATCACATCGGTGGCCCGGTCCGGGTGGCGCTGGGAGGTCCACAGGCGATCGCTGCGGGCGCTGACCCACCAGTTGATGTCGCGCAGTGAATCACCGGGGCCGTGGGGACGGAGGTCGGCGTACTCGATACCTCGCCCGATGGAGCGGGACTGATGGGCTCCGGTGGTGCGCCGGACAAACCACGGGGCGATCATCGACTGGATCTGCTGCGACGTCGGATGGACGCGGATCGGGGCGGCGTCGTGGGCTACGCCCGTCCAACGGGTCAGACCGTACGGTTCGATCACCTCGATGGCCATCCGGCCGACGTCGAAGGTTCCCCACTGGTCGGCCGGCACCGGGAACGTCACCGTTGTCTGCGTCGTTCCGTCGGCCACCGTCTCCTGTGCCGCCACGGGTCGATCACTCAGCGGCCCGATTGGAGACGAGGGGGAGGCGGTGACCGTCACCCTTCCGGTCACGCCCGAAACAGAGGCGGTGACCTCGATCGTGTCGCCGACCAGCGGTCTCGTTTCGTCGACGGACACCGTCACCAGCGGTTCCTGCGGACCGGCCCGGAGTATACCCGCAACCAGCAGCACGAACCACGGGGTCACGAGCATCGCCATGGCCGCTCGGCCGAGGGCGAGCGCGGCCACCACCCCGAGGAGGGTCAAAACCAGGGCGACGACGAAACGCTCGGTCGACCGTCGAGTCATGTCCGATCGTGGGCTCGCGGCTCGGGGCCGGTCGGATCGATGGGCCGGGAGAAGGTCGCCGTCGGCAGCGTCGTCGGTGTCGGCACCGTGTCGAGGCATTCGTGTACGACCGCCGACGGGTCCACCCCTCGGACCCACAACTCCGGCCGGAGCACGATCCGGTGGGCCAGCGTCGGAACGGCGACGGCTTTCACGTCGTCGGGGGTCACATAGTTGCGACGATCGAGCACCGCCCTCGCCCGGGCCACCTTCACCAGCGCCTCGACACCACGAGGACTGGATCCGGCGTGAACCTTCGAGTTGGCGCGCGTGGCGTGGACCAGGGCGACGCAGTACTCGATCACCGATTCCGACACGGTGACGTCCTCCATCGCCCGCTGCAGCGACCGAACCGTGGCTGCGTCGATCACCGGTGACAACTCGACGGTGTCCGTGCGGCGGACGAGACGGCGACGAATGATCTCCGCTTCCTCGGAGGCCGTCGGGTAGCCGATGGAGGTGCGGAGGAGAAAGCGATCGATCTGAGCCTCCGGTAGCGGATAGGTCCCCTCGAACTCGATCGGATTCTGGGTGGCCAGCACGAGAAACGGCTGAGGCAGGTGATGGGACACGCCATCGACCGTGACCTGACGTTCCTGCATCGCCTCGAGGAGCGCAGCCTGGGTTTTCGGCGGTGACCGGTTGATCTCGTCGGCCAGCACCACGTTGTGGAACACCGGGCCCTGCCGGAACACGAACTCCGACCGGCGCTGGTCGTAGAGCAACGAACCGGTGACATCGGCCGGCATCAAGTCGGGGGTGAACTGGATCCGGCCCACCGTCAGCCCGGTCACCTGGGCGATGGAACGGGCGATCAGCGTCTTGCCCAGTCCCGGGAGATCTTCCAGCAACACGTGCCCGTTGGCCAGCAGCCCACTCAGAATGAGCTCCAACTCCGCCCGCTTGCCGACGATCACGGTCTCCAGTGCCTCGAGAATCCGGCCGGCCGAAGTGGCGGCCTCGGCGATCGTCAGATCGGTTGCCCCACTCATGGCTTGGCTCCGCGTGCGGTCATGTCCCCGGTTCCCCCGTCACGCTGACGGTCATCGTCAGCGTCGTTCAGACGTCGAAGAAATCGGTCGAGTTCGTCGAGTGTGGGCGCCCGGTCGGTGATGGCCGGATCGAGGAGCCAGGCCGTATCACCGAACAGCCGGCGCTGGACGGCCACGGCCCGGGTCGGGTCGGTGGCGGCGTCGATGCCGTGCCGCAGAAAAAGCTGATAGTCGACGAGCGCCTGCAGGCGAGGTCGGAGACGGCGGGCATGCGACCGCTCGTTGGCCGTCGCCCGTTTGATGAGGGCCTCGATGTGGCGGTGATCCTTGAGCTGTGAGCGGTCGGGCTCGGAGCGGCGGCGCAGAGCGCCGAGCCAACGGGTGAGCGCGGGCACGAGTCCGGCGCTGCGGCCACCGTAGGGAGGTGCGACCCGCAGGAGCGCGGCGGTCAGCCCGATCAGCAGCCACAAGGCGAGGGCGGCGAACCAGAGTTCGATCGAGACCCGCTGTTGCCCGCCCACCGGAAGGGCGACGAGCAGGCCAAGCGCCAGAGCCCAGGCCACGATCCGACGCAACCGGCGGCTGTTTGCCGGTCGGTGAGCCGGCTGAGGTCGGCTGTTCATCGATCGGCCAGACGGCGGAGATCGTTGCGGGCGTGGGCCAGATCGGCCACGGACCGGTCACGATCGGCTTCGGTGATCGGTTGGTTGGAGAACCGGGCCAGTTCGTAGCGGTGGGCAAGATCGACGAACGGAGCTCGGTCGATCGGCAGCCGGGTCAGGACCCGCTGAAGGTGTTCGGCCGGAGTCTCACTCGGTCGTCGTGGGCGGCCCGCATCGGCCAGGGTCCGTTCCAACCGGTGATAGGCCGCCAGCACCGCTGCCCTCGGGTCCGATCCGAGTTCGAGGTCGCCGACCATGCCCTCGATCGTTCGGCCGAAGTCATCGTCGACGAGAAGATCTTCGGCGGCATCCGTGTCGCTCCGCTCGGTCCGGCGCCGAGCCAGGGCGGTGATGGCGAACCAGCCCCCGATCGCAGCCAGCGCAACGTAGACCTGGTTGGCGGTGATGGCGAAATCGATCGGCTCCGTCGACTCCTCGTCGACCGTTTCGCCGACATCGGACTCGGAGCGATCGGCAGGCTCGATCTCGAGTAGCCGTTCGACGATGGAGGGGTTGGCCAACAGCACCGCGATCGCGATCGCGAGACCGAGCCACAGCGTGATGAGATTGGCCGGCCGGGTCGCAGAGACACCCGGCCTGAAGCGAAGGACGCGAACCGTCCAGGCCACAGCCCAGACGATGAGCGCAAGGAAGGCCACGCCCATGAGGTCGTCGAGTGCGGGCAGCCCGATCCAGGAGCGATCGCTCGGTCGGGGGCCGGCGGCGACGATCAGGACGCCCACCCAACCGGCGACGGCCAGTGCCGCAACCGCGCTTCGCCGGCCGGAACCCCGTCTTGGTTTACCCGTGGCCATCAGTCCACGGTAGTTGGCGGTGCCGAGAATGCGGAAACCCCCGCCGGGGACACGAGGTCCCGACGGGGGTTCCACGACCGAACTGGTTGGATCCGATTCCCTTATTTGATGATTTTGGTGACGCGGCCGGCGCCGACGGTACGGCCACCCTCACGAATAGCGAACCGCAAACCCTCATCCATGGCGATCGGGTTGATCAACTCAACCGTCATCTCGGTGTTATCACCCGGCATACACATCTCGGTACCCTCCGGCAACTGCACCGTCCCGGTGATATCGGTGGTCCGGAAATAGAACTGCGGCCGATAATTCCCGAAGAACGGCTTATGCCGGCCACCCTCCTCCTTGGTCAACACATACACCTGCGCCTCAAAATCAGTGTGCGGCGTAATCGAACCCGGCTTCGCCAACACCTGACCCCGCTGCACCTGATCCTTCTCAATCCCCCGCAACAACGCACCAATGTTGTCCCCAGCCTGCCCCTGATCAAGGAGCTTCCGGAACATCTCCACACCAGTACACGTCGTCTTCTGCGTCGGACGAATACCAATGATCTCCAACTCATCACCAGTATTCACCACACCCTGCTCAACCTTCCCGGTCACCACCGTCCCCCGACCCGTAATCGAGAACACATCCTCAATCGGCATCAAGAACGGCTTATCCAACTCACGCTCCGGCTCCGGAATATACGAATCAACCGCCTCCATCAACTCCATGATCTTGTCACCAGCCGCCTCATCACCCTCCAACGCCTTCAACGCCGACACATGAATCACCGGCACATCATCACCAGGAAACTCATACTCGGTCAGAAGTTCCCGAGCCTCGAGCTCCACCAACTCCAAAAGCTCCTCATCATCAACCATGTCCGCCTTGTTCAACGCCACCACAATCGCCGGCACCCCAACCTGACGAGCCAACAACACATGCTCCCTGGTCTGCGGCATCGGACCATCAGCAGCCGACACCACCAAAATCGCCCCATCAACCTGCGCCGCACCCGTAATCATGTTCTTGATGTAATCCGCGTGACCC
>JBFHME010000203.1:0-5190 GCA_041594435.1 Acidimicrobiales bacterium
CGGGCTAGGATCGGACCGTCATGGCTTCCGACGACCACCCCCACAACCGCCATGTCGTGCTCCTGCGGGGCATCAACGTCGGCGGGCGCAACAAGGTGCCGATGGACGGGTTGCGGGAGGCATTGTCCGAGCGCGGCTTCACCGGCGTAAGCACCTACATCGCCTCGGGCAATGTGCTGCTCGATGCCGGTGATCGAGACGAGGCCGAGCTGGTCGACGAGGTGGCCGAGCTGGTGAAGGAGCGGTTCGGGCTGTCGATTCCGATCATCGCTCGTTCCGTCCTCGATTGGCCGGCGATCCTGGCCGCCAACCCGTTTCCCGAGGCGGCGACCCGACCCAAGTTCCTCCACGTCTCCCTCTGCGACCGGGCTCCCGACCCCGGGTCGATCGCCGCCCTCGACGCCGAGGCCTACGCTCCGGACCGCCTCGAGATCATCGGCCGGGAACTCTACCTGTGGTATCCGAACGGGTCCGGTCGATCCAAACTCACCGGTTCGGTGCTCGAACGGAAGCTTGGCGTCACAACCACCGCCCGGAACTGGTCGACGATGGTCAAACTGGCGGAACTCGCCGCAGCCCGGTTCGGACCGGCGAACAGCCGCTGACCATGGAATCGCTCCCCACCGCCTTCGACGAGGACGCGGCATTGCTCTGGACGATCGTGGTCGCCTTCGTCATGGCCCTTGGCCTGATGGGCGTGGTCCTTCCCGTGTTACCGGGCCTGCTGCTGATCTGGGCCGCTGCGGTGTTCTACGGTTTCATGGTCGGCTTCGGCACCGTGGGATGGACGGTGGTCGGTCTCCTCACCGTGCTGGCCGCCGCCGGCGCCATCAAGAGCGTGGTGATTCCCCGTCGGGCGGCCGTCGAGTCCGGCGCCTCGGGATGGGCTCAGCTGGGAGCGGCCCTCGGCGGCGTCGTCGGATTCTTCGTGATCCCGGTGTTCGGACTGATCCTCGGGGCACTGGCCGGGCTCCTGGCCGTGGAATACGTGCTCAAGGGTGACTGGAACGAAGCCCTCGTCGCCGTTCGAGGCACGGCCAGGGGCTTCGGGATCAGCGTCGTCATCGATCTGATCCTGGGCATCGTCATGATCGTCGCCTGGTCGGCCTGGGCCGCGGTGGTTCTGATCTGACCGACGCGACCGATCAGGTTTCGGCGATGGATATGGCGGGGGGAGCGAATCGGCGGCGAAAACTGAACGCTTCGGCCGTGGGACCGTGTTCGGCCAGGTGGTGGAGGCGGGCGATCGACTCCTCCACGGTGGGCACCGTACCGGCCCGGATCCACCAGAGAACGGTCACCGGAAGACCCTCGACCGGCTCGAACCATTCGGTCCGTCGACGCAGGTACGTGACGTGATCGGTCTGGTACACATAGTGGTGGAACGACTCGAAATCCTCCCAGACCGACAGGTTCAACAGCATGTCCGGGTCGTCGAACGCCCGGATCGAGGTGGCCGTGCCGTCGTCGGTCTGCAGCCGCCACACGAAGCCCGGCGCAGCGTCGGCCAGGCCGTTGATGCGGTCGAGGCCGGCCATGAACTCGGCCATGACCGGACCGTCGGTCGGGCCCTTGGCCCTGGCCACGTTGAGCTGGGCCAGGTGGAACCTGTTCGTCGCCGTCGGATTGGACTCGGTACCGCTCACGTCTTCAGTATGCCCGTGTGTTCGGGGGCCACGGCCTCGGCGGCGCGGGCTGCGGCGTTCACGAGGAGATAGACGCCCACGACCACCAGCGCACCGCCGACCAACTCGGCCAGACCCAGACGTTCGGATCGGATCAACCACCCGAACAGCACGCCGAACACCGGGATCAGGTACGCCGATGCCGCGGCCTGGGTTGGTGTGGCCCGCCGGACCACCGTGGCCAGCAGGGAGAACGTCACGGCGTTGGCCGGGATGGCCGAGTACAGAAGTGGGACCAGGAGCCCGAGCGACCAGTCGGTCTCGGCCGTGCCCTCCACCAACAGGGCGAAGGGGATCAGCACGACAGCCGACATGATGAGCTGCGTGCCGACCAGCATGATCGGGCTGACCCGGCTGAAGTCCTTCCACTTCATGAACACGGTGCCGAAAGCCCAGGCGATGGCCGACAACACGAGCGAACCGATGCCGATCGCCGCCGCCTCACCTTCGAGTGACGGCAGTGCCAGCACCACCGTGCCGGCGAACCCGACCAGCAGGCCGAGTCGACCCATGGCCGAGATGGCGGCGCCCAGAAGCAACAGGGACAGCACGGCGGTGAACAGCGGCATCGTGCTCGACACCAGCGATGCAACACCGGCCGGCACCCGGTTCACCCCGTAGACCAGGAGCCCACTCGACAGTGTGGTGATGCTGAGCGACACGACGAGTATTCGCCCCAGATCATCAAGGCGTCTCGGGAGCCGTTCACCCCGGTACCGGGCGAAGGCCAGGAGGGCCGAGCCGCCGATGATGGTGCGCAGTCCGGCCAGCAGGAACGGCGTGGTGTGATCGAGGGCGAACTTGAGCGAGGTGAAGTTGCCGCCGATCAGCATCGCCACCAGGACGATGGTGGCGAGCACCAGGCGCGAACTCACAGGCGGAAGAGTTCGACGTGGACGCGGGCCGCTTGCATCGCCGCAGCGTAGCGGCGACCGTCGTCACGCAGCGGATCGTACTCCGGTCCGGGTCTCACCCTCGTGCGCCGCGCCGTCAACGCGACGGGGTGACGTCGTCCCCCTCGTCGTCACCGTTGACGAGCGGAACCTCATCGGTGGCACCCGACTCGTCGGACCCTTCGAGCAGCCCCATGCTGTAGCCGAGACGCAGCAAGCCGACACCGACAACGGCGAACAGCAACGCCCGCCAGATGGTCTCGACCTCGGCCAGATCGATCGTGACGAGCTTGACCACGGTCGCCGCCAAGGTGGCCAAGCCGACCGATTTGATCTGATTCCGCCACCGGTGTCGAGCCTCGGGCCATGCCGGAACATCGAGGTTCCCCACGCCGAGTCCGACGATGACCAACACCACACCGAGAGCGGCCCAGACGATCGACACGAGCATCTGGCCCTGGGCCAACGGTCGGAGTACGGCCATCACCCAGGCCAACAGACCGCTCCAGGATGCGACGGCGCCCAACCCGGCGATCCTGAGATCACGGTCCCGGATCAGCCAGGCCACCACCGCGGACGCCACGACGACCAGCAGATAGACGACGCCTTCAGCCACCTCCAGGCCGTTGTCGATCCCATCGACCAACCCGGCCGCGGTCCACAGGCCGACGACACCGCTCAGAACGACGGCGTTGATGTCGAGCAGCTCGTCATCGGCTCGCGTGACGAGCACCGTCGTACCGAGAGCCTGGACGGTGAGCGCCGACAGCAGTGCCGGACCCTCGAACCACAGCGCCAAGGCGATGGTGATCAAGGAGCTGACACCAACCAGGTGGCCGAACAGGAGCTGTCGGGCCGCGGCGGCCGGATCGGTGGTCGTTCGTTGCCACCACAGCAGTCCGCTGACGACACCGAATCCGATCGCGGCGATGACGGCGACCAGCGCCCGTTCCCGATCGGTGGTGGCCCACAGACCGGACGACGCCAGCCATACCAGGCCCGGAACGACGAAAACCAGACGAGTATCGATCGATCGCAGCGGTGGAAGCGCGGGCCGAACCCATGGCGCGAGCCACCACAGCAGGCCTGCGACGGCGATCATTCCCTGGATGACGGCGAGCAGCGAGTCGGTCACGTCGACGAACTCCTGGGTCAGGACCACCATGAACGGTCCGATCACCACCAGGCCGAGCAGACGTGGGACCGACCATCGGTATCGGCCGGCCAACGCCATGGTCACGATCACCAGGAACAGCAGCCACGCACCGGTGCCCACATCGCCGAACTCGTCGTAGGCGCCGATCACCCCGGGCACAACGAGAGCGCCGGCCAAGCCGCTGATGGCCAGGCTCTCGTGCGGAAACCAGTCGGCCAACGCCAGAGCCAGGGCGAGTACAACGGCGACGCACGCCACGGCGGGGCCGACGCCGATCAAGTCGAGCCAGCCGTGGGCGGCTCCGGCGCACGCGGCGAGCACAACGACACCGGTGTTGGTCAACGCAAGCGACCACGCGCGGGTGCGTGGGCTCCGACCGCCTCCCCAGCGTCGATCCACATGAACCCCCGTGGCCACCAGTGCCATACCGCCGAACGTGGCCAATCCGAGCTGCACCTTGGGCCCGATCCAGCCCCGGCTGATGGCGGTACTCAGCAGGAACAGTGCGGCGAGGAAGACCAGCACCACACCGACCCATCGCAACGCCATCTCGGCGGTGACCGGCGGCGGCGACGACCTGGATCGAGGCGGTGATTCGGTGTCGGCGGGCACGGTCGGCACCGACGGGCCGGGCAGGGCCGGTCCGGGAGCGCGCAGTGGCGTGGCCGTCGGTGGTGGAGGCGGAGGCGGCGGGGCGGGGCTGGACGACAAGGCGGCAAGCACCTCCTCGACGGCTCCGAGGCGCTCTTCGAGGTTCGACAAGCGAGCCGATACATCGGCCTCGACAGGTTCGGTGCCGTCAGGATCTTCGGTGCCGTCAGGATCTGTGGTCATAGCTCACCATGGCCTCCGGCCCGGCCCGAGTCCATCCGGAGAATCCCTCATTTCGGCCTGGGGGATTCGAGGTGGTCGGCTCATGGGCTACAGCCGATGCTCCCGCCGGCGGTCGAGTGGATGAGGGAGCGGACCGCGGCCGACGCCCCCGGTGCTGTCCCAGTGCAGCGGATCGTCGGAGCGATTGACACGGCGACTGCCGTAGTCCGTGGTCCGGACCACCAACCCGACGAAGACACCGAAGACGAATCCGCCGACGTGCGCCACCCAGGCCACCCCACTCTCGTTGCCGGTGAAGAACTGGGTCACGAACCAGATGCCGAGGAACCACTTGGCGCTGATGTCCCGCAGCACAAAGAACACGATCGTCCGGATCGGGGCGTTGGGGAACCACACCAGGTAGGCACCCATGATCGCGGCGATGGCGCCGGATGCCCCGACCACCGGCACCGTGCTCGACGGTTGGGCGAAGAAGTGGGCCGCCGTCGCCGCAAACCCACCGACGAGATAGAACAGCAGATACCGGACGTGACCCAGTCGATCCTCGATGTTGTTCCCGAAGATCCACAGCGACCACATGTTGCCGAGCAGATGCAGGATGCTGCCGTGGAGGAACATGGAC
>JBFHME010000204.1:0-5157 GCA_041594435.1 Acidimicrobiales bacterium
ACAGGCGGCCGACGTGCCGTTGTCATTCGAGGTGTAGCCCCTGAAGTGGGAGGGGGCGCAGAAGTTCGGCTTGTCGGGGGCCAGTGCCGCCGGGCCCTGTGACGTGTAGCCGATCCACTCCTCGTCGATGTTGGCCGCGCCGACGGTCATCACCAGCGGGTGGCCGTTCGCGCCCCAGATGCTCTTGCCGGGGCCGTTGTCGGAGCCGCAGCGACCGGACGGACAGACCTCCCCGCAGTTGCCGGCCGCGAACGTGACCAGAATCCCCCGGTTGATGACCTCGACGACCTTGCGGGTGAACGGGTGGTTGGGGTTGGTGGCGTAGTCGGCGGCCCAGGCCTTCTGATACATGCCCCAGCTGTTGGTGAGAATCTGCGGGGTGCCGTCGACCGCATGCCGGGCCAGCGCCCAGTTGTAGGCGGCGATGGCGTCGGACAGGAAGCCGCTCATCGAGCCACTCGACTTGAGCAGGCCGAGATCAAAGATCTTGGCGTTCGGAGCGACCGCCAGGACGGCGTTTGCGCACATCGAACCGTGGTAATGTGCGTCGTTGGCACCGGGGGCCGAACCGCCGGCCGGTGACCAGCCGCCGATCACCTTGCCGGGAAACGAGTTGGCCCGCACGCCGGTGTCGACCACGCCGACCACGATCCCGTCGCCCCGGATCCCCTGGCTCCACAGGGAGTTGGCCCCCAGATAACGGGCCACGTCGGCGTCGGTGCCGTGAGCGCCGGTGGGGCCGGCGTTGCAGTCGCAGCCGCTGGCCGGACAGGGGCACGGCGCCATGGCCGGCGACAGGTCGAGCAGGTTGGTGTGCTCGTCGGCGTCGGTCATCGTGAACGGAACGACCTCGGCGTCGGTCCAGACCTCGGCGACCGAATCATGCGCTCGGATGTCGTCGAAACTGACATCATCGGCCACCTCGCCCCGCATGATCACCAGCTCCTGATCCGGTTCCAGCGCCACGGCGGCCGCCGCCTCGGCGTCGGTGGGCGGAGGTACCGGTTGGGGTGCGTAGTCGTAGTCGACATCGATAGGGAGGTCGCCGGTCTCCGAGTCGAGGGACAGCGTCCCCTGCGCCAGTTCCTGCTGGGAGACCTTGAGTTCGACGAGTACCTTCTTCGGCATGGTGCCCTCCTTGATCGGTCCGGTACCAGCTGAGACGACGTTCGGGTGGCACCAGATACAGCTTTCGATCAGAATAGAGCGTCGCCCGGCGCGGCGGGTTGAACGACGGAGGAGCCCCGCAGGGCGGCGCAGAACCACCTCTCGACGGGAGACCAACGATGGACACGCCGCCCACTCTGGAACTGACGGTCGACCTCAGCCTCTGGCAGGACGGTCAGGAGGTGACCGTCGAGGTGCCGGCGTCGGTCACCGTTGGTCACGTCGCCGACCAGCTCGCGCTGTTCGTCGGGCTGCCGCTCCACGACGAGGACGAGAAACGGGTGCCCTACTCGCTTCTGCCGGTGACGGACGGCCAGGTCGAGGAACCCGGTGGCGACCAAGCCGGCACCGCCACCGTCCCGGCCGCTGAGCGGGGTCTGGAGCTACCGGACGCCTCGGCGATCGTCGGCGACGTGCTCAACGAGGTGCAACGGATCCGGGCCCGGGAAAAGGCGATGCTCGACCGGGAACTCACCGTCGTGGGAGCCGGGGTCAACGGACCGGTGGCGCTCGCCGCAACCTCGGTCCCCTTTGTCGATCAACTGCGGTCGACCTACGAGAAGAAGATCCGCGACGCCGTCGACACCGAGGTCGAACGCTGGCTGGAGAAGGGACGAACGCTGGTCATCGGGGCGCTCTCGGATGCGATGAACGAGATCCGTGACGACCTCCGGGAACGGATTGCACCGTCGATTCCCTCCGGACTTCGTGGCGTGGTCGCCCAGTACCGGGCCGGGCGGGCGCTACGCAAGCTCGGGCGGATGAAGACCGACGTGGCCTACACCGACGCTGTCCGCAGCGGGTTGCGGCTGGCCGGCAAGTCAGCCGGTCCGATCCTCGGTTTCGCCGGGAACACGGCGGCGTCAACGGCCATCGGGGGCCTGGCCGGATCGGCGGCGGGGGCGGCCGCCGGGGCCGTGGTCGCCGGGGCCGCGGCCGCCACAACGGTCGTCATGGTCGGAGGCGGGTTCGGCTGGTTCGGTGCCGACGGCGATCCCGGTCCTACAGGGGCCGACGGCGCCATGGGCGAGCAGGGCGCCCCGGGAGAAGCCGGCGAGCCAGGACAGCCCGGTGAGCCCGGTGAGCCCGGTGAGCCCGGAACCGTCTGGAGTGTCGGCCTCGCCGCCCCGGCCGACGACACCGACGCCGAGTTCCACCTCGACCGCTGCACCGGCGTGATCTCGCATCGCGACGGCGACGAGTGGGTGGAGATCGTGGACCTCGCCGCCACCCAGGGTCGAGCGGTGGCCGGCGCCTGCGACAACCTCGAGATCGTCGCTCCGGGGCAGTCGCTGTGGACCGTGGTGAGCCGCCGCTGTCGCGACGACGACGGCGGACGGCTCCCCAACTCCGAGATCGCCCGAGCGGTGGCCCAGACCTGGGTGGCCAACCTCGATATTGTCGGACCCAGCGCCGATTCGATCGACACCAATCAACCATTGGTTCTGCGCTGCTCCTAGCTCGGCAGCAACCGGCGCCGGGTCCGAGTTCCGCGTCGGTTCCTACTGGGTGTTGACGCCGAGGTCGGTGAACGACATGTTCGGCGACCGGGCGTAGATGCGGACCTCGTGGGCGTCGACGACCGATTCGGAGACGTCCCAGTTGCCCGGCTCGAGGTCACCACAGTAGCCGGGGGGATCGTCGGTCGGCTCGGCTGTGATCCAGGGCAGGTCGGTCTTGACAAAGCACACCTCGGCCTGACCCGACAGGATCCGAATCTGGTTGAGATCGAAGTTCACCCGGTCCTTCGTCTGGGTGTCATAGGCCAGGACCCGGATCGAGTAGTTCTCGAAATGAGGCTGCACACCGCTGCGGGGTTCGGTCAGTGGATCGATCGGGTTGCAGGCGCTGGCCGCGTCGTCGGGATCGACCGGTCGACCGAACGTTTCGAGATCGAGGCACCAGCGAATGGTCTCGTCGACGTAACCCAGGTGGTAGTGGGAGGAGCCGACCGGCCGGACCGAGACGGCGGTGTCGGAGAACTGCGGGCAGTACTGGTTCCAGAACGGCCATTCGACGACCGAATCGATGGCATGGTCGGGAAGCGACGACAGGACCGCCGAGTCGCTGAAGTCGATGAAGCAACTGTTGACATAGCCTCCACGGGAGATGCCATCGGTGGTGAAGTCCTTGATCGCTCCGACGGGACGGGCGACGAACTCCCAGCCGCTTCGGCCGGTCACGACCGCAAGCCCACCGGCGGCCACGGGCACATCGCGGTCGGACTCCGGGTCGGCGGTGAGGTCGGCGCCGGGGTCGGGATCGGGCTCGGAGGTCGCCACCGGCAACTCGGATGGAGCGGGCACGGCACCGTCTGCCGGATCGGCCATCAGGTTGGCCACGACGAACAAGACGAGAACGGCGATGGAGACGAGGACGATGTTGCCCTGGCGGTGTGAGTCGGACATGACGGGGTAACTCCCAGCGGTTGGTCGGTTGTCTGTCCTGACGGACTTCGGGCCGCCGCCTTACATCTTTTTCGCAAGAACCTCTTCTGACCTCGCTCCGCCGTCAATCTGGTTCGTGCATCGGACGGGGAGACCGGCGGTGGAATAAGGTGGATCCACTCGACCGGACGGCGTTTGGAGATGACACCATGAGGCGGACGAAGATCGTGGCCACGGTGGGTCCGGCATCGTTCGATCCGACCATGATCAAGAGGATGATCAAGGCGGGTATGAACGTGGCCCGGATCGGATTGGCCCACGGAACACTCGATGACCACCTGGCCACCTACGAGCGGGTTCGCAGCGCAGCCAACGACGCCGGAGCCGATGTGTCGATCATGGTCGACCTGCCGGGGCCCAAGATCCGGTGCGAGAAGTTCCCGGAGGGCGGCGTCGACCTGCCGGCGGGCAGCGAGGTTCTGATCACATCGGGCCGTGACGCGAGCAGCGCCGCCATCATCTCGGTCGACTACCCGGATCTGATCACGAGCATGCAGCCGGGCGACCGGATCGCGCTCGGCGACGGCAACATCGCCATGGCGGTCGAGGGAGTCAGCTCCGAAGGGGTGGCGACCCGCGTCGTCCGAGGGGGCCTGGTGCAGGGTCGACCGGGGCTCCAGGTGCCGTCGGAGCGGCTGCGGCTGCCCACGCCGACACCGGAGGATCTGCGCCTCACCGATGCGTTCGTGGATGCCGGCGTCGACATGATCGCCGTGTCGTTCGTGCGCTCGGCGCACGACATCCGCAGCGTCGGTGTCGAGGCGGCACCGGCGGGGCCGCTGCTCGTGGCCAAGATCGAGACGGCCGCCGCCGTGGAGAATCTCGACGGCATCGTCGAGTCAAGTGGGGCCGTCATGGTCGCTCGAGGTGACCTCGGAACCGACTACGCGCTGTCCGAGCTGCCGCATCTTCAGAAGCACATCATCCGCCGCTGCATCGCCATGGGGCGACCGGTGATCACGGCCACCCAGATGTTGGAGTCGATGGTCTACGCCGCCACACCGACCCGGGCCGAGGCCTCCGACGTGGCCAATGCGGTCTTCGACGGGTCGAGCGCCCTGATGCTCTCCGGTGAGAGCGCGATCGGGGTCGATCCGGTGAACGCCGTGACGACGATGGCCGAGATCATCAAGCGGGCCGACGAGGAGTTCGACCATGCCGCGTGGGCCGAGGTGATCGATGACCTGCGCTTTGACGACAAGCAGATCGATGCCGCGGCGATCACCACCGATGCGTTGACCATGGCCGCCTGCAAGGTTGCGGAGCGGGTCGACGCCAAAGCCATCGTGTGTCTGTCCCGTACCGGGTTCACCGCCCGGTCGGTCACCCGATTCCGGCCGTCGGTACCGTTTCTCGCTTTCAGCCCCAATGCGGCGGCGGTCCGGCAAATGGCGGTGAGCTGGGGGACCCGGGCCACGCTCACCGAGGAGCGCACCAACGCGGTCGAGGTACGCGACGACGCCCTGCGGTTGGCCCGAGACCGGCTCGGTATGGCCAGTGGCGATCGGGTGGTGGTGATCTCCAGCCAGTCGACGAGGACCCG
>JBFHME010000205.1:0-5109 GCA_041594435.1 Acidimicrobiales bacterium
ATCCCGGGCTTCGAGGTGGCCGACGGCGACATCTGCGTCAGCAAAGACGTCAACAGTGGCTTCGTCGGTACGTCTCTGGAGGTCGACCTGCGGCGGGCCGGTATCGGCCGGCTGGTGGTCGTCGGCTTCTTCACCAACATGTGTGTCGAGACCACGGTGCGGATGGCCGGCAACCTCGGGTTCGACACGTATCTGGTGCCCGACTGCTGCGCCACCACCAACCGGATCGGACCGGACGGAACCGACCATGACCCCGAGGTGGTCCATCAGATGACGGTGGCCAACCTCCACGGTGAGTTCTGCACGGCGTTGGAGGTCGACGACGTCCGCAAGCTCCTGGTCGGCGACCGGGCCGATCTGGTACGGGTGCAGGGCAACGAATGACCGCCGCAGCCGACGGTTCGTTCGGCGTCACGTCGATGCATCGCCCGCTTCGACGGGTGGCGATGCGACGACCCGGCGCCATCCTCACCGCCGATCACCGCCGCTGGCACTACGGCAAACCCATCGACGCCCAGGCGCTCGCGGCCCAGTACCAGGACTTCGTCACCCTGCTGGAACGTGACGGTTGTGAGATCGACTGGCTCGACGACCGGGACGCCCGGGGCGACGACGACATCCCGCCCGATGATGACCTCGCCGATTCGGTGTTCACCTACGACCCCTCGTTCGTGATCGGCGACGGTGCGATCGTCCTTCGACCGGGCAAGGAACTCCGTGTCGGCGAGGCGGCCCTGCACCGCCGGTACTACGAGCGGACCGACGTGCCGATCCTCGGCGAGATCGAGGCCCCCGGTACGGTCGAAGGCGGCGACCTGTTCTGGATCGACGACACCACGGTGGCCGCCGGTCGTGGATTCCGGACCAACCAATACGGGCTCGATCAGCTGGCCGACATCCTGACGCGCCACGGCGTCGACCTGTTCGTCGTCGACCTGCCGTTCTTCCACGGGCCGGAGGCCTGCCTGCACCTCCTGTCGGTCATCAGCCCGCTCGACGCCGACCTGGCGCTGATCCATGCCCCGCTGCTGCCCACGGCGCTCTATCAGCGTCTCGTCGACGGCGGCTACGAGCTGCTCCCGGCCCCGCCGGCGGAGTTCGAGGCGTCCGGCGGATTGAACCTCAACGTGCTGGCCACCGGGCCCCGTCGCTGCATTGCCGTCGAGGGTTTCACATGGACGCTCGAACTGCTGCGGTCCGCCGGGTGCCAGGTGCGGACCTTCACCGCCGATGAACTGTGCATTCCCTGCGAAGGCGGGCCGACCTGCCTGACCCGCCCGCTGCTGCGCGCCTGACCGCCCGACCACCACGATCTGGCAGGATGTGCGCGCACCCGGTGCGCGCGGAAGCTGCCAATTCCGGGGTGGAGGTTGTTCAGGACGCCGCTTGCACGGCGGACGCGACCTCGGCCCATCGACCGGCGGTACGACCGGCGCCGTCGCCTCGAAGACCCGGGGCTGCAGAGTACAGGACGATCCGGCTCGCCCGATCCCGGTAGCGGTCGATCAGCCGGTCGGCGAGATCATCCCAGTCGGCGACCACGGCGTAGGTGTCGAGCATCTCGTCGGTGATGACCGCTTCCATGGCGTCGAGATCACCCGTCTTCATGGCGTCGCGCAGCCGGCCGGTCGTGCCCTCGAAGCCGAGGTCGTCGAACTGGAACGCATAGTTCGGGGTCGTCCCGTAGAAGCCGATCTGGCGCTTCGCCGCGCCGGCGGAGCTCGCCTTCTCCTCGGCCGTGTCACCGGTGACGGTGAATACCGGGATCATCAGGTCGATCGCATCGGCGGACCGGCCGGCCTTCGCCGCCCCCTCGGTCAACAGCGGCAGCAGACGGTTTTCGATGTAGGCCATCGAGTGAAGCGGATGGACGTGCACGCCGTCGGCCACCTCGCCCGCCACCCTGGTCATCAGCGGCCCGACGGCCGAGATGTCGACCTTCATGTCATGGTCGTGAGGGCGGGGCGACCAGTCCCGGGGCAGGAGGTCGAGCCGGTAGAATTCACCGTCGTACGCGAGTTTCTCGGTCTGGTTGAAGGCCCGGAAGCAGGCTTTGACGGCCAGCACGTAGTCGCGGAGGCGGGCCGCCGGACGGTCGAACTCGGCCCCGTAGCGCCGGGTGATGTGGGCCTTGACCTGGCTGCCCAACCCGAGTCGGAACCGCCCGCCGGTGTTGCCCACCAGCTCATAGGCGGTGGTGGCCGTGATCATCGGGCTGCGGGGAAAGGCCACAGCGATGCCGGTGGTGAAGAACAGCTGCTCGGCCGCCTGGGAAGCGATGGCGATCTGCATCCACGGGACCTGTGCCGTCTCGGTGAACAGGAGCCCCGAGAACCCGGCCTGCTCGGTGGCCCGGGCCAACGCCGCAGTGTCGGTCCAGTTGTCGGGACCGGTCATGATGTCGATGTTCATGGTTCACCTCGTCGCGTTCGGGACCGGAGTCAGAAGGTTGCTTCCAGCGCGGTCCGAAGCACCGTTCGGTCGACGTCGACCCCGGCCCAGAGCCGGATGTTCTCCGCGGCCTGGTTGACCAGCATGCCCGTGCCGTCGAGGATCGAAGCCCCGGCCGCCGCGGCCTGGGCGAGAAAGCGGGTTCGGGGTGGATTGATGACGACATCGGCGGCGATGGTTTCGGGTGCGGCGTTCGTCCAGTCGACGGCGACCGTCTCACCGTCGTTCGGTGTCATCCCGACGGGCGTCGCCTGCACCACCACGTCGACGTTGTGCGGGATCACGATGGGATCGGTACCCGACGGCCAGTCGAGCAGGTGTCCCGTTCCGGCGCCGACCTGGTTGACGAGCCCGACCAGTGATGCGCCGGTGGCGTCGTTCCGGGAGGTGACGGCGATCGAACCGGCACCGGCCAGCGCGAGCTCGGCGGCGATGGCGTGAGCGGCTCCACCGCTACCGATCAGCAACACCCGGGCGCCGGCGGGATCGATCTGTTCGGTCAGCGAGTCGAGAAAGCCCCGGCCATCGGTGTTGTAGCCGAGGTGGCGGCCGTCGGATTCCTTCACCACACAGTTGACCGCCTGGCAGACCGCCGCAGCGCCGGCCAGGGCGTCGAGATGGACGATCACGGTCTGCTTGTGGGGAATCGAGCAGTTGAAGCCCCGCCAACCCATGGCGTCCGCCCCGGCCACCGCCGCCGCCAACGCCTCCGGGGCGACCTCGCAGTTGACGTAACGCCAGGGCAGCCCCTCGTGAGCGAACGCTGCATCCATCATGGCCACGGTCGGGTTGCCGTCGGCCCCGGTGCTGAACGAGCCGACGATCTGGTCGAGAAATCCCACAGCGGTACCGTAGCCCGCCGGATTCCGGGTGATGAAGTCCGGAATTCGCGATGCGGCAGGCGGTCCACCTGGCAGACTGCGGTGATGCCCTCCGGCTCCACACCGTCGGTGCCCGTCCCGCTCCCGCGTGCGGCACCCGGCAAGGCTCCTCCGGCCCCCACGGTGGAGCAGCCGTTCAACAGCGTCGATTTGGTGCTCTTCGTCGCCATCTCACTGATCTGGGGTGCCTCGTTCCTGCTGATCGCCATGGGTTTGGAGGGGCTGACGCCGGGCATGGTCACCTTCTGCCGTGTTTCCGCCGGCGCCGTGACGCTCTGGCTCATTCGCCTGCTACGCGATCGCCGAGCCCCGTCGTCGGCCGCCGGCGGGGCGATCGAGCGCACCGACCGGCCGAGGGTGGTCCTGCTGTCGGGACTCTGGGTCGCCGTCCCCTTCACCCTGTTCCCGTTGGCCCAGCAGCACATCAACTCGGCGGTCACCGGCCTGTTGAACGGCGCCACCCCGGTCTTCGTCGCCGTGATCTCGGTGTTCCTCCACCGCCGCCTGCCCAGCGGGCAGCAGATGATCGGTATCGCACTCGGCTTCGTGGGCCTGATCCTGTTGAGCCTTCCCTCGATCCAGGACGGGCAATCCCAGGCCCGGGGTGTTTTCATGGTGCTGGTGGCCACGCTCTGCTACGGCTTCGCCTTCAACCTCGCCGCGCCCTTGCAGCTCCGGTACGGCGGTGTCACCCTGATGAGCTGGGTACTGGGTCTGGCTTCGGTTTGGCTGATACCCGTCGGCCTCCGGGATCTCGGCGCCAACGACTGGCGTCCTGCTGCGGTCGTTCCGGTGCTCGTTCTCGGGGTGGTGGGCACCGGCCTGGCCTACTGGATCATGGTCACGCTGGTCGGCAGGATCGGGTCGATCCGAGGCTCGCTCATCACCTACCTGATCCCCGTGGTGTCACTGCTCCTCGGTGTGGCGATCCGCGACGACGATGTCGCCCCTCTGGCCCTGCTCGGAGCCGCCTTGATCACCGCCGGCGCGCTGCTGGCGTCACGGCGTCGACCGGAGCCGAGGGCCGGTCATCCGGAGAGGCAGTAGGGAAGAAGCCGCTCGTACATCGGCTCGACCTCGTCGAGCACCGACTGCAGATGGGGGAGGAGGGTGACGTTCTTCGGCTTCCACGGTGCCCAACCGGTGGACCGGTGGACGCTGTCGTACCAGTAGCGGGCCCAGACGCCGTCCTCCGGTTTCGGACCGGCCGGCCAGCTCATCATGGCGTCGTCGAAAGCCAGGTCGAGTCGCTCGCACAGCTGGCGCAGCACCGACTCGGGATTCTGCAACAACAGCTTCGAGTCGAGCACGATCGGCTCGCCGCCGGCGTCCACGATGTGGTCGAGGATGGCCAGCAGTTCGACGAACCCGGTGTCGTCGACCGTGGCGTCGGGGATCCGAACCTGGAACGACGTCAACATGTCGAACGGGTCTCTGGTCAGGATGACGTTGTCGCACCGGCCGAAGAACACTTCGGCGGTCACGGCCGGATCGATGCCAACCAGGTGTTTCGCCATTTGTTTGAAGAAGACCACGGGGGTGGGGTAGTCGGCCAGGATGACGTGGTCGACGACCTCGCCGATATCGGCCGACTGCTCGACCAACACGTCGTCTCGACCGGGATGGTCCCGACCGGTGGTGGCGAGATAATGGGCGTAGAGAGGTTCGTCGACGACGGTGGTGTCCGAGCGCTGGCGGAACGAGTACATGATGGCCGTCGACACGTTGCGCGGGCTCGACCAGACGTTGATTCGCTTCGTGTGTGCCGCCGATGTCG
>JBFHME010000206.1:0-5029 GCA_041594435.1 Acidimicrobiales bacterium
GTGTGGTGACGAAGGCCAGGCGTGTTCCGTCGGGAGAGAGCCTGCAGCCGCCGACGTACTCATCTGCCGCAGGATCACTGGCGGCCGGTGGCACCAGGTCTCTTTGCCGGCCGTCGAGATCGAGGAGGAAACACTTCGAACCCACCTCGCCGTACCAGGTGCCGGAGATCAATGCTCCGCCGGCGGATATGTTGCTGAAGCCTTGTCCGATGGCTCCCTGCGAGTAGAGCTCGGTCACCTGGCGGTCGGCGACGTCGAACCGGCGCAGGCCGTCGACCATCTCGTCGACGGAATGGTCGGTTTCGTGGCGGGTGTAGAGGACGGCGAAGCCGGAAGGGGTGGCGTAGGTGTCGTGCAATGTGAGCAGATGTCCACTCGATGGGCCGGGGACCAACAGCTCCTGTGCTCCGCCCGCCCCCTTGGGGATCCACCAGACGATCGTGGATCGGTCGTCGGGCTCCCTGCTTCGGCCGCTCTCGAGCTGGTACAACAGCCCACCCCGGGCGTCGTCAACGGCGACCGAGACCGGGCCATCGAGCAGTCCGGTGATGGTCCCGTCCGTTCCGATCTGGAACACACCGTCGATGCCCGTCACCAGCACTGGCTGGTCGAGTTGGAGACCCGATGCGGTCGATGCCGTGGTCGCTGCCGAATCGTTGCCGCCGTCGCCGCAGGCCACAAGAAGTAGAGCGGCGGCCACCGACAAGCCCACCAACCGGGTGAGAGCACGTCTACTTGGTGGCACACCTCAACGATATTTCTGCACACCGGGTTCGGGTCAGAGGCCAAGGTCCCCGTCTGTTCCCACTGCCCTCATCCGGCGATGACTCCGTCGCCCCGTGCGGAGTCAACCCGGACCGGTAGCGAGGTATGGCCAAGAAACCGGTTTCGTCGTGCTGGCCGTAACCCACGGTCCCGGGCTGCGCCGCCACTGATTCCGGCCACACGTTCGAGGGCGGCTGGAGTGGCTTCGCCATGTCGCCGGAGACGTGGACCGCGATGCCCCCAGTCGGCTAGGTTCATGGTGGCGCGGCCGAAGTCGAGGAGAACAGCATGAAACGGCGACGGTGGATTCGCGCCGGGCTGGCGGCGAAGATGGCAACGGTGGTGGCCTTGGCCGCGTCGATACTCTCGCCCGGCGCAGCCGAGGCCCGGCATCACGATCGGGGGGCTGCGACCGTGGTCGACGTGGACATCCTCGGCCAGGTGGCGATCGCGACCGGGGCAACGGCCGACGGCACGGAGATCGGCGGGCTCTCGAGCATCACCTGGGATGAGCGACGCGGGGTCTACCACATCATCTCCGACGACCAGGGCAACCGGGCAACCGGTGACCCCGTGCGCTTCTACACCGTCACCGTCGATCTGGCCGACGGCAGCCTCGACGACGGCGACATCACGTTCGGGGACGCGACCACGCTTCTCGACGCCGACGGATCGCCGTACGCCCCCGGTGGCCTCGACCCCGAAGGTCTCGTGCTGGCCAACCCCGGCTCGTTCTACGTGTCCTCGGAGGGCAACATCATTGCCGACCCGATCATCGACCCGTTCATCCGCCGCTACAACATCAACGGTCGGGTGACGGCCACGCTGCCGATCCCCGAGCACTACCTCCCCAACGGCATGGATCGGGGCGTCCGGTTCAATCTCGGCTTCGAGAGCCTCAACCTCACACCCGACGGCCGTCACCTGGTCACCGCCGGAGAGGGGGCGCTGTTCCAGGACGGACCGCCGTCGACCTTCGACAACGGTAGCCTCGCCCGCATCCTCCTCTATGATCTGGCCCGGCGTGACCCGGTCGCCGAATACGTCTACGAGGTCGATCCGTGGGCCGAGCCCTCGGCGATCTTCGGTGTCAACGGCATCGTCGAAGTCCTGCCGATCGACAACGTCGGCACGATGCTGGTGATGGAGCGGTCGTTCTCGGTCGGCGGTGTCGGCGGCTCCGGTACCGGCAACGTGGTGACCATCCACGAGATCTCCACGGCCGGCGCGACCAATGTCCTGAGCATCGATGCTCTGTACGACGACGGAGCGCCGATCGCCCTCACGCCGGTCGCCAAGCGTCTCGTCTTCTCGTTCGACGATCTCGGTGTGCCGATCGACAACATCGAGGGCATGACGTTCGGCCCGACCCTGCCCGACGGGCGGCGCACGCTGGTGATCGTCAGCGACAACAACTTCAGTGCCGGCCAGTTCACCCAGTTCGTCGTTTTGGCGCTCGATCTCGGCTAGCGCGACCCCACTTCCGGCCGGGGTGGTGTGGCCCGTACTTCCGGGTTCGGCGGATTGCTTTGGTTGTCTAACGAAAGTGCGGCATGATGTGGAGATCGTGACCGAGCCCGAGCCCCAGACCGTGACCATCACAACCATCTCCGGCCTACGGATCGTGGGCGACCAGTGGGAGGGCGGCGATGCGGCAACCCTGCCGGTGGTCCTCGCCCACGGCGGTGGCCAGACCCGCCACGCCTGGGGCTCGACCGCACGGGCACTGGCCGCCACCGGACACCGGGTTCTCAGCATCGATCTGCGCGGTCACGGCGACTCCGATTGGGCATCCGACGGCGACTACCACGTCGAGCGGTTCGTCGACGACGCCGAGTCGGTTCTCGACTGGATCGGTCGGCCCGTGGTCTGGGTCGGGGCCTCACTCGGCGGCATGACCGGCCTCGTCTTGTCGGCCCGTCGCCCCGATGACATGGTGGCGCTCATTCTCGTCGATATCACCCCGAAGCCGAGAGCCGACGGGGTCGAACGGATCCTCGACTTCATGGCCAACGACCTGGAACAGGGGTTCGCATCGTTGGACGAGGCGGCCGATGCCATCGCCGCCTACCAGCCCCACCGACGCCGGCCCGACGATCTGTCGGGTCTCGCCAAGAATCTTCGTCAGGGCGACGACGGCCGCTGGCGGTGGCACTGGGATCCGGCCTTTCTCGACATGCGTAACCGTCCGCCCGACGTCGCCCCCGAGATTCCCGACTTCAACCTGTCGGAGCAAGCCGCCCGTCGGTTGACGCTTCCGACGCTCCTGGTGCGGGGCCGCCTCAGCGATCTGGTGACCGAAGCCGAGGCCCGCGAGTTCCTGGCCATGGTGCCCCACGCCGACTATCTCGACGTGGCCGGTGCCGCCCATATGGTGGCCGGCGACCGCAACGATGTGTTCACCGACGCCGTCACCCGCTTCGTCGACAAACTCGACGGCCCAACCGGCTGATCGGCGACACCGGCTTTGGTCGGCCGGTGCTTCAGCCCCGCACGATGTCGGCAATGCCCTCCAGGAGCGGAGGCGGGCCGCCGACCACGAGGGTGTTGACCACCGACTCCTCCCATGCGGCGAGGTCATCGGCGATCTTGGCCGGCGGGCCGACCAATGCCACCGCCTCGACCATCGTCGTCGGCACCGCGGCGATCGCCGCCTTCTTGTCGCCGTTCAGGTAGTGATCCTGGATCGCGGCACAGGCGTCGGCGAATCCCATCCGGGCGAACACGTTCAGGTGGAAGTTGGCCTCCTTGGCCCCCATGCCCCCGGCGTACAGGGCGAGCATGGGTCGAATCATGTCGGCCGCCGCCTCCACGTCGTCGTCGATCACCACGGGGACCACGGCGGCCACGTCGAAGTCCTCGAAGCTGCGCCGGGCGCCGGGGCGAGCGAACCCCTCGGCCAGGGCATCGCGATAGAAGTCGTTGTCGGTCGGGGAGAAGAACAGCGGGAGCCAGCCATCGGCGATCTCGGCGGTCATCGCCACGTTCTTCGGGCCTTCGGCTCCCAGGTAGATGGGGATGTCGGAGCGCAGCGGGTGGATGGTGGACTTGAGCGGCTTGCCCAACCCGGCACCGCCGGGATACGGCAGTTGGTAGTGCTCACCGTCGAAGGACACCGGTCCGTCGCGGGCGACGATGCGGCGAACGATCTCGACGTACTCGCGGGTGCGGGCCAGGGGCTTCGGATAGGGCCGGCCGTACCAGCCTTCCACCACCTGAGGGCCCGACGCCCCGAGGCCGAGCCGGAACCGGCCGCCCGAAAGGTGATCCAGCGTCATGGCCGCCATGGCCGTGGCCGCCGGGGTCCGGGCCGAGATCTGACAGATCGCCGTGCCAAGACCGATGCGTTCCGTCGCCGCACCCCACCAGGCCAGCGGGGTCAACGCGTCGGACCCGTAGGCTTCGGCGGTCCAGATCGAGTCGAACCCGAGACGTTCGGCCGTCGCGATCTGTTCGGCGGCGTCGGCCGGCGGTCCCGACGACCAGTATCCCATTCCCAAAGCAAGTTGCATGGTCGGCCATGATGGCATGCGGTCGGTTCGAGGCCAAATGGTGCGAAGGCTACGCTGCGAGTCATGATTCGACGTTTCGGTCCGGAGACCGCGCTCCTTCTCATCGACGTGCAGAAGGGGGTCAACGTTCTCGATCACTGGGGTGGGCCCACAGGCCGGCGCAACAACCCCGAGGCCGAGACCAACATGGCCACGGTGCTGGCCGACTGGCGGTCCGCCGGCCGCCAGGTGGCGTTCACCCGCCACAACTCCCGGGAGGCGGCGTCGCCGCTCAAGTCCAGCCTCCCCACCGGTGAGCAGATCCCGGGCTTCGAGGTGGCCGACGGCGACATCTGCGTCAGCAAAGACGTCAACAGCGGCTTCGTCGGTACGTCTCTGGAGGCCGACCTGCGGCGGGCCGGTATCGGCCGGCTGGTGGTCGTCGGCTTCTTCACCAACATGTGTGTCGAGACCACGGTGCGGATGGCCGGCAACCTCGGGTTCGACACCTATCTGGTGCCCGACTGCTGCGCCACCACCAACCGGATCGGACCGGACGGAACCGACCATGACCCCGAGCTGGTCCATCAGATGACGGTGGCCAACCTCCACGGTGAGTTCTGCACGGTGTTGGCGGTCGACGACGTCCGGAAACTCCTGGTCGGCGACCGGGCCGATCTGGTACGGGTGCAGGGCAACGAATGACCGCCGCAGCCGACGGTTCGTTCGGCGTCACGTCGATGCATCGCCCGCTTCGACGGGTGGCGATGCGA
>JBFHME010000207.1:0-5013 GCA_041594435.1 Acidimicrobiales bacterium
CATGATCACGGGGTGCTGTGCACCGTTCACGCCGAGCGGGGGGTCGACGCCGTGCCCGTCGTCTACGCCGTTGACGACGGCCATCTGGGTATTCCGGTCGACCGGGTGAAGCCGAAGGCATCGATGCGGCTCCAACGGGAGAAGAACCTGGAGGCCGACCCGAGAGCCACCCTTCTCGTCGAGCACTGGGATCGTGCCGACTGGTCGAAGCTGTGGTGGGTCAGGGTCGAGCTGCGCTTCGACCGCCAGGCCGAGCCTGACCGGGAGGCCGCGCTCTCCGACCTGCTGGTCGGACGGTATCGGCACTACGAGGACAGGCCGTTTGCGAAGATGCTGGTGTTCTCCATCGTCGGCAGAACCGGCTGGGCCGCGTCGCCGGGCGTTTACGAGCCTGCGTAGTCGTAGAACGCGTCGATCCACTCCGAACCGGGAATGCCGAACTCGGTGCCGAAGCGGACGATGACCGTGTCAGCCGACGGAGACACGTAGACGAACTGGCCGTGATCGCCTTCGGCGAAGAAGTCGGGGGCGGACCCGGCGCGGGCCCGACCGTACCAGAAGTACCCGTACCAGCCGCCGCCGTCGGAATAGATCCACTCCCCGAAGTCGTCGCGGTAGTGGCTCGCTCGATCCCGCTCCGGGTCCGATGACACCGAGGCCTGCACCCACTCCTCGGACACGATCCGGGAGCCGTTCCATTCGCCGCCGGCCAGGAACGCCGAACCGAGTTTGGCGAAGTCGATTACTCGGGCGTTGAGGCCGGCCTCCATTTTTTCGAAGCCGCTGTCTTCGCTGTCGAGGGTCCACTGACCGTCGAACTGCATCCCGATGGGATCCCACAACCGGGTCTGGGTGTAGTCGGTGACCGACAGACCGGTCGTGCGCTCCAGGATCATCCCCAGCAGTTGGGGGTGATATTTGTTGTAGCGGAAGTAGCGGCCCGGCGGGTCCGAGAGACGCGTCGCCGCCTCGAGCGAAACCTTGCGCTGGTCGGGATGGTACGTGGTGAGGGGGTCGTCCCCGTTGAAGAGGCCCCACCGCATCTCCCGGTAGTCGAGGCCGGACGACATCGAGAGCAGGTGGGCGATCGTGATGTCCGAGAGCCGGGGGTCCTGCTCTGCCAGTTCGGGCAGATAGTCGGTGATGGGGTCGTCGACACCTCCGATGAATCCCTCGTCTATCGCGATTCCCACCAGGGTGGAATCGAACGACTTCGCCACCGAGAACGACGTGAGCATCGTCTCGCGAGCGGCTCCGTTGGCATAGAGCTCGAGAACGACGACGTCGTTCTCGATCACGACGAGGGCCTGGGTGTCGGTGGACGTGAGGAAGTCCTCCAGGTCGTCGGTCGCAAACGCCGCCTCCAGCCGATCCTTCACCTCCGGGTCCAGGGCGACGGTGTAGTCATACGGGTTGGTCGATGCTCTGAGGGTTCTGGTCGGGAAGTTCTCCAGGTAGTCGGACTGGCTCGACTCGCGCATCGTCCACATCCGCAGTACGTAATCGGGCGAATACACCAGTGCGGCCACAGTGGACCACACCGCCAGGAGCCCGGTCACACCGAAAAGGCCGTACCCGATCCAACGTGCCGTTCGGCGCGCCACGGATGCGATCCGGGTCATCGAACCGGTCAACCGTGCAGCGGGCGACCGTCCGGTCGACCCCATCGTCGGAGAATGTACTGGTACCCACCGAGGAGGACGGCGGCCGGAGCGGCGTGGGCCAGCAGATGAAAACGTGTATGCCAGTTCAGCTCGGATCCGAAACGCTCGCACAGGGGCTCGGAACCGATGCGACTTGTGGCGTCCCACCAGCCGTTGAGGCAGGGATCGAGCACATGGGCCACCACCGAATAGCCGATGGCGATCACCCAGACCCCGGTGGCACCGATCACGGCCCTTCGTCGCCGCCGTGACCCGGGTCCGAGCCGGCGGGCGACGATGACAACGGCGGGAACGATGACCAGTAGGGCCGACACGGTCAACAACAGGTCCGGTAGCCCGTAGAGGCCGCCGTAGCCGCTGCCGAGTTGGGACAGCGGACCGCCGACGGCCGCAGCGGCGATTCCCGCCACAAGGCTGAGGACGATCACGAAGGTGACCGCCCGTGTCATCCAGTCGATGACGCTCGATAGTCGGTCGTTGCGTGCCATCAGACCCCCACGGGTAACTGTAGACGCCGGCAGCCGGCCCGTGCCGTGTAGATCGTGCGGTCAGGCGGTCATCGAGTCGCTTCCAAGCGCAGGGCCGTTTGCGTCCCTACACTGTTGAGCCGATGCGCAATGTACCGATACCGCCCCGTGAGGAGGATTTCACCGCCGATCCGGCGGAACTCTTCTTCGATCTCAGCTTCGTCTTCGCCTTTTCACGACTGGTTTTCCACCTGGTTCACCACCCGAACCTGGAGGGGTTTGCCGAATTCGTTCTGCTCTTCACGCTGATATGGACTGCGTGGTCCAACTTCACGTGGAGCGCCAATGCGGTAGCCGGCAACAGCCGTCTCGTGCGAGCCGTGTTCATGGTGGCAACGGCCATCAGTCTGCCGATGGCGGCATCTCTGGAGGATCCCTTCGGCAACGGATCGATCGTGTTCGCAGTCACCGTTTCGGCCATCTTGTTGATGCCGATCGCAACCGGCGCAACCCTTCTCGTCGACGACGAGGCAATCCGATCATCCAACAATCGCTATCTTCTCTTCACGCTCGCCGGGATCGCGTTGGTGCTGGCCGGCGGATTCGCCGACGACGTCTGGCAACTCGGTCTGTGGATTGCCGCGGTTGCGGTCCTGATCCTCAACACGATCGATGCCGGCGGTGGTGACTGGCTGGTGCGACCCGGGCACTTTGCCGAACGCCACGGTCTGATCGTCATCGTCGCGCTGGGCGAGGTCGTGGTTGCCATCGGGGCGCCGGTGGTGGAAACGCTCTCGGAGGGTGAACCGCTCGACGGGAACCTGGTGGCGGCCCTGACCGCCTCGGGGCTTCTGGCCGGTTTCCTGTGGTGGTCGTATTTCGACCGGCCGCTCCCCGCCCTCGAACACCGCCACGAACAGTTGACCGATGCCAAGGATCGTTCTCGCTTCGCCCGAGACGTCTATACCTACAACCATTACTTCATCGTCGGGGCGATACTCGTCTTGGCCGCCGCCCTCGAAGAGATCATGCTTCATCCCGCCGAACCCCTGCCCGGTGCGTTTCGGTGGATGCTCTTCTTCGGGGTCTCGGTATTCCTTCTCGGCGTGGTCATGTCGATCGTCCGGGCTTACGCCGCGCTGGCGGTCGAACGGCTGGTTGCGGTGGCGACCCTGGCCGCGCTCATCGCCGTTTCAGGATCGGTCAACGGCGTGTGGCTGCTCATAGCCGTCGACCTTCTCATCGTGGCGATCCTCACCGTCGAGCACTATCGAGTCGAGGTCGCTCACCGATTCGTTTCGGTGTCTCGCAGCACCACGAAAACCGACTGAGCAACGCCGGCCGAGCGGGCCGACTCGTCATCGGTGCACAGCGCCGGGCCGCGGGGTTCAGGGGATCAACGGGTCGAGCGATCAGGCCACCAACGGCTCCGGCCACAGTCAAGCGGCAACCGACGACCGGCTGCGCCCGACGGATCAGGAACAGTGCTTGGCGGCCGGGAGATCCATGGCCGGGCTGCGGTCGAAGAAGCCGATCGGCTTGAGGGTGAAGCCGATACTGGTCACCGGCATCACCGGCCAGTCCTCGATGGCGGGGAGATGGTTGGCCCCCATCACGTACCACAGGACCACATCGGTGTCCTCGATCGACCGGTCGGCCTGGGTCCAACGGGGTAGGCCGTCGCCGCCTTCGTGCTGGTTCGGGTAGGTACCGGCCGGCCAGATCTCGTCGGGTCGATAGGGCGTCACCCAGAGGTGATTCCACATGTATCCGGCGCGGGCGCGGATCGAGGAGTCCTCGGTGGCGAAGGGCAGGATGTTCTCCCCCGGCAACAACCGGTAGGCGGTCGGTTGGCCGACCTTGTTGGTGCGCTCGGAGTTCTGGATCTTCCAGTAGCGACCCTGGAACGGGTCGATTCGGCGCCGGGCCTCCGATTCGGTCGCCAGCACGGTCTGTTCGCCGTGGAAGGCGTTGCCGAACGGGTTCTCGTCGGCCGGAGCGGGCACGGTGTTGACCTCGACGACGGTGTTGTCGGTACCGTCGACCCACATGTCGAGCCTGGTGCAGAAGAAGTGCTGGTGGTTCGGACCGTACAGGTTGGGAGCCAGCATCGTGCCGTACTTCGGCGTCCGGCCGTCTTCGATACCGGCGGTCGACAATATGCCGGTCATCTTGATCTCGTTCTCGATCCGACCGTCCTGATAGAAGTACCAGTAGATGGCGTATTCGTAGTTGCCGACCGTGGCGATGAAGCTCACAACGAGGCGGCGTAGCCGTCGAACCTCGACGTCCTCGGTGCGGAAGTCGGTGTGTTTCCACGAGATCCCGAAGTCCTCTTCGTGGATGCAGATGGCCTGCGGGATTCGCATGATCTCGCCCTGGGCATCGCACACGTGGGTGTCGAGGTAGTGGATCTCGCCGAGGCAGTCGCAGCCGAGGGTCAGTGAGTTGGCCAGCATGCCGAGGCCGTATTCGCCCACGTCGAACGCGTTCTTGCGGGCCTGGGTGATCGACGGATCGCCGTAGGGCACGGTCATCTCGGCCAGTGAGGCCCGGTAGAGCACAGGCCGCACGTCGTCGCCGTCGGTGTAGGTGACGGTGTTGATGACGAGGCCTTCGCGGCTGTGCCATCCGATGCGCATATCCCACTTCTGCCAGCTCAGTCGATCACCCTCGACGGTGAAGCTGGCGCCTTCGGGCTGGGTGATGTCGAGCGGTTTGACGTCGGTTCGCTGATCGTCGACGAAGTTTCGGGACCACTCGGAGGACTCGGGCGGGACGGGGAACACCTTGTGGTCCTCGATGCGCACCACCCTGCCCTCGGCGAGGTCGACGAGCACGAGCAGGCCGTCGATCGGGCGGGCGTACTGGTTGTCACCGGG
>JBFHME010000208.1:0-4931 GCA_041594435.1 Acidimicrobiales bacterium
GAGCCGATCATCGACTAGAAGTCGTCCGCTTCTTGTAGGTGCGGACGGGGGGCTCGCCCGGCTCCAACCGTAGGAGGTGCGTCATGTCGGAAACGATCTGCTTGGTGCACGGAGCCTCGACCAACTCAGTGATCCGCTCCACGTCCGCCGGGTCGACCTGGATGTCCTTCCCTCCCGTGACCGCAAGAACGGGGACGGTGATTCGTTGGAGTGACGGAGCGGGATCGTGGACGAGGTACTCGCGGAACCACCTGACGTTCAGCTTGACCAGCTGGATCCTGGCGGTGTCGCCGTCGGTGGCCTTGATCACCACGATCGTGCTGCCGGGTGAGACGCCGAAGCCGGAGACGTAGCACCGGACCGTCGGCCGCCGGCTGTCGATTCCCTCGAGGTTGTTCAGCCGGAGCCGACGCCGAGGGTGGCCCCACTGGCCAGTTGATGGTCGATCCAATCGTCGACTTTCTGCCACTCGTCGAACAACCATGCCGTGAGGGCAGCGTCACCGGTGGGGCGTTCCTCGGGCATGACCGTCCACGAATGGGCGACGACACTGCGGCCGAGCGGCACGCAGTCCCAGAGGTCGCCGAACCCGCACAGATCCTCCAGCCCGGCGTGCGCGACCAGCAAGACGACGGCATCCGGGGCACCGTTCAACGCGGCGATCACCCCGCCGGCCCGCGGCAGCAGCGTGTGGCGCAGCGCCTCGGCCCGTCGCAGCAGTTCATCGCGGCCATTGGCCTTGAGCATTTCCATCTGGCGTTTCCTGCGTGCCGGGGTGACGTTGCCGCCCTCCGGGAAGATCCCCAGCGTTTCGCCGCCTCCCAACGACGCGGCCTTCTCCATGATCCTCGCCAGCTCCGCCGCGGGGTCGTCCGGTTCCTGTTGCAGGTAGTGGTTACCCAGCCGCTCGCCGGCGATGTCGAGGAACGGATCCCATTGCAGTTTGGCCGCTCCGACGAAATGCGGCCGCCGCCGTCCGTCACGCAAGACGACCCGGAGAATGAGGAAGGCATCACCGGGACCGGCATGTCGACTGAGCAGCAACATCGGGCGGTCGGGTGGAAACGGTTCGAAGGTGTAGCGAAACCCGAATCCGAGGAAGAACCGGATGGCTCTGGTGATGAGTTCCATGTATTGACCGGTCAAGACCATGTTCGCCCTGACCCAGAACGGCCGATCCATCCACCGTCCGAATCCACTGCCGACCCAGACGGTCAACAGGGTGAAGAGGCCGAACACCTCGGTGGCGCAGAACGCCAGTCCGATGCCGACGAAACGCGACAGGCGAAAACGGTGACGGTCGAAGAGCAGGTCGAGCACGAGGGCGAAGAGATGAAGAATCGGCGCGGCCAACGTGAACGCGCCGGCTGCGACGAACACAACCGGGGCGATGAAAAGACGTCGAACCCAACGAGGTGGGGGTGTCTCCATGCCATCTCGATCCGTCAAATGTGCAATCGATCGTACCAAACGACCGAACCGCGGTTCAGCCCGTTGGCCGGTTAGGCTCCCGATCATGGACGCACCCAACAGCGAGCGGGCCTGGGTTCTCGGGGGTGGAGGACTGAGAGGAGCGGCCGAGGTCGGCATGGCGCAGGCGCTCGCCGCCAGAGGTCTCCAACCCGGCATCATCGTGGGAACGTCGGTCGGCTCGATCAACGGTGCCGTCCTCGCTTCCGCGCCGGTGGACCAATCGGTCGGCCTGCTGGCCGAGATGTGGGAAACCATGGCGGCAACCTCGGTGTTTCGGGAATCGCTGGTCAGCCGGGTCCGCAACCTCGTCAATCACTGGACCCATCTCCACTCCAACGCACCGCTCCGGCAACTCATCGAGCAGTGGGTTCCCTACCGACAAATCGATGAGGCCCACGTTCACTTCGAGTGTGTGGCCGCCTGTATCGAGACGTCGTCCGAGCACTGGTTCACCAGCGGCTCGGTACGGGACGCCATCCTGGCCTCGTGCGCCCTACCCGGCGTGCTCCCTCCCGTCGAGGTCGACGGCCGGCACTACATCGACGGCGGCGTGGTCAACTCGATACCGATCTCCAGGGCCGTCGAACTGGGGGCCAAGGAGATCTACGTGCTCCACGTCGGCCACATCGACGACACCCTGGCCGTTCCCCGCCACCCCTGGGACGTGGCCATGGTGTCGTTCGAGATCGCTCGTCGACATCGATTCCACGCGGAGATCGAACACAAGCGGGACGGGGTGACGATCCACGTCCTGCCCACCGGGAAGTCGCCCGGGCGCTACAACGACCTGTCGAAGCTGCGATACAACAACGCCAAACCGATCCGCGCCTCGATCGCCGCGGCCAACGCCGCCGGGCACGAGTATCTGGAACAGGTCATGGGCTCGGTGTAGCCGCCCGATCGCCGACCGCTCAGCGTCTCAGGTCGGCGGGAGCGGGAGTTGTAGCCACGCCGGGCGGTCCACCACGTCGACGTCGACCACCCACTTGACCCACTGCGGGCCGCGGCGGTTCGGGGCAACAAGGCGAACCGGTGCGCCGTGGCCCCGACGCAGCGGTCGGTTGTCGTAGCCGACGGCGAGGAACAGCTCGGCTGCGTCGGCCAGCGGGAAGAGGCGCTGATAGCCGGTGCTCGACGTCACCCGGATGCTCCGACCGGCCGTTCGGTCCCTCCCCGATCCCGGCACCAGGCCGGGAACCAGGTCGGGCACGAGTTCGGACAGCACATCGGATACGGCGACCACGTCCCAGATCTGGTCGGCGTACCAGCCGCCCGTGCAGTCGAGTCGGGCGACGAGCGGCTGCGATCGGGCGGCCAGGTCGGCGATGGGAACGGTCACACCGGCGACGGTCAGGTTCCAGGCGGCCGGAGACGTGTCGGCCGGGGCCCGGTCGTCGATCCACTGCACGGTCGGCATGGCATCGGGGTCGAACGAGCCGGTTTCGTGCGACCCGGTTCCGTTCCGGTCGGCCGCCGCGGTCCCGAGGAGTACGGCTACCGACTCCTGGACTGCGATCGCGCCGAGTGCGGCCATGCCGGTCGCTCCGGTGGCGAGCAGGGCCCGTCGATCGATGTCCGTGGCCACCGGCCGCACCGGACGGGAGACAACATGCCAGATCAGCAGCGGCACGAGGAGGAACCCGATGAGCTGATGGGTCCACAACGAACTCCAGTGGCCGACCCCGAACCAGACGGCCGTCGCATGGAGGGCTCCGAGGGTCACGGTGGCCAGCACCATCACACCGAACGCGGCGGACGGCCACCGGGTCGGGCGCCGTCGTTTGAATCCTGTTCGCACCGGGCCTCGGAGCTTGAGCGGGCTCACGACCAGGATCATCAGACCGACCGCGGCGTGGATGACGACAACAGGGCGGGCCGCCGACAGCGGCACCACCCACGAAACGAGGCCGCTCACCAGGGCCAGCACGAGCAGTACCTCGAGAAGGAGGTTGACGTGGCGTCCCGTCATCCGGAGGCCGGTGAACCGGTCAGGCGGCTGAGCCAGTTGCATAGGCTCAAGCCTCTCACAGTGATGGCGACGACGGTCGTCGCCGAAGGGTCGAACGTCGGCTGCGACTAGAACAGATAGCGTTCCGGACCTTCCACGTCGGGGTCGCTCCACTCCGGGGCCACCGCCTCCGCGTTCGACGGGCCGTCGCCGGTGTCCGCCGAGCCGGTCGATGGCGACCGATCCAACCACACGCCGACAACCCGGGGGTCGGATCCGACCGAGGCGGAAGGATCGGCCACCCCCCGGATCATGACCAGAGGCCCGTGCCGGCTCTCCGACACGGGGACGGTGTCCGGGGACGGGTCGACCGTGAAGCCGGCGATGTCGATCCCCAGCTCGGCCACGGCGACCTCGGTCCCCGGCTGCGCCACCTCAGGCGGAAGCACGTATTCGATCAGCAGTCTCCTTTGGGAGCCGTCTGGTTCGCTCACCTTGCTCAACCTTTCCGACCTGCCAGGCCACGGTCACACACCCTCAACGCTAGTGCGCACCGTCGACCTACCGTCAGCCGCCACCGCCCAGTTCCGGAGCGGCACCGACGGACTCGTCGGCCGGGTCGTCCACCGGGCGCGGTGGGGGGTTCGGCATAGTCGGTCGCGACGGTGTCGCCGGCGTCGAACCGTTGTCGCCGGAGTCCGACGGGGAACCGGGAGCCGGCGGGCCGCCGACACCGAACCGAGGGGCTGCTCCCACATCGGCGTCGGCCCCGAGCGGGATGTCGGACACCACCGGGCGGACGTCGTCGGCGGATGACACCGATCCGGACACACCGGTGCGCACGAACGCTCGACTGATGGTCTGGGCCGCTTCGGTGGCCGCTGTGGCATCGGCGTCGTCGATGACGATGGTGATCCGCATGTCACTCACTCCCCATGATGCAGTAGCGGCCTTCGATGCCGACCTCGGTGTCGGTGAGATTCTCGACGGTGATCCAATAGGTGAGGTGATCACCGCTGGCCCGTTCCACCTCGACGGACCACGAGATCTGCGGTGCACCCCGGTCGACCGTCGTCGGCACGACGGTCCACCCAACGTGCCAGATGGCCGGCCAGTTGAAGGTGTAGTAGCGGCGGGTGGCGTTGGCCGGAATCGTGCGGCGGAACTGCACGCCGCAGATCGGATAGTCGGTGCTCTGGCTGAGGTACCGGTGGGCGGCGGCGGCGTTGATCATGCCCCAACCGCTGTTCGCGTCCCAGCCGCCGGAGCACAGATCCTTGGCCGAACGCTGCAGCTGCAATTTGGCCCGACCCTGGGTCAGCGACGGATGAGCCGATTTCAACAGAGCCAGCACGCCGGCCGCCACCGGACAGGCGGCCGACGTGCCGTTGTCATTCGAGGTGTAGCCCCTGAAGTGGGAGGGGGCGCAGAAGTTCGGCTTGTCGGGGGCCAGTGCCGCCGGGCCCTGTGACGTGTAGCCGATCCACTCCTCGTCGATGTTGGCCGCGCC
>JBFHME010000209.1:0-4856 GCA_041594435.1 Acidimicrobiales bacterium
GCGTGGTCGGGAGCCGAGGACGGCTTCACGACGATGCCCTCGGCCGAGGATCTGGAGGTTCGACCCGGCTCGCGGTTCGTCCACATCACCTCCAACGAGACGATCGGGGGTATTCGAATGCCCGACTTTCCGGACCTCGACACGCCCCTCGTTGGTGACATGTCATCGGACTACCTGAGTCGCCCGATCCCATGGTCGAAGTTCGACGTCGTCTACGGGGGCGCTCAGAAGAATCTCGGCCCGGCCGGCATGGCCGTCGTCTTCGTCCGGACGTCGGTGATCGAGGACGCACCGACCGACGTTCCGACCTATCTGGCCTACGGTACCCACCACGACGGCGACAGCCTGGCCAACACTCCGCCCATGTTCACGATCTGGGCGACCAACAAGGTGTTGAAGTGGATGAAGGAATTCGGCGGTGTGCCGGCCATGGAGCGTCGGGCGGCCGACCGTTCCGCCCGGGTCTACACCGCCATCGACTCCTCCGGCGGCTTCTATCGAAGTCCCGTCGACGAGGCCTGCCGATCCCACATGAACATCGTGTTCCGGCTGGGCTCGGAGGACCTCGAAGCCACGTTCCTGCGAGAAGCACAGGCGGCCGGTTTCGAGAACCTCCCCGGGCATCGTTCGGTCGGCGGTGTCCGAGCCAGCATCTACAACGCCATGCCGGACGAAAGCGTCGATGCGCTCGTCGACTTCATGGCCGATTTCGCCGCCCGGAACGGATAGGCGGTTGATGACCACCGTTCGTCCGCTCACCCTCGATCTGTTGCGCCCGGCATGGGCGGCGGAGGTTCCCTCCCCGCCTCATGACGCGTTGACCCCGGAGCAGCGTCGCGAGCACCTTCGCCGGTACCCTCACTCCTATCTCGGGGTGACGCGGGCACCGGAGGACGTCGATGATCCGTCGTTCACCGTCCGGGATCTGCTCGCGGCAGGTCGTCGCTCGCTGGACGCGCTGCTGGCTGCCGACGCCTTCGCCCCGCCTGTCGGACCGCAGTTCTTCATCTACCGGCTCACCGCGGAGGGCCACACCCAATCGGGTGTCGTGTGCGGCGTCGCCGTCTCCGACTACGAGAATGGAACCGTCCGGATCCACGAGCGGATCAGAGCCGACCGGGCTGAGCACCTCGCCAACCATCTCGAGGTCATCGGGGCACAATCGAGCCCGATTGCGCTGGCCACGAAGGAATCCGATCGCCTTCTCGACGCGATCGACGGCGCGATCCGTCACGACAACGACCCGGTTCTCGACTTCGTGACCGAGGACGAACTCCACCAACAGGTCTGGCCGGTGACGGACCACGACGTCACGGAGCACTTGAGGACCGTGCTGACCGACGGCAACCTGTATCTGATCGACGGACATCACCGGGCGGCCGCGGCGGCCTGGCACCGGCGCCGGGACCATCATCGCCGACGGCCGGGCGACGACTGGATGCTGAGCACGGTGTTCCCCGCCTATCAGCTGTTCAACAAGGCGTTTCACCGGGTGGTCGATCCGGCGTCGGCGGCCAGGCTGCAGCCCTTGATCGGATCGCGGTTCTCCGGTCGATTCGTGGACACGCTGGACGACGTCGTCGACCGTCGACTCTCGGAGGTGGCGATCGGATTCGCCAACGCCGACTCGATCCGGTGGGCCTTGATCGATCTCCCCCTGCCTGCCGGGGAATCGGTCACGACCGTTGACCGGTTGGACATGTCACGCCTGGCCGCGGCGGTGCTCGGACCTGTCCTCGACATCGACGAAGCCGACTCCCGGGGCCGCCTCCGCTACCTCCCCGGTTTGGGCACGGCACAGGCCCTCTCCGAACTCCGGGCGAACGTCTCAGCGGGCGAGGCGGTGTTCGTCATGAACCCGGTATCGATGGACGACCTGTTCGACGTCTCCGACCAGGGTCTGGTCATGCCACCGAAATCGACCTATTTCGAACCGAAGGTCCGCTCCGGTCTGTTCGTGCACTTCAAGGATCGTGTCTAGGCGTCTCGCCCTGCAGACCTGATCAGCCGAGCGAACATCATGCCGTCGTGTTCGTCGGGGAGGAGCACGGCGACCGAGCCCTTGCCGATCCAGGGAGCTCCGGGCCGGTCACCGAGCGACACATCGGGGCGCGTGCGGAGAACCTGATCGATCACGCCCGGCCCTTCGACCTGGTCGAGGGTGCAGACGCTGTAGACGACCTCACCGCCGGGGCGGACAAGATCCAGTGCGGCCAGCACCAGTTCGACCTGCAGATCGGCCAGTCGCTCCGGTGCCTCGGGCTCGATCCGCCAGCGGGCATCGGCGCGGCGGCGCAGGCTGCCGAAACCCGAGCAGGGAGCATCGACCAGCACCTTGTCGGCCGAGCCGGGACGAACAGCCGGCATGCGCCCGTCCGCGACGACGATGCCGACCGCGCTGCCCAACCGGCCGGCGTTGGCGGCCACCAGCCTCGTTCGGCTGAGGCGCCGGTCGGCGGCCACCACGAACGCTCCCGAGGCGGCCAGGCCCGTGGCCTTCCCCCCCGGGGCGGCGCAGACGTCGACCACGATCTGGCCCGGTCCGGCACCGACGAGCTCCACCACCCGCTGCGAGGCGATGTCCTGGACATAGCCGTCGTCACGAACGTTGGTGACCGCCGGACGGTTCATGGCCCTCAACGCCGCGTCGGTCACATCGGGTCCGAGGAAGTCCGTCATCCGGTCGACGAGCCAATCGGGGTAGCTCAATTCGGTGGCCCGATCCGGATAGGACACCGGCGCGTCGGCCACCTTGCGGAGGACGGCGTTGACAACGGATCGGCCCCGGCCCCGCACCGCTCCGACGGTGGCAGCCACGGCGGCGTGGGCCGGCGTGCCGAGAAACGCCAGCTGATAGGCCCCGATCTGGAGTGCAGCGGCCACCTCGTCGTCGACCGGGCCGACGAGAAACCGGTCGGCCAGATACCGACAGGCCCGCCTCATCCGGGTCGAGCCGTACACCAGCTCGGTCACGAAACGGCGGTCGGCGGCACCGAGGGTCGAACGCTCCAACATCTCCGGCAGGACCAGGTTGGCGTAGGCGCCGTCGCGGTTGATCCGAACGATCGCCTCGATGGCGAGACGGCGCGACGCCGAACCTGGTGCAAGACGGGCCGGTTTCCCACTCCCCGGCCCCTTCGTTCGGCGGCGTCCCCGGTCAGCGGCCAAGGCACTCGCCTTCGACCGGCTGCGCACCGTTCCACCAGTCGACGGCCGACATGGCCCGTTTGCCGGCCGGTCTCACCGTGATCAGGCGGAGGACGGTGCCGTCACCGGCGGTCACCAGCACCGAGCGACCGCCGTCGCCGTCGGTGGTGATGAGCAGCCGACCGGGTCGGTCGCGGTCGATCGCCGCGAGACCCGTGGTATCGCCGGGGTCGACAACCCGGGCCTCCTCGATGCCGAACCGGTCGGATCGAAACAGGCTCCACGCCCGCCCGATGCGCACCTGCCGGTGCAGCTCGACGGCGGGACGCGCAAAATCGAGTTCGTTGTCCGACCGATCGATCTTGGTCGCAATCGTCACGTCTCCGGTCTGTGGAACAGGCTCGGGCAGCGGGGCCGACAGCACGTCGACGAGGAGCTTCGCCCCCACGTCGGCCAGACGGGCGGTCAGATCGGCAGACGACTCGTCGTCCCCGATCGCAGTTTCCACGCAGCGATACACGGGGCCCTCATCCAACCCCTCGGTGATGCCCATGATGCAGACCCCGGTGGTGGTGTCGCCGGCGAGGATGGCCCGCTCCACCGGCGCCGCTCCCCGCCACCGGGGCAGCAGTGAGAAGTGCACGTTGAGCAGCGCAACGCTCTCCAGCAGGTCGCGACGCAGCAGGCGACCGTAGGCGACAATGACGCCGACATCGATGTCGAGACCGACCAGATCGTAGGGGTCGTGCGAGACCTTCAGGCCGAGATCCAGCGCCGCCGCTTTCACCGGCGAGGGCGACGGTCGCGAACGGCGGCCTCTGCGCCGATCGGGCTGGGAGACGACGAGCGGCACGTCGAACCCGGCTGCGACGAGCGCCGACAGTGTGGGAACCGCGGCTTGCGGGGTGCCAAGGAACGCCACCCGCTGCGAACGCAGGGGCGGGACGGCCAACGGGCGCTCGGTCACGGAAGACGCAGACCGCCGGTCGAGCCGACGAATTGATCGGACGGCCGGCGCACACCCGATCCCGGCAGCGACGAGTCGACGTAGCGCTCCCGAAGGATTCGCAGCGCCGTTCGCCGCTCGTCGGGCTCCAGATGGTCGATCAGCAGGACACCATCGAGATGGTCGAGTTCGTGCTGAATCAGCCGGGCCAACAGCTCATCGGCCTCCACGGACACCTCGTTGCCGTCGAGATCGCGTCCCGTGACGTGAACCGCCTTCGGCCGCACGATCTCCCACGACATATCCGGAACCGACAGGCAGCCCTCGACATAGCCCCAATCGCCATCGGACTCGGTGATCACCGGGTTCACGATGGTCTTCGGGCCGTCGCCGACGTCGTAGACGAACAACCGGCGTTGCACGCCGACCTGCGGCGCCGCCAAACCGATACCCGGTTCGGCATACATCGTGGCCAGCATGTCGTCGGCCAGCTTGACCAGGCGACCGTCGATATCGGTGACCTCGGAGGCCACGGCACGGAGCACGGGATCTCCGAAGATTCGTACCGAAAACGGGGCGTTCATGTCGTTCAGGCTAGATCTCCCAGGGACGTGAACTCGCGAATGTCCACAAGTTTCGGGAGATCACACGGTTGGCGCCCTCGACGTGTCGATCGGCCGTCAGCTCGACAGGTTCGTTCGGATGCCGCTCGGAACACATCCTGGAACCCGCCGTCCATCCGACCACCGGGGGCGCAACACAC
>JBFHME010000210.1:0-4848 GCA_041594435.1 Acidimicrobiales bacterium
CCGCCGAGCACCAGTGCGGCCACCACGATACCGAGCAGGCCGTAGCCGAGAACCCGTCGCCCGCCCCCGCCGTATGCGCCGCCTGCCATCAGTGGAGTGGCTCGATGCCTTCCGGCCATCCCGACCGGCCGGGGTCCGTCGTCAGGCCCACCGGTTCATGCCGTCCCGCCAACTCGGCTGCAGCAGTGAGGAGTCGCGTCGCATCAGCAGCACCTTCAGCGCGCAGAACAGAGCGATCCAGCCGCCGAAGAACACATCCTCCGAAAGCCCGATGATGAAAATCGACGACATGATCGTCAGCACCCAGATGGCAAGGTCAGGGGAGCTGTCGAGCTTGTTCCAGGCCGATCGGATGATCGAGAACCACAGCACCGTGAACACCAGCAGCCCGACCAGACCGATCTGGAGGGCGAGATCGAGGGCGCCGTTGTGAGCGTGCGATGCCTCGAAGCCGACGTGACGCCAGATCTCGGCCGTCTCCGGGGAAACGTCAACCCGCCAGAACAGCCCGCCGAACCCATGACCCAGCCAGGGTCGACGGCTCAGCGCCTCCAGCGACGCCTCCCAGATGTCGGTGCGGCCCGACAGGCTGGTGTCCTTCCCGTAGGCGCTGGTGATGGTGGCGAACGAGGCGATGGCTCCACCGACCACGGCGAGGGACCCCACGAGCGAAACCATGAACAGCAGCGTCGAATCGCGGTCGTCGTCCTGCTGCTGGTAGATGTGCAGCCAGTACCAGGCGATCAGCGCGAAGAACGCCCCGGAGATACCGGTCGCCGACGTCGAACCGGCCAGGAGCCCGGCCATGAGGGCGAGTGTGGTCCACTTGAAGAGCGGGTTCTTGTCGAAGATCAGCACCGTTGGGAGCCCCATGACCAGGAACGGGGCCAAGCCGTTCTTGTGAATGAAGAAGCCGTGCCAACCCGGATACTGCTCGCCGTCGGCTCCGCCGATCAGGTGATAGCGGGTGCTCGGTACCAGGATCAGCGCAATGATCGTGACCACGATCGCGATGCGAACGGACCAGATCATGGCTTGCGTGAAGTCGCGCAGGGTCAGAACGCCGGCGGCCAGGATGATGGCCACGATCGACGGAATGAGACTGCGGACGTTGACAAACGTGGCGGCCGGGTCGACCGACCACATCACGGACGCCACCGGGAGGGCGACGATGCCGAGGATCGAGAACGAAATCGGTAGCTGCATGAGCACCGTCTTCGGCGCAAGCAGCAGCGCCCCCATCATCGGGAACAGGGCCAGCAATCCGATCGACGGCGGGAGGAGCAGCTCGCCGAACGCCCCGAAGGCCCAGAGTACGCCGATCACCACGGCCCCTTGGGCAGCGAGTGTTCCCAGGGGGCCCATACGATGACCTTGCGGGTCGAAGTGCTTCCGGGGCGCAAGCTGATCGGTTGCGACCATCCGCCCCACGATAGCGGCACCAGGCCGTGACTTTTTCTCGGAGTGGTTCGGTGATCGGGCGGGGCAGGGGGGAATTGCCCATCGGGACCCGGCCGGGAGGTCGCTGTCGCCGGTCCGTCCGGGTTTGCGATCACCGGTCGGCGGTCAGCGCCAGTTCGTTTGTGCCAGCTCCCGATCGAGGTCGAGCCACAGGTCGTCGAGCCAGCGAGCCTGTTCCCCCGGCCCCGACGGGATGTCCGAGCGGGGAACGCGCCGGGCCGTGACGGTTATCGTTTCGCGTACGGGGACGGATCGGGTGAACTCGACGAGTCGTCGGTGCCGGTCGAGTCCGCGATGATCGAGGACGACGACGTCGGCGGTGGGAAGCGCCGCGAGAAGTGTGATCAGCCCACCGGGTCGGGGTGGTAGAACGTGGGACAGGCCGCGCAGACGTTCGGCTCGTTCGGGGTCGGAGGCGGCCAGCCGGCCGACGGATCGTTCGAGGATCTCGGGACGGAACAAGCGGCCTTCGGGGAAGAGCACGTAGGCGGTGTTGTCGTCGGCGGCTTCGACCATTCGGGCGATCGCCCCGGTGGCCTCCCGGCCGCCGTCGCGCGGAACGAACACCGAACCGAGACGGCCGTAGAGCAGATCGAACCCGGGGTCGGCCAACAGCTCGGCCATGATGATCCCCCGGGAGCTGTAGCCGACGCGGCCGGCGACAAGGCCGGGGAGGGATGCGTCGAACAGCGAAACGTGTCGGCTGATGACGATGACGGGTCCCGCCCCGTCAGGCCCCGCCAGCGCGGCGCGATCGTCCGCGGACATGTCGATCCGCAGCCCGAGCAGCTGGTCGGCTCGACGCTCCAGCAGGTCGACCGACCATTGCTGCAACCGCTGATGCCGTTCGACCGATGCCGAGGATCGCAGCCGTGTCCCGAATCCGGCGAGTAGCCAGTAGGGCCCGGCGGCCAGGATTTCGACCGAGTCGTTGACGAGATACTGCAGGGCGAAGAGGTAGACCCGCACCGACGGCAGCCGCCGTCGAGCCCGCACGATGTCGAGGATGGCCAGCAGGGGGATGACGACGGGTACGGCGATCAGCGCCAGTGCCGTGGCTCCCAGCATCGCCGGAATGGTCTGAGCGCGGCGGCGCCAGCGAACTCGTCGTGGTTCGATCATTGGCGTCGCTAACCGGCGGCCCGGCCGAGTTGTTCCCCCGGCGTCCGTTCCGTGGTTCCCCGCCCGGACAGGCGGCGGGCGGTGATGTCCAGCGCACCGAACGACTTCCGAGCTTGGGTCCGCCAAGTGGTAATCTGTCCGTCCAGCGGACGAACCGTCTCGCTGCTCACCGACAGGGGAGGTTCACCATGTGTTGGCCGGCGGTCTCGACGTGTTGACAACTGAGCTTCACAAGCCATGACCGCCTCCGAAACCGACACCCCCGCTCCCGCTCCGCTCGCTGGGCTGGTCGTCGCCGACCTCTCCCGTGTGCTGGCGGGGCCCTACTGCTCCATGCTCCTCGCCGACCTCGGCGCCACCGTCATCAAGGTGGAGAGTGCGGCCGGCGACGACACCCGAACCTGGAACCCTCCCGATGCCGCGGGTGTCGCCACCTACTACCTCTCGATCAATCGCAACAAGCGGTCGATGGTCGCGGACTTCCGCGATCCCGACGATCTTGCGCTCCTCCACGAGCTGTTCCGGCGGTCCGACATCGTGCTGGAGAACTTCAAGGTCGGGGCCCTCGACAAGTTCGACCTCGGCTACGAGAAGGCCAGCGAGATCAACCCCCGCCTCATCTACCTGTCGATCAGCGGTTTCGGCACGGCCGAGGGCGCCGGGTTGCCCGGCTATGACCTGGTGGTGCAGGTCGTGTCCGGGTTGATGAGTCTGACCGGCGATCCCGAGGGGCCCGCCTACCGGGCCGGCATCTCGGTGTTCGACGTGATGACCGGCATGCACGGCCTCATCGGCGTGCTGGCGGCTCTGGAGCAGCGTCATCGTACGGGCAAGGGTCAGCACGTCGAGGTCAACCTGTTGGCCTCGGCGTTGTCGGGCCTGGTGAACCAGACGGCCGCCTACACCGCCGGTGGCGTTGTGCCGTTCCGCATGGGCAACGCCCACCCCAGCGTCTACCCCTACCTCCCGCTCCCGGCCAAGGACCGCGACGTGATCATCGCCGTCGGCAACGACCGCCAGTTCCGTTCGCTGTGCGAGCTGCTCGGTCGGCCCGAGTTGGCGGACGATGCCCGATTCGCGCTCAACAGCGACCGGGCCGACAACCGCGACGAACTGCAGCCGCTGCTCGAGGCCGAGCTGGCCACATGGAAAGCCGACGATCTGTTCCTCAAGCTCAATCACGCCGGCGTGCCGTGTGGTCCGATCAACTCGATCGCCGAGGGGGTCGAGCTGGCCGGTCGCCTGGGACTCAATCCGACGGTGTCGATGGGAGCCGATGGCAGGGGAGCGGTCGCAGCGGCCGGCGGAGGACCGATCGACCTGATTCGCAATCCGATCGACTTCAGCGCCGGCGCGGTGCGCTATGACCTCCCGCCCCCGGCGCTGGGTGAGCACTCGGAGGTGTTACGTTCGTGGCTGGCCACACCCGATGCCGACGTCGATGCCCTGATCGGGGGTGACACATGAACGCCGATCAGGCCGGCTCCCGCCCCGTACCCTCGTTCCGCACCGGTATCGGTGCCTCCGACGCCGACCACATCCACCTGCTCGGCCAGGACCTGGCCGCCGACCTGCTGGGGACGGTCACCTTCGGTGAGCTGGCCTACTGGCTGGTGACGAAACGGCGTCCGACCGAAGCTCAGCGCATCATGTTCGAGGCGGTGCTGGTGGCGCTGGCCGACCACGGGTTCACCCCGACGGCCATCGCCGCCCGGGTCACGTATCTGAGTGCCCCGGATTCGGTTCAGGGGGCGCTGGCGGCCGGGTTGCTCGGCGGTGGTTCCCGCTTCCTCGGGGTCACCGAGGATGCGGCCCACTTCCTCAACGCCGCCCTGGCCGAGCTCGACGAGCAGCCCGTCGACGAGGCCGGATGGGACGTGGTGGCCGCCAACCTCGTGCGGTCGACCAAGGCTGCCGGCAGATTCGTGCCCGGTCTCGGTCACCCGGTGCACAAGCAGGGCGATCCCCGCACTCCGGTGCTCATGCAACTGGCTCGCGACAACAACACGTTCGGCCCACATCTCGAACTGTTCGCCGCCATCGGTCGGGTCTCGGGCGGCATCCTGGGCCGGGAGCTGCCACTCAATGGGGCCGGGGTCTGTGGTGCGGTGCTGGCCGACATCGATCTGCCGATGGGTGTGATGCGCGGCTTCGCCCTGCTGGCGCGCTGTGCCGGTCTGCTCGGTCATCTGGCCGAGGAGATGGACGATCCGGTCGGCCACGACATCTACCTGACCGTCGATCGCAACACCGACTACCGGCCGC
>JBFHME010000211.1:0-4721 GCA_041594435.1 Acidimicrobiales bacterium
GCACGGGTCTGGGACCAGAACATCGCCCTTCCGGTCATGTCGCCGCTGGCCTCGGCCATCGACGAGGTGTCCGTCGGGTGGCTACTCGATCTGCTTCGGTTACCGGCCACGGCCACCGCCTCGTTCTGCTCCGGCGCGAGCGTTGCCAACCTCATCGCCGTCATCACCGGGCGCGACGCCCTTCTGGCCGCCGTGGGTTGGGACACCGCGGCCCGTGGCCTGGGCGGCGCTCCGCCGCTTACGGCCATCGTGTCGGAGGAGATCCACGTCTCGGCCCTGAAGGCGCTCCGTCTGGCCGGTATCGGCACCGACTCGATCGTCGTCGCTCCCGTCGACGGTTGCGGGCGGATCGATGTCGAACGCCTGCCCCCCGTCGGCGGGCCGACGTTGCTGCTGGCCCAGGCCGGCAACGTCAACACGGGTCATGCCGATCCGGTCTCCGACATCGTCGACGCCGTCGGTGAGGCCGCGGGCCCTGTGTGGGTGCATGTCGACGGAGCGTTCGGTCTGTGGGCCGCCGCGTCTCCAACACGCCGTCACCTGGTCGACGGGGTCGAGCGGGCCCACTCCTGGGCCACCGACTGCCACAAGTGGCTCAACGTACCCTACGACTGCGGGCTGGTGGCGGTTGCCGACGGCCGCCACCTCCGGACGACGATGGCCACCGACGCCGCCTATCTCGACACCCCCGCCGACGGTCGCCGTCTGTTGGACCTCGGATTGCAGATGTCGCAGGCTGCCAGGGCGATACCGGTGTGGGCCTCGCTCGCCGCCTCCGGAAGGGAAGGGGTTGCGACAGTCGTCGATCGCTGTTGTGATCTGGCGGAGCGCTTCGCCCGCCTCCTCGACGACGCCGGCGCCGAGATCCTCGCCCCGGTCGTGCTGAACCAGGTTCTGGTGTCGTTCGGTTCGGGCGCCGCCGGTGACGCGACAACCGATGCGGTGATCGAGGCCGTGGCCCGCAGTGGAAGCGCCTGGATGGGAGGCACGACCTGGCAAGGTCGACGGGCCATGCGGATCAGCGTCTCCGACATCGCGACCGACGAGGTGGCCGTGGATGCCGCGGCCGGCTCCGTGCTGCGGGTCTGGGCCGCACTGAGTCAACGGCCTGCTGCGAACGACCCGGCCGGATGACCCGGCAGGAGGGAACCGTACGGGCTCGGCGTGAAGGCGATCTCAACGCGGCCCGGCCCCTCCTCGCAGCACTTGGCGCGCTCGGTGTCTTTGCCCTGCTCTTCCTACTCGGAGGGGCGACCGGCTGGTGGACACCGGCCGACAACGAACCGGTGATCGGCGAGGTCTCACGATGGTGTGAACGGGTCGGCGGTGGCTTGGCCCGCGAACCGATCAACACGCTCGGCAACCTGGGATTCGTCGTGTCGGGCCTGGCGATGTTCGTGGTCCTGGCCCGGGAAACGAAGGCCAGCGGGAAGACCGTGGCGGTTCGCAACCGGTTCACGGGCAACCAGCCGGTTGCCCTGACGTACGCAGCCGCCACGGTCTTTCTCGGCCCTGGCTCGATGTTGATGCACGGAAGTCACACGTTCTTCGGAGCCTGGATCGACAACGTCTCGATGGTCGCGTACATTCTCCTTCCCTGGATGGTGAACGTCGCCGCCCTGCGCCGCGGCAGCGACCGTGGCCTGCTCACCGCCTACGTGCTGGTTGTCGGCGCCTACGCCGCCGGCCACTGGGTCTTCGGCGGAGAACTCGGTATCGGACTCGATCTGTTCGGCCTGTCGATCGCGTTGTGGATGGTGTCGGAGGTCCTCTATCGCTTCTGGTCGCCTGCGGCCAGGATCTGGTCGGGCCTCGTCGGCTTCGTGGTGGCCCTGGTGTTCGGAATCACGCCACTCGAGATGATCGACGCCGCCGGCGACTACTGGTGGGTGGTGCTGTTCTGGATCCCCGGCGTGCTGGCCGGCCGCGGTCCGGTGACCCGACGGACCTACACACCGTGGTTCTGGGCGGGCACGGTGTCGTTCCTGATCGCCTTCGCCATCTGGACGACCGGTACCGAGGATCACCCGTGGTGCCGTCCCGACGCGCTCGTTCAGGCCCACGCCGCGTGGCACCTGCTCACCGCCGTGTCCACGTGGTGCTTCTTCCAGTTCCTTCGCACCGAGCGTCGCGTCGGTGACGAGCGGGTGACGTCCGACGGCATCTCGATTGGGCGGGCGACGCGACCGCACCGGTAGTCTGCGCACTATGAGCACACCCGTTCCCCCCGACGGCCCCTTCTACGACGATCTCGAGCCGGGAATGGAGCTGGAGCCGCAACCGGCGGTGACCCTCGATCTTGGCCTGGCCGCGTGGTACCAGTCGATCGTCGGTGAGGTCCTGCCCGTGTGTCTGGATCACCGACTGGCCCGATCGGTCACCGGTTCCGACCATCCACTCGCCTCGCCCGGGCTGGTGGCCAACCTGTCGGTCGGGCAATCGACGGTGGCCACGAGGCGGGCCATCGCCAACCTGTTCTACCGCAACATGCGGGTGTCCCGCCCCGTGCACATCGGCGAAACCCTTCACACCCGTATCCGCATCCTCGACATGGCCGACGCCACACCTCGCCCCGACCGGCCCAATCGGGGCAAGGTCCTCCTCGGTATGCAGACCACCGCCGATGACGAGGTCGTCATGGACTACCAGCGTTGCGCGTTGCTCCCGGTTCGAGGCGACGCCATGCCTGGTCACCGCGGCGACACCGGCTCCGCTCCCGACGCGGTCGAGATCACCGATTACGTCGGTCTGCTCCCCGATTGGAACAGCGATCGGCTCGAACCCCCGACCGGTTGGGACGAGGACGAGGTTCGAGCCGACATCACCCGTGACATCGTCGATCAGGCGACCGGGCTGGTCCGTCTCACCCACAACCGGGCCATCGTGCACCGTGACGTCGACGCCACCGCCTACGACACGCGGCTCGTGTACGGGGGGCACGTCCAGGCGCTGGCCCAGGCGTCGCTCACGAGGGTCGAACCCCGTCTGGCCACGATCGTGGCCTGGCACGCCTGCAGCCACGTCGGCCCGGCGTTCGAGGGTGATCTACTGTCGTTCGAGCACCGCCTGGTGGCCGAGCACGCCGGGCCCAACGGTTTGTCGCTGCGGGCCTATGAGACGATCGGTTCCGCCAACCGCCCGGCCGAAGGCACGACGGGTCCGGCCACCGAACAGCACGAGATCCTTCGCTGGATTCCGGTGGCCGTGGTCCGGACGTGAGCACCGAATCGATGGAGCCATCCGAACCGGCCCTGCCGGTCGACGCCGCGGCGATTGCGGAGGCCGCGGTCCGGATCGCCCCCCACGTTCACCGAACACCCCTGGTCTCCTGCGCCGCTCTGGCCGACCTCGCCGGATGCGATCTGCTCCTCAAGGCCGAGAATCTGCAGAAGGTCGGAGCCTTCAAGGCCCGGGGCGCCCACAACGCCGTCTTCGCCCTGGGCGAAGCCGAGGCGGCTGCCGGCGTGGTGACCCATTCGTCCGGTAACCATGCGGCTGCGGTGGCGCTGGCGGCCCGCAATCGGGGAATCGTCGCCCACGTGGTGATGCCGTCGAACGCGCCGGAGGTGAAGAAGGCCGCCGTAGCCGGTTACGGAGCCGACATCACGTTCTGCGAACCGACGCTCAGCGCACGGGAGGATGCCGTGGCGGTGATCCAGGCCCGTACCGGGGCGGTGCTCGTCCACCCCTACGATGATCCGCTGGTGATCGCCGGTCAGGGCACGACCGGATCCGAGATCCTCGATCAACTCGACGAGGCCGGTCAGGGGCCGCCCGACGCCGTGGTCGTGCCGGTCGGTGGCGGTGGACTGCTGTCGGGCATCGCGGTGGCGGTCAAGGCCCGCTATCCGAACTGCAGGGTCTTCGGGGCCGAACCGGCCGGGGCTGACGATGCCCACCGCAGCTTCCACTCGGGGATCCTCGTGCCTCAGACGTCTCCCGACACGATCGCCGATGGTCTGTTGACCTCTCTGGGGGATCGGAACTTCGCCATCATCTCCCGTCTCGTCGACGACATCCTGCTCGTCGACGATCCCGGCATCGTCGAGGCCATGGAGCTGATCTGGACCCGGGCCAAACTCGTGGTCGAACCGTCGGGCGCGGTCGGCGTGGCGGCGGTCCTCGCCCACCGTGAGCACGTCACGGGCCGACGGGTCGTGGCCGTCCTCACCGGCGGGAACGTCGATCTTCGTAACCTGCCGTGGTCGTGAGCGCCGGTCGTCGACAACCGGACGGCATCGACGGCGTGTGACCGAAATCCCAGCCTACCGACTGGTCGGTAGGCTGGGATTTTCGGCTAGACTCGAGGTCTGTTGGAGCGGGTTCGGAGCGCAACCCGAGTCAGGAGCACACATGACCACGACCGAGTCGACGGCGGGGTTGGGAGACTCCACCTCCGCGACCCCAACCGGGCAATCGTCCACCGGTGACAAGCCAACCGGCCTGAAGCCCGTTCTCGACGTCATCCCCGAGCACTGCTATCAGCGATCCACGGCCAGGGGACTGTTCCTGATCGCTCGAGACCTGGTCGTCTACGGCCTGGCCCTGTGGGGCCTGGCGTCGACCAACAATCCGCTTTTCCTGGTGCCGCTGTGGCTGCTGGCCGGGCTGGCGGTGTCGGGACTGTTCGTTCTGGGTCACGATGCGGCCCACGACGCCCTGTTCGACTCGAAGAAACTGAACGCCGTCGTCGGCCGGCTCACCATGTTGCCATCGTGGCA
>JBFHME010000212.1:0-4684 GCA_041594435.1 Acidimicrobiales bacterium
CCCCGGTCTCACCTTGTGACCACGGCGGCCGACGCCGGAGCGGCGGCCGGGCAACTCGGCGACGGCGTCGCCGGTCCCGGCGCTGCGGTGGTGGTCAAAGCCCAGGTCCGTTCGGGAGGGCGGGGCAAGGCCGGCGGTGTCGTGGTCGTCGCTGATCCAACCGAGGCCGTCCAGGTCGCCCGACGGCTCCTCGGGTCGACGTTGAACGGCGAGATCGTGAAGGCGGTCCTCATCGAGGAGGCGGTCGACATCGTGGCCGAGCGGTACCTGTCGGTGACGATCGACGCAACGGCCGGGTGCCCCATCCTCGTGCGGTCCGACCGTGGCGGTGTCGACGTGGAGGCCGCGGCCGACGACATCCACGTCACCCGGCTCGACCCGGTCGATCCGCTGGCGACATCGGCCTTGACCGGGGACGTCGAACGGGCGCTCGTCGGGCTCTTCGTCGGCTGCGACGCGCTGACCGTCGAGATCAATCCCCTGGCCGTCACGGCCACGGGCGCGCTGGTGGCGCTCGACGGCAAGATCGAACTCGACGACTCGGCCCGCTTCCGACAAGCCGACCTGCACGACCGGTTCGAACCGGATCCCGAGCGCACCGGTTCCGAGCGGGAACAGCGGGCCGCCCGAATGGGCCTGCGACTGATCGAACTGGGAGGCGAGGTTGCGGTGCTGGCCAACGGGGCCGGCCTCACCATGGCCACGATGGACGCCGTGGTCACCGCCGGCGGGCGTCCGGCCAACTTCCTCGAGATCGGCGGCGACGCCTACACGAAGGCCACACCTGCACTGGAGCTGGTCCTCGCCCAGCCCGGGGTGCGCTCCCTGCTCGTGAACTTCTGCGGCGCCTTCGCCCGTTGCGACGTCATGATCGAGGGGGTGATCGAGGCCTGGGAGCGGCTGGGTCCACGTATTCCGGTCGCCTTCAGCATCGCCGGAACCGGGCGGGACGAGGCGATCGACCTGCTGCGCTCCCGGCTCGGTGTCGAGCCGCACCCTTCGATGGAGGCGGCGGTCCGGGCCGCCGTCATCGCCGCCGGACCCCGGCGGTCCGGCCCATGAGCGGTCGGTCCGAGCCACTCGTCGTCACCCGTGCGGACCGGGTCGTGGTTCACGGCATGACGGGCCGCCAGGGAACCTTCTGGACCGAACGGATGCGGGACTACGGCACCACGGTGGTGGCCGGGGTCAGCCCCACCAAGGGCGGACGTCGACACCTCGGACTCCCGGTCTTCACCTCGGCCGTCGAGGCGGCCGACGCGACCGAGGAGGGCCGCCGTGGGGGCGTCGACGTTTCGGTGCTGTTCGTACCGCCCGGCGGTGCACGAGCCGCCGTGGCCGACGCCGCCGAAGCCGGAGCCCGCCTGGTCGTGGTGCTCACCGAGTTCATTCCGGTGGCCGACACCATGGCCATGGTGGCCGAGGCTCGTTCGGCCGGCACCGCGATCATCGGACCGAACACCGCGGGCATCGTCAATCCCGGCGAGACCTTCGTCGGCTTCATGCCCGCCTTCGACCCCCGGGTCTTCACCCCCGGATCGATCGGCGTGGTCTCCCGCAGCGGATCACTGGGGACCTTGACCGCGGTCGAGCTGACCCGAGCGGGCTACGGACAATCCGCGTTCTTCGGGATCGGCGGAGATCCGGTGTCGGGAACGTCGACCGCCGAGGCCGTGGCCGCCCTCGGTCGCCACGATCGCACCGAGGCCATCGTTGTGATCGGTGAGATCGGTGGACGCAAGGAGGAGGAGGCCGCCGCCGTCATCGCCGAGATCGATAAACCGGTGGTCGCGTTCGTCGCCGGAGCAGCTTCCCCGCCCGGCACGCGGATGGGCCACGCCGGAGCGATCGTGGAGGGGTCCACCGGCACCCACCACTCGAAACACCAGGCCCTCTCCGAGGCCGGGGCGTTGGTTGTCGAGGCTCCCTGGCAGCTTCCCGGCGCACTCGCCGATCTCGGCGTGGCCGCCGGAACCCACCGAGGGAGCGAGGGCGGAGTTTGACAGGCAAACGAATGTGTTAGATGCTCTAACTCAATCGGTCCGATCGTGGCCGGGGTCCAGTTGATGGTCCGGCGCAGGTCGGAGCCACGTCAGACAAGGGAGACGGCACATGACCGTCACGGCCAAGGCACCGATGGTCGATGCCGCCGACAACGCCCGGCGTCACCTCCTACCCCACTTCACCAAGGGTCACGCGTGGCGTAGCGGCGACCTCGGTGTGATGCAGCGGGGCGAAGGATGCTACGTCTACGACACGGCGGGAATCGAGTACCTCGACGGGCTCGCCGGGCTGTTCTGCACCAACCTCGGCCACGGTCGCGCCGATCTGGCCAAGGCGGCGGGCGAGCAGATGGCCAAGCTGGCGTTCTACCCGACGTGGGGTTGGGCCAACGAGCCGGCGGCTCAGGCGGCGGCGATGATCGCTCAGGTCGCCCCCGGAGACCTGTCCGAGGTGTTCTTCGTGAACTCCGGTTCGGAGGCGGTCGAATCGATGCTGAAGTTCGTCCGCAGCTACCACCTCAGTCAGGGTGAGGACAGTCGCTACAAGGTGATCTCCCGCGAGTGGTCCTACCACGGAACGACGCTGGGAGCGCTGTCGGTCACCGGTGTGCCGCGCTTCCGGGAGCCGTTCGCACCGATGCTCTGGGACGGTACTCGCAAGGTGCCCAACACCTACGGCGACACCGCGGCCGAGTTGGCTTCGGCGAGAGCCGTCGAGGACATGATCCTCGCCGAGGGGCCGGAGACCGTGGCCGCTGTGGTGTGCGAGCCGGTTCAGAACGGTCGAGGCGGTCTCGTGCCCCCGGACGGCTACTGGCAGGAGCTGCGGCGCATCTGTGACCGGTACGGAGTGTTGCTGGTGGCCGACGAGGTCATCTGCGGGTTCGGGCGGTTCGGATACTGGTTCACCAGCGAGCGTTTCGACGTGGTACCTGACGTGATCACCTTCGCCAAGGGAGTGACCAGCGCCTACCAGCCCCTGGGCGGCATCGTCGTGCGCGGCGAGCTGGTCGAGTCGGTCTGGGAATCCCCCGCCGGCGCCTACATGCACGGCGCAACCTTCGGTGGCCATCCGGTGGCGACCGCGGTCGCGGTGGCCACGATGAACGCCATGCGGGACGAGAACATCCTCGGCCACGTCCTGGCCAATGAAGCGGGTTTCCGGTCCAGGATGGACGGGCTGCTGGCCAACCACCGCGTCGTCGGCGAGGTCCGGGGCCTCGGATACTTCTACGCTCTCGAGCTGGTGGCCGACAGGGACTCAGGGCGTCAGCTGACCGACGAGCAGCACACCGCGCTCCGTGGCGGCCTGCTGTCGCAGTGGCTGCGGGATTCACGTGTTCTCATACGGCCCGACGATCGGGGGGCGACCATGCTCACGGTCTCACCGCCGCTGGTGGCCGACGGCGTGGTGCTGGACGACCTCACCGAGCGGCTCGACGCCGTCCTCACCACCGTGGCCGGATGGCTGGCGGCCCGAGGCTGAGCGCCGTCGCCTCATGACGATCCTGTCCGAGTGGCGGTCCAGGGCCGCGTTGCGGCCGATCCGGATCGTGCTGGCCGATGCCGACGATCAGCGGGCCACGGCCGCGGCCGGCATCATCAACGATGCCGGGTTCATCGAGGCACTGGTCGTCGACGACAAGCCCCGCCACCAGATCACCAAGGCCATGGAGCGATCCGCCGACCGACTCGCAGGCCGTCACCCCGTTGACCTGGACGACCCCCTCGACGTGGCGACTCTGATGGTGGCGGTGGGCGAGGCCGACGGCTGCGTCGCCGGCGCCGGCCGGCCGACCGCCGATGTCATCCGGGCGGGCCTCCGGATCCTCGGAACGGCGCCCGGAACCACAACCGTGTCGAGTTCGTTCGTGTTCGTGCTACCCGAAGACGGTCCTGTCCGTGAAGATGCGCGTCGTGTGGTGGTCTACGGGGATTGCGGCGTGATCCCCGATCCCGACGGAGAGCAGCTGGCCCACGTGGCGCTGGCCAGCGCCCACACGTTCGCCTCCCTCACCGGGCTGGAGCCGAGGGTGGCGATGCTGTCGTTCAGCACGAAGGGTAGCGCCGGCCATCCGAGCATCGACAAGGTCCGGGCGGCCACCGATCGGGTGCGGGCTCTCGATCCCAGCCTCGCGGTCGACGGCGAGCTGCAATTCGACGCGGCGTGGGACGCGGTGGTCGGTGCCGGTAAGGCGCCGAACTCGCCGGTGGCGGGGGCGGCCAACGTCTTCGTCTTTCCCGACCTCAACAGCGGCAACATCGCCTACAAGATCACCGAACGGTTGGCCGGGGCTCAGGCCTTCGGTCCGCTCCTGCAGGGACTCGACGGCGTCCTTCACGATCTCTCCCGGGGCTGCTCGGTCGACGACATCGTCAACGTCGCCACCATCGCCGCCGTCCAGGCGGCCGAGAGAGGCTTGCGGCCACGTTAGACGTCGTAACCAGAGCATTAGACAGCGTAACGACTTCGCCCTATGCTACTGACCATCGAAACGGCGACGCCTGCTGCCCAAGGGGGGGCAACCGGAGATCGGACGATTCCGACCCGTCGCTCCACAGAATCCCACTGCGAACCATCAAATCCCTAGGGGAGGGACCGTGAAGAAACTCTTAACTCTGCTCGCCGTCATGGCGCTGCTCCTGGCCGCATGCGGTGACTCCGACGACGGCACGACCGC
>JBFHME010000213.1:0-4649 GCA_041594435.1 Acidimicrobiales bacterium
GGTGAACACGAGCGCCCGCAGTCGACCCACCGTGTGGGCCTCGGGGGATTGAGCGTCGATGGCGTTGGCCGTGTAGTTCACCACCATCACGATCACGTTCTCCGCCCCGATGGGCCGCCCGGTCGAGTCGACGTGGGCGGTTCCGTTCTGACTGCGGCGCCACACCTGAGCGCCGCCGTCCCAGCGCCAGCGCACCGAGGCCCGTCCGAACTCGATGGCCACGCCCCCGGGCCGTGGCGCACCGACCGACGGTGTCGCGCCGGTGGTGAACATGACCGGCGGCGGCCCGGCGTTGCCCGGCGCGTGCGTCCACAGCCCGGCGGGGCTGGTCAGCAGGTTGTGAGGAACCCGACGTGACGAGTCCCGCCAGTACTCGTCGACCTTGAGCGCGTTGACGTTGACGACAGGGGCATCCCTCAGTGCGTTGAGCACACCGGGGTTGGCTCCCGACGATGCGAGCAGCGGCCGGTTGTAGGGGGTGAGCACATCGAAGTCCGACACTCGCACCGAGCGCACCGGTCCGACCACCGGCGGGGTCTGACTGTGGTAGACACCGATCAGCCGGGTCAGGTTGCCCTCGACCATTTCCTCGTAGACGACGTCGGCCCGGTTGAGACCGATCTGGGGGCGGGCGTTGTCGACGTTGTCGATCTTGATGGCCAACGCCGGACGGCTGATCGCGGCCGGTCCGTACTGGCCGGTGAGAGGATGCTTTGCCGGGAAGAGGCGTGCGAGCCTGGCCCGGTAGGCGTTGGATTCGAGGACCTCGTCGATCAGGTCGATCGTCGGTGTCGTCGACGGTCTCGCCGCCCAGCTGTCCATCTGTTCGGCGCTGGGGATGGTCTGCAGGAGTGTCACCCACAACAGCGAGAGACGGGTCGACACGCTGGTTCGGCGAATGTTCTCCGTCGACTGGGCGAACGCGAGCAGCATCTCGCCCCGGTTCATGCCGGCGTTCAACCGCCCGGTCCAGTAGGCGGCACCCGAGTCGTCGGCCCGCCGGCCGAGCACATTGCGGTAGATGCGGTCCACGAACGCCGCGTTGGACAGAGCGCCATAACGGTTCCGAAACTCGGCGGAGGTGGCGAACACGTCGGCCACGGCATCGAGGTCGGAGCCGGACCGCACCGTCCTCACCCAGTAGGCCAGACCCCGCGGGTCGGGGGGACGGAGGAACGCGGCCCGGTACAGGCGAATGGTGGGGTCGTAGGCGCCTCCCACCTCGCTCGAATCGATGAACGCCTCGACGACCTCCGATGGTGGTGCGCCCGAGGAAACGGCGGTGGCCCAGAAGTTCAAACCGCCGGCGTCGGCCCGCCGTCCGAGCAGATCGCGGTAGATCCGGTCGACGAGCGCATCGGGGGCGACCTGCTCGGTCCGGAGGCGGGTGGCCGCGTCGGCCGGCGCTGCCGGGATCGCCACGAGCGAGGCGCTGAGGGTCACGATCACGGCAACGGCGAGCACAGCCGCGACGATCGCCACGGTCCTGACCGGACGGGCACTTGTTAGGGTGGTGGAGCGTGAGGCCATCGGCTGTCATCCAGTGGTCGGTGGTCTTCGAGTCGGCGTCACCCCATCGGGCTGAATTGTCCAAACATTGAGCCACAGCCCGGAATCCAGGCGCCGGTGGGGTGACGAAAGGTCGCGTATGACATTCGCATCCATGACATCTGTCAACGACCAGGTGGTCCGTGCCGGCATCGGCCTGGCCGAGCGGGGTGCCCCCGATCCGCTGGTGCGGTCGGCGATACGGGCCTCGGTCGGTCGACGACTGAGGGCCGAAGTTCGACGGTCGACGATCGATCGCGCCCGGTGGCGGCGGGACTGGGCCGACGGGCCGATCGCCCTCGTGCCCGATGAAGCCAACCGCCAGCATTACGAGGTGCCGCCCGAGTTCTTCGAGCTGATGCTCGGACCGAGGCTCAAATACTCCTCCGCCCTGTGGGACACCCGCGACGACACGGACACCCTGGCGGTCGCCGAGGAACGCATGCTCGACCTCACGATCGACCAGGCCGGTGTAACCGAGGGCATGCGGGTCCTCGATCTCGGCTGCGGGTGGGGATCGCTGTCGTTGCGGATCGCCGAGCGGTTCCCGTCGGCGCAGGTGGTGGCCGTGTCGAACTCGAAACCGCAGGGCGAGTTCATCCGAGGTCGGGCCGCTTCCTGGCCGGGCGGCCCGCTGGACAACGTCGAACATCGGGTTGTCGATGTCAACGGGCTGGCCGGGCTCGACCTCGGGGAACCCTTCGATCGGATCGTCACCGTCGAGATGCTCGAACACGTCCGTAATCACCGCCGCCTGTTCGGTGAGCTGGCGACGCTGCTTCGACCCGGCGGTGCCGTCTACCTCCACGTGTTCGCGCACCGAAACCGCTTCTGGCCGTTCTCCGACGAGGGATCGGCCAACTGGATGGCCCGCCACTTCTTCACCGGCGGGATCATGCCGTCGCACGATCTGTTCAGCGAGATCCTCGACCCGGACTCATGGGCGGGCGACGGCGAACCTCCACTGCAGGTGACCGAACGGTGGTGGTTCAACGGCACCCACTACGCCCGAACCCTCGACGCCTGGCTCGACCGACTCGATGCCGATCGTGGTGCCGCCCGCGACGTGCTCCGCCCGGTCTACGGCGACGGCACCGACCGGTGGGTGCAGCGGTGGCGGATGTTTCTGATGGCCTGCTCGGAACTGTTCGGCTATGCGGATGGATCCGAATGGGGGGTCTCGCATCAGCTCCTGACCCGCCCGCCCCGCTAACCCGGTTTCGACGGGTCCTCGGGCCAGTCGTGTTTCGGGTAGCGCCCGGCCATCTCGGAGCGAACCTCGGCCCACGAACCCGACCAGAAACCGGGCAGGTCCCGGGTGGTCTGGATCGGACGCTGGGCCGGCGACAACAGCTCGACGACCACCGGCTCACCCGCCACCTCGGGGTGCCGTCGCACACCGAAGAAGTCCTGGGCCCGCGACGACACCGTCGGACCGTCGGTTCGGTAGTCGATCGGCAGACGGCGGCCGCCCGGCAGGTCGAGGTGGGTGGGAGCGAGCCGCTGAACATCGGCTCGCAGCGCCGGGTCGAGCGACCGTTCGAGCATCCGGTTGGGGTCGAGGCGGTTGACCTCGTCGATCGACGTCGCGGCGAGCAGTGACGGTCCGAGCCAGTCGTCGAGTGATGCGAGCAGGCCTTCGTCGGACCAGTCGGGCCACGGATCGCCGAACCGGTTCCGCAGTGCCATCACCCGGTAGCGGAGTCCGTTGCCGTGCGACCGCTGGGCCGAGGCCCGGTTGCCCTGTGGCCTGGTCACGCCGCTGCCTTTGCCCTTCTGCGCGCCCTTTCGTTTCTTCTTGTTCTTGTTCGACTCCTTCGATTTGCCGGTGGGGGAGGACGGCGACGACCGCTCCCCACCCCAGTCGAGTAGATCGATATTGCGACGGATGAGCTCGCCGAGAACGGCCGCCGCCTCCTGGCCCGGCTCGGCCCGCCGCTTGGCCTCGGCCAGCACGACCCCGCCGATGCGGGAGACGCGGTGCTCCATGACCCGACCTTGGTCTGCCACCAGCTCCACCTGCGTTTCGATCCGGCGCTGGAACCGGTCGAACACATCGACCTGCTCGAGCGCCCCGGCGAGGCGGATGCGGGCGTCGGCTCGCTTGCCGTCGAGATCGGCGGCCACCAGGAACTGTTCGTTCGACAACGAATCGCCGTCGGCGACCCACGCGGTGGTGCCGGTTCGGAGCTGGAACCGGCCCCGGCTGCCCCGAGCCACCGCCAGTCGATCGGGGAACGCCAGGGCGAGGACGCGTCCGACACGTCCGGCGTCGACACCGGTCGGCACGCCGCCACGGTCGCCGAGGCCGGCCCGGCGAAGCAGATCGTCGGTGGTACGAAGCGCTCGGCGAAGCGCCCGCCGGTCGACGGTGAGATCGTGGTGGGGCATCGTCCCGTTCAGCAGTTGGACGCGCAGGCCGAGATCGGCCGGCGGATGGGGACGGTTGCCGGCCAGCGGATCCCGTTCGTCGAGTAGCGCCGCGATCATGCAGGCCAGATGCCGGTCACCGTCGTTGTCGGCCTCGAGGATCATGCGGGCCAGGCGGGGGTGGGCCGGAAGCGAGACCATGCGGTGACCGAGTTCGTTGAGCAGGCCCGACTCGTCGAGCGCCCCCAGGTCGTCGAGCAGCTCCTCGGCCTCGGCCCACACCTTGGCGGGCGGTGGGTCGAGGAAGAACAGCGACTCGGGGCTGCGGAGCCCCCACGCTCGCAGCTCGAGCACGAGGCCGGTGAGATCGACCTGGGTGATCTCGGCCGCCCGTTGCCGGTCCCGGCCCGCATGCTCCATCTTCGACCACAGCCGATAGGCGACGCCCGGTTCGGTGCGCCCGGCCCGCCCGGCTCGCTGGTCGGCGGAAGCCTGTGAGATCGACACGGTCGCCAGCCGTGTCATCCCCGTCCGGGCGTCGAACCGCGGTTTGCGGGCGAAACCCGAGTCGACGACGATCCGCACGCCTTCCACGGTCAGGCTGGTCTCGGCGATGTCGGTCGACAGCACCACCTTGCGCCGCATCGACGGCTGCAGCGCCCCGTCCTGTTCGTCGACTGACAGGCCACCGTGGAGCCGATGGACCTCGGCCAGCACGCCACCGCCGTCCA
>JBFHME010000214.1:0-4483 GCA_041594435.1 Acidimicrobiales bacterium
CCGCCACGGACTCAATGGTGATCTCGGATTCTCCGCGGAGGACCGCAACGAAAACGTCCGCCGAGTGGCCCATGTGGCCCGATTGCTCGCCGACGCCGGGGTGGTGGCCGTCGTCCCCCTCATCAGCCCCTACCGGGCGGCGCGCCGGATGGCCCGAAACCTCCATGAGGCGGCCGGGCTGCCATTCCACGAGATCTTCGTCGACACGCCACTGGAGGTGTGCGAAGCGCGAGACCCCAAGGGCCTCTACGCCAAGGCCCGCGCCGGTGAAATCACCGGGATGACCGGCATCGACGATCCCTACGAGCCGCCCGACCGACCCGAACGGCGTTACACACCGGCCGACGGTTCTCCGAGCGAGATCGTCGACGACATCCTCGATCTCCTCCGGCCCTGACCCGCCCCACCGGCGGCCCCGGACCACCAGAACCGCTTCCGACGGCGCCGGAAAACCGCCTCGATGGTGCCGTCAGGAGCCCTGGTTCGAGCAGTCGGCCTGGGCGACCCCGGGAATGGCCGTCGAGGCCATCTCCTCGGCCGACAACACGACCACGGCTCCGGCCTTCGACTCGGGAATCGTCTGGTCACCCGACAGGGTCTGGTTGTCGGGGTTGTCCTGGCCCTCGTAGCGGAACACCTCGAGCGTCGGCTGCGCAGCCGCCTCGTCGAGCAGGAGAACCTGCGCGCCACCGGCCGTCACCCAGTCGCTGACCGGGAGGGTGTGGGTGGTGAAGTTCCCGCCCTGGGCGGCCGCGAAGGTTCGAGCCAGGTCGGCCACGTCGGAGAGTCCCGCCCCGTCGGCCACCACCATGTTCTCGGCCGCCGCGCCAACCAGACGGTCCAGTGTCAACAGCCCGCCGAGGTTGGCCCTGGTCGACGCCGTGCCGGCGACGTTCGACAGGAACTGGCGCTGGCGAGCGGTGCGACCGATATCACCGGTCCCCTCGGGCACCCACCTCTCACCGTCGAAGATCTCCGCGTGTCGGGCCCGAGCGAACGACAGCGCCTGCGGTCCGTTGAGCAGATGGCAGCCGGCATCGACGACGTTGAGCCCGGATCCCGAATCGCGGATCGGGGCGTCGAACCACACCGGCACCCCTCCAAGCGCCTCGACCATCGCCTGGAACCCGGCGAAGTTGATCTCCGCATAGTGGTTGATGTGGACGTCGAGGTAGTTCTCGAGGGTGAGAACCAACCGTTCACGCCCTCCCGGCCCGTTGAAGGCCCCGTTGATCCGGCCCTCGCCGTCGCCGACGATCGGCACCCAGAGATCGCGAGGGACCGACAACAGGTCGATCGACCGGGTCGTCGAGTCCACCCGGGCCACCATGATCGTGTCGGCCCGCTGGCCGGGCACGGCAGCGGCGTCTCCCAGGAAATCATCGGACGCGGGATCGACACCCTCCCGGCTGTCGGTGCCGACCAACAGCCAATTCGCGGGGCCCGATCCCTCGGGCACCTCGAGCCCGGGAACCTCCACGAACTCGAACTGGAGGTAGCGACGAACACCCCAACCGACGGCGATGACCGTCGCCAGCAGTGCGAACACCGCCAACACGATCATCGCTTTGCGGGCGGGGCTTCGAGGCCGGCGGCGGCCGTTGGCGACCGGCGCGGCAGGTGGAATCGGGCCGTCGAGGCCCGGACGATCGGCGATGGTGCGGCTCAAGAATCTTTACGCTAACACCCCGGCGGGCGCAGGTGGCGGCAACCGAGATCCAACCGGCCACCTCGTCGATCGAAGTAGCGGACCGGTCGACGCCGGGCCCCGTGCGACTACGCTGGAGTCGTGAGCGCCGATGAGATCGCCTGTCCCCGATGCGGCGAAACCGACGATCTCGCTGGTGAGCGGGACGGTGATCTGATCCACATAACCTGCGGGGCCTGCAATGCCGGTTGGGACCGGGATCCGAGGGTCAGTTGCCCGCGCTGTGGCTCGACCGACATGTACGCGGCACCGGTCGCGGTGATCGAGAAGTCGCGCGGCACCCAGCTCTCCATCGTGTCGACCACCTCGGAGTATCTGTGCTGGCACTGCGACCGCGACCTCATCGACCAACAGCGCCGCAGCGGCACCGCGCTCATGCCCGATCAGCTGCCCACGCTCGACGCCACCGACGAACCGTGAGCCCGGAACTCCACGTCGACGCCGACGGCGTTGCCCGCTGCCCCTGGGGTGCGAGCACCCCTGACTACGTGGCCTACCACGACGACGAGTGGGGCGAGCCGACCACCGACGAACGCACGCTGTTCGAGAAGCTCTGCCTGGAGGGTTTCCAATCTGGTCTGTCCTGGATCACCATCCTTCGCAAACGGGAGGCCTTCCGGGAGGCCTTCGAGGGCTTCGACGCCGCGGTCGTCGCCACGTACGGGCCTCGCGACGTGGAGCGGCTCCTGACCAATGCGGGCATCATCCGCCACCGTGGCAAGATCGAGGCCACCATCAACAACGCGGCCCGGCTGCTCGAGCTGTGGGAGGGCGGCGAGACCCTGGCCGGCTTGATCTGGAGCCACGAGCCGGTCGATCATCGCGCCCCCCGATCGCCGGCCGACGTGCCGGCCACCACACCGGAGTCGACGGCGCTGAGCAAGGAGCTGAAGAAGCGAGGGTTTCGATTCGTCGGCCCCACGACCGCCTACGCGGGCATGCAGGCCATGGGCATCGTCAACGACCACCTGATCGGTTGTGTCTCCCGCGGGAAGTGTGTTGAACTGCGGGCGGCGATGGTGAAACCTTCGCGTTCGCCTTAAACCGACGAGGACGTACTGCCTACAATGGGCGCCAGAGCGGGAAGACACGGCGGCATTGGAGACTCAGCGTGACCACCGACGAGGCGCACCAAACCGGCGGACGTGGGCAACGAACGCGTGGCGACGATGACTTCTCGTCGGAGGACTACGTCGATCGCCCCATCGGGAGCCGGCCGGCCGGTGACTCGGCGGACACCGAGGTTCTCGGCTCCATCCCCGGTGAACACGACGAGATGGTCGAGGGTGCCGACGCGCTTCCGACCGACGAAGCCGGCGAAACCGAATCCTGCGATGCCGATGGCGGCTCGGGCGACAACGAGGCCGAATCCCGAACCGGAGATGACGTCATGACGCCGGTCGCATTCGGCAGCGACAACGGCAGCGACAACGACGAAGCCGGGGCTGAAGGCACTGATGCGGTCGAGGACGCCGCCGCCGTCGACGACGACGGGTCCGACACCGCCCACGAGGGCACCCACGTCGAAATGCGACAGGTCGCCGGTCTGACCGCCGGATCGATGATGAAGCTCAACGTGGGCCGGGCGTTCGAGTTCAACGAATCCAATGATGGTGGCTCGTTCTCGCTCCGGGTACTCGAGAACGGCGAGGTGATCGTTCATCCCGGATCGGCTCACGCCATCATCGACGAGGTCGAGGTCGACGAACCGATGCTCGTGGGCGACGGGCTGCTGAACGTGTCGAGTGCCTGCTTCTCGATCCGCCGCCCCAGGCCGCCCGCCAGTAGCGAATCACGAATGGAGTCGATCGGAGCCGCCTTCGCCTCGATCTCGGCCATCGGTGTGCCGGCGCTCGGCGCTGAGGAGCCGCTGCCGGCGGATCAGTTGACGGGATCACGCCTGGGCACGATCATCAACCGCAATCCGTCGACCAAGGGCGAAATTGGGCGTGGCGCGTTGAACTTCCTTCAGTCGATCCGCCAGTCCCGATCGGTGGTTGCCGAACGCCATCGACTGCTGCATCCCGATCCCGAGGAACTCAAGACCAGGTTGTCCCGGCTCGACCCCGGCCTCTGGGAACGCAGCCGCGAGCATCCGCTGTTCGGCCGGTTCAGCGTCGGCTATGCCAGCATCCCGTGGGAACCCAGATTCGACAACCCGGAACTGATCCCGGAGCTTCTCCACGAACCGATTGTGGAGATGAGCGTGCTGCCGTGGGTCCCGGTGACCGCAAACCTGCTGTACGGTCCGCTGGGTATCGTCGGCAAGCGGGCCGCCCGGCTCGCCGCCTGCCGGCACGCCATCCTGTCGATGGCCGCACTCTCGATGCCGGGGGAAATCGAGTTCGCCGTTCGATCGGGCGAGAATACGGCGACGAGTTGGAACTGGATGAGAGCCCTTCCGCCCATCATGTCGGCCAACGAAGTCGGTGCCTCTGTGATCACCGTCATCGACGGACCCGACGGCGCCCGTGTCGACGAGGCGGCCCGCCAGGCCGCGTCTGACCGGGCGGCCCCGGTCGCGGCCGAGCTCGACTCGATTCCTCCGGCCGAGGACGATGTCGAGATCGCCGTCGATCCTGCTCCCACGGCCGACGTCCCGGAGATCGGCCCCGAGGCCACCGAACCCGGTCGGCTGAACGACGCCGACGAACTCGACCTGCTTGGCTCACACGAAACCCCGGTCACCGGTTACATCCTGTTGGCCGACTCGGTGGACGAGTTGACCCGGACGTGCGGCATGATCCTCCAGATCGAACCCGACGGAACCGGTTC
>JBFHME010000215.1:0-4415 GCA_041594435.1 Acidimicrobiales bacterium
AGGAACCGATCGTCCCACATCGACTCGATGTAGTGGGGGAAGTCCTTGATGAACACCGGCCGCTCGATGGCCGCATCCGTCAACTCGGCCCACCGGGACTCGAAGGTCAGGCCCGGGGTTCTCACCGACACGTCCGGCTCATACCGGGGCCACCGGGGATCGTCGCCCTGATACCAGACCTCACCGAAGGGTTCGTGGAAACACGTCATATCGCCCCGCTGACGCATCATCCACTCGAACGCCGTCGATGTCGAGCGGGGCACCGCCCACAGGGCGACGATCGGTGTCGGAAGCTCGACCGCCGGTAGCACGAGCCTGCCCACGGCCACCTACCGTCCCCCGTTCGGGCCGAGCGTGGCGAGCAACGATCCGTGACCGGGGGCGGCCGGCAATCCCAGCTCGCGGAGCATCGCCCAGTACAGGGCGAAGTCGGAGCCGACCACCGGTGTGCCGGTCTGACCCTCGACGGTGTCGACCACCTGGAGCATGCGGAACCCGGCACCGGTCTGCACGATGGCGTCGGCTTCGGGAGCCCCGTCATGGGCTCCGACGGTTGCGGCGATCATGAGGTGGTTCGGGTAGTCCCACAGCGTGTCGGCTTCGATGGCCAGCTTCTCGGCTTCGTCGGCCACCAGACCCTGGTCGATCAAATCACCGGCCCACAGGATCTCGAATCCGGCGGCCTCCAGGTAGCCGTTGATCCCGGCCGACCAGTCGGGCCGGTAGTAGCCGTTGGCGATCGTGATCGTGCGAGCCCCGATGGCCCGCAGCCCCTCGACGAGACAGTGCCCGGCCATGAGGAAGCGGGCGCCGGCCTTGTTGGAGATGTCGTCGCAGATCCGCTCGATGTCGGTCGGTGACGTGCCGTTGCAGTGCACCCAGTTCGAGCCGACCTGACCGATCACCTGGCAGAATGATCGACCCAGGCAGATGGCCGATTCCTCCAACAACCCGAAGTTGGTGGCTCGCTCCTCCAGCCCGTAGTCGTAGTCGGGGATGTGGTTGACCCGCTGCAGGATCCCGGTGCCCGGCGGCGCGACCCGGAGAAACTGCTGGGGACTGTCGTCGAAGTACCGGGGCGTCGTGACGAACCCGGCATAGGCCTGGTAGCGACGGTGAACCGCGTGTACGGCAACCATGGAACCTCCTACAGTCGGAGCCGGGAACCGGTGGGATCATGGAGAGCCTCGCCCAGTACTCGGGCCGGACGGTGTTCACCGATGACCCGCACCGACAGCCCGGTTCCCGGTTCGCAGTGCTCGGGTGCGAGATAGGCGAAGGCCAGGCCCTGGTCGACGGTGTAGCCGTAGGCGCCGGTGGTGACGAGGCCGACGGGTCGGCCGGTCGGGCCGCCGGCACCGGAACCATTGCCATTGTCACGGCCATTGACCCGGTAGACGGCGTCGGACCCGTGTACGTCGGCCACGTCGGTGTCGACGGCCAGGTAGGCCAGACGCCACCGGTACCGGTGTTCGCCGGATTCGGTGGCCGCCCGGCGGGCCAGCAGCGCTGCCCGTCCGACGAAGTCCCCCTTGCCCGGGTGATCGGCTTTGACGAACAGGTCGAGGCCGGCCTCGTCGGGTCCGACATCGTGGGTGAGGTCCCGACTGATGCGGTAGCCCTTCTCCATGCGGAGCGAGTCGAGTGCATGGTTGCCCACGTTGGCCACCCCGAGGTCCTGGCCGGCCGCCCACAAGGCGTCGTAGACGACACCGAGCTGCGCCGTGGGCAGATGCAGCTCCCAACCCAACTCGCCGACGAACCCGACCCGCAGCGCCCGGGTCTCCACGCCGGCAACGTCGATCACCTGCGCCGCCAGCCAGCGGAACGTGTCGTTGTCGAGCCGGGCATCGGTGCAGCGCGACAGCAGGTCCCGGCTCGCCGGTCCGGCCAGCGTGATCACACCGTAATCGCCGGAGACGACCCGCAGTTCGGCATCGGCCGGACGCCCGTCGATCGTTGGCCAGTGGGTTTCGAAGTATTCCCGATCCTTCTGCTCGCCGACGGCGGCCGACACCAGGTAGAAGTGATCGGCGCCGTCATCGGCGGGCAACCGGGTGACGGTCATCTCGCCCTCGATCCGGCCGGTCGGCGTGAGCAGGTAGGTCAAGCCGATCCGGCCGATGGCGGGCAGCGTGTTGGTGGTGAGCCGGTCGAGCACCGCCGCGGCGTCCGGTCCGACCAGCTCGAACTTGGCGAAGGCCGTTGAGTCGAGTAGTCCGACCCGCTCCCGAACCGCCCGCACCTCTTCCCGCACAGGCTCGAACCAGTCGGTGTGGCGGAACGCGACCACATCGGTCTGCGGCAGGCCGGCCACGGTCGGATACCACTTGGGTCGCTCCCACCCGTAGACCTGGGTGAACACCGCACCCCGGTCCCGGAACCGTTCCACCAGCGGCGTCGACCGGTAGGGCCGCTCGGCCGGATGCTCGAGTCCGGGCAGTGGAGTCTGGTGGCGGAACTCGTAGTCCTCCGTGCCCTTGATGCGGCCATAGCGCATGGCGTCATCGGCGGGCACGAAGCCGAAGCGGCGGGCGTCGTAGGCTCGCACGCTCACCCCGGTCTCACCGTGCACCATCCACCGGGCCAGCTCGCGTCCCAGACCGGGGCCATCGGCGATGCCGACCTGCACGCCGACCAGTTGCCAGAAATCGGGCACGCCGGACGGGCCGAGGAGCGGTTCGCCGTCAGGGGTGTGGGCGATCGCACCGCGGACGACCTGCTTGATGCCGTGCTCGGCCAGGATCGGCACCCGTTCGAAGGCCCGCTCCAGCCAGAAGCCGATGCGGTCGTAGTCGGCGGGGAACAACGGGTTCTCGAGCGACCAGTCGGGGCCGTCATGCCAGGCGGCTTCGGCATTGGCCTGTTCGTAGATGCCGATGAGGCCCGACTCCTGTTCCTGGCGCACGTAACCCGACAGGTAGTCGTCACGGACGACGGGAAGCTCATGGCCAAGCGCGGCGAATTCGGGCACCGGGGTGGTGATGAGGTAGGTGTGCAGCGCATTGGCCATCGGCACCGACAGCCCGACCATGGCCGCCACCTGGTGGGCGTAGCAGCCGGCGGCGTTCACGACGTGCTCGGCTTCAACCGTTCCCTGCTCGGTGACGACGTCGAAGCCGCCCCCGCCGGCAGCCGGACGTCGGTTGATGTCGAGCACCCGGTTGCGGCGACTGACCTGCGCCCCGCGGGACCGGGCGCCCGTGATCATGGCGTTGGTCGCACCCGACGGATCGACGTGGCCGTCGTCGGGGGTGTAGACGGCGCCCACGATCTGATCGACGTCGTAGAACGGGTGCCGCTCGGCGATGAACGCCTTGTCGACCCAGTGCATCTCGTTGCCCACATAGGAGGCGAGGCCGAGCTGGCCACGCAACCAGTCGACCTCCGCCTGCTCGTAGGCCACCCGGAAGCTGCCGCTGCGGTGCCAGGTGGTGGCCACGCCCGTCTCGGCCTCCAACGAGGCGTAGACTTCGCAGGCGTACTTGCGGAATGTGGCGAGGGTGTAGCTCGACACGGAGTGCGTGACCTGCCCGGCGGCGTGCCAGGTCGAGCCGGACGTCAGCTCGGCCTTCTCGACGAGCAGGGTGTCGGTCCAGCCCTCAGCGGCAAGGTGGTAGAGGAGGCTGGCTCCGGTGATGCCGCCGCCGACGATGACGACCCGGGCCCGATCAGGAACACCCATTGCACGACTGTACCATCCATCGATGGATTTGGTACAATTGAACCAACTTGGCGCCAGCGGGCGGCCCGGACTAGGTTGAGCAGTGGCGGCGGGCGGAGCATGACACCATCTGGAGCCACTCGGCGTGGGCGCAGGAGTCGGCCATGTTCACCAACGCCCCCGGGTCACCCGACCCGTCACCCGTCAATCGCCGGAGCTTTCTGAAGCACGGTGCCGCGGCGGCCGCCGTCGTCGCCGTCGGATCCACCACCGGGCCGGCGGCCGCCGGGGCCGCAACCGCCCGTCGCATGCCCGCTCGACAGGCCCGCCCCCATGCCGACCTCGAGGAACTGACCGTGGCGGAGATGCAGGCCGCCATGGCATCGGGCAAACTCAGCTCGGCCCGACTGGTGCGCATGTACCTCCAGCGAATCGAGAAGATCGACAACGGCCCCCTCGATCTCCGTTCGGTCATCGAGGTGAACCCCGACGCCGTCGACATCGCCAGAGCGCTCGACCGGGAACGCAGGCAGGGCAACGTCCGGGGTCCGCTGCACGGCATCCCGATCCTGTTGAAGGACAACATCGACACCGACGACGCAACCCTCACCACCGCAGGGTCGCTGGCCCTGGTCGACTCCCGCCCCGGCGCCGACGCCACGGTGACTGCCAAGTTGCGAGCGGCAGGCGCGGTGATCCTGGGCAAAGCCAATCTGTCGGAGTGGGCCAACTTCCGGGGCTTCCAGAGCTC
>JBFHME010000216.1:0-4251 GCA_041594435.1 Acidimicrobiales bacterium
CACGGCGGTGCCAACGAAGCCGTCATCCACATGTTGCGCGACATCGGCTCCTACGACAACGTCGAGGCCTTCGTCGAGACGGTCAAGGGGGGTGGCGATCGGCTGATGGGCTTCGGCCACCGCGTCTACAAGGCCTACGACCCTCGGGCCCGGATCGTCAAGGACCATGCCGACGAGGTGTTCAAGGTCACCGGCAAGAACCCGCTGCTCGACATCGCATTGAAACTGGAGGAGATCGCCCTCCAGGACGACTACTTCAAGAGCCGCAACCTGTATCCCAACGTCGACTTCTACACCGGGCTGATCTACCAGGCGATGAACTTCCCGATGGACATGTTCACGGTGTTGTTCGCCATCGGCCGGATGCCCGGCTGGCTGGCCCACTGGAACGAGTCGATCGAGGCCGACGTGCGGATCTCCCGGCCGCGTCAGGTCTACGTGGGACCCGGCGAGCGCGACTACATTCCAGTCTCAGAACGCGCCTAGCGAAACTCCCGGATCAAACTCCGTCGGCCACATCCACGAGGATCTTCCCAACATTGTGCCCTCACGGGCCCCGAGTTTCGCCGATGGCGAAACTCCCGGATCAAACTCCGTCGGCCACATCCACGAGGATCTTCCCAACGTTGGCGTTGGACTCCATGTATCGATGGGCTTCGGCGATGTCGGCCAGCCTGTAGCGGGAGTCGATCACCGGCACCAGTGCGCCCTGATCGAACAAGGGAAGGAGTTCGGCGCGGACCCGCTGGGTCAACGCGATCTTCTCCTCGATCGGACGAGCGCGCAGTACGGTGCCAATGATCGACGCCCGCTTCGGGAGCAGCATGCCCAACGGCAGCTCCACTTTCTGGCGGCCCATGACACCGACTTGGATCAGCCGTCCGCCGGTTCGTAGTGACGTGATGTTGTCGATCGTGTATTCGCCGCCGATCACGTCGAGCACGACATCCACCCCCTCGCCCCCGGTGGCTTCGGCCACCACGTCGACGAATGATTCCGTGCGGTAGTCGATCACGCGGTCGGCGCCGAGCTCACGACACCGATCGTGTTTGCCGGCCGAGGCCGTCACGGCGATTCGGGCTCCGATCGCCTTGGCAATCTGGATGGCGGCGGTCCCGACGCCCGAAGCGCCGGCGTGGACCAAGGCCCAGCGACCGGATGTCAGCCCACCTTGAACGACGAGCGCGTCGAACGCCGTCAGGAACACCTCGGGGACGGCCGCTGCGTCGGCCAGCGGGATCGCGGATGGCACCGGAAGCGCCTGCCGCTCGTGGATCACGAGCCGCTCGGCGTAGGCACCGCCGCCGACGATGCCCATCACCTCGTCGCCTTCGGACCACGCCGTGACCGAATCGCCGGCGGCTGCGACCCGGCCGGAGAACTCCATGCCCGGGATCTCATGGGCCATCGCCGGCCCCGGGTACATGCCCCGCCGCTGCAACAGATCGGCCCGATTCAGCGCCGTCGTGACCACCTCGACGAGAATGTCCTCCGGGCCGGGCCGGGGCTCCGGAACGTCCTGGAGGGAGAGTACGTCGGGTTCACCGTATGAGGTCAGGACAACAGCGCGCATCGCCTCACCGTAGCGCGCCGACCGAACGGCCGATGGCCGATGGTCGAGGAGGTGCCTCACTCCAGATGACGGACCTCGTCGAGTGGATCGGACGGCACACGGGCCAGGTGGATCTCGATGTCGGCGGGTATCGCCCCCTCGGAACCGATGAGGATCGGGTCGAGTACAAGCCGTTCGACGCCGGTGTGCATCATGCCGACATCGGCGACGGCGGTCGCCAGTTGCCGGAGCCCCGCCTCCGCCGCTTCGGTCAACAGATCGGCATGGATGCGGCTCCGGTACGCGGTGATCAGATCGTCGAGCCGCTGTTCGGTGGTCGGAAGAAACGTGCGGTCCATGGGCTCGACGGTGTCGTAGCCGGATCCCCCGACGCCGATGGAAAGACTGGGTCCGAGTGCCGGGTCCCGAGCCAGCACGAGCCGCGCCATCAGCGAATGCGGCACCATCTTCTGGACCAGGGCCCGGTCGATATCGGAGCCCCAGACGTCGGCCAGACGGTTGTAGGCCGATTCGAGTTCGCCACCGTCGTGCAGATCGACCGCGGTACCGCCGGTGACGCCGACGGCATTCGACAGGCCGTCGATCTTGAGAACCACCGGATACCCGATCACCTCCGCGGCGCGGCGCAGCTCGTCCAGATCTTGACCGGGGGCGAACGGAGCCATCGGTAGTCCGAAGTCGGCGAGCAGGCCCGGCGTGTCGTCGCCGGCCAGTCCCAGTCGACGAGACCGGGCCGGCCCGAGCACACTGTCGACGTACGCGAGCGCCTGATCGGATCGGTCGGAGACAACGGCATCGGCGCCCGTTGACCGCCATCGACCGTAGGCGGCGCTCCGAGCGAGTGTCCGGGCGGCCTCCTCGGGGAAGGTGAAGAACGGCAGCCGCTCGATGTCGACACCGCTGCGGTCGTACAAGCCGACGACCATGAACGGTTTGTCGACCGACCGGTTGACCCGGTCGGCCAGCCGTTCCAGTTCGACGAGCGGGATGTCCTCGGTCGGGACGAGCGCCAGGATCACGGCATCGACCTGCTCGTCGACACCGGTGGCGACGATCACCCGCTCGTAGTCGCCGACCGTACCGGTTCGGCTCATCGCCACGGTGAGCCCGAACACCTCCGACACCTGATCCAGGTCATCGATGAGGATGGACGCGCTCGGAGCGCTCTCGACCGCCCCCGCCGGCACGACCGGCGTCAGGCCGAAGCGGCGGCAGGCGGCCTCGGTCAAACGAGCCAGCGACGCGCTGTTGGAGACGATCGCCACGCGGGAACCGAGTGCCACCGGTTGTGAACTCATCATCGCCGCCTGGTCGGCCAGTTCCGAGACCGCGTCGACCAGAATGACCCCGGACTCCGACAGAAGCTGGGCGCTCGGCGTGTCGGCGGGCCGGACGGCGACGATGGGTTTGGTCATCGACGTCAACCGAGCGGCGTCGGCCAGCGAACGGGCGCCGGCCCGTTCCGTGCTCAACCGCTCGGAGTAGACGACGATCACCCGGGTCGCATCGTTCAACGCCCACGTGCCGATCAAATCGCCGACGGTGACGTCGGCCTGGTTTCCGACACCGACCACCTGGGACACACCGACACCGGCGAGACGGAACTGATCGACAACTGCGGCGGCCAGCAAACCGGAGTCGGACGCCAGCGCCACCCCGCCCGGAACCAGGGCCACCGGAACCGCCATCAGATTGAGGTTCACCGACGCTGCGGTGTTGGCGATGCCAAACGCATTCGGCCCGACCATGCGCATACCATGTTTGCGGACGGTCGCCACGAGTTCCCGTTCCCGTTCGGCGCCGGCTGCACCGCTGTCGGCGAAGTCGGATGCCACCACCAGAAGCCCGTGGACACCGGCCTCACCGCATTCTTCCACCACCGAGCCCACCCGGTCGGCGGGCACGGCGATGAGGGCCAAATCGATGCCCGGGCGGCCGTCGCTCGTCGAATCGCCGGGCCGGGTCGGTTTCCCGGCCTCCGCCGATCGGTCGACGCCGTTGCGGTCGCCCAGGGCTCTCGTCGCCTCGGCAATCGACGCAAAGGTCGTCTGCCCTCTGACCTCGCTCGTGTTCGGATTGACCGGGAACACGGCGCCGTCGAACGCGGGGCCGGTACCCAGGCCGAGGAGGTTGCCGAGGAGCTGATGTCCGAGCGAGCCCGGACGGTGGCCGGCCCCGACAACCGCCACCGACGACGGTTCGAGCAACGGGGCAATCGAGCGGCTGACGGCCCGCCGAAGCCGGTCGTTGATGAGGGCTCGACCGGCGCTTGTCGGGGTGAGATCGATGTCGACCTCGATCACACCGTCGGCGAACCGGGTCTTCGTCGTGAATCCCGCAGCTCGGAACACGCCCAACATCCGGTAGTTCTCGGGGAGCACGGTGGCGGTGAACGCGCTGAAACCGTTCGCCCTGGCCGCGGCGGCCAGGTACTCGAGGAGCAGGGTGGCCAAACCCCGGCCGTGATGGGCGTCGTCGACGAAGAAGGCGACCTCGGCCACCGACTCGGCCAGGCTGCCGTGTTCGTAGCGGGCGACCGCAACCAGTTGACCGCCGTCGAACGCGACGAACGCCATTCGGGACCGGTAGTCGACCCGGGTGAAGAAGTCGAGTTCACGATCGCTCAGCTCGGGGCGGTGGCGGAAGAATCGGAAGTAGATGCTTTCCGACGATTGCCG
>JBFHME010000217.1:0-4190 GCA_041594435.1 Acidimicrobiales bacterium
GACACTGCCCGACACGATCTGGGTCGAGTTGTCGGCCAGCACCGTCGGCTGGGCCAGCGTGCCGACCAGGCGGTCGGCCAGACGCTCGAGATCGCCGGGGGTTCTCAGACCGCTCGTCGCGATCACGAATTTGTCTCCGGCAAAACGTCCGATCGAGTCGTCGGTTCGCAGCACCCGCCGCACCCGGTCGGCCGCCACGCGGAGGACCTCGTCGCCGGCGTGGTGACCCAGCGAATCGTTGACGACCTTCAACCGGTCGAGATCACAGAACAGCACCCCGACGAGCGCCTCGTTGGAGAGATCGGAAAGGCGTCTCGCGATGTCGGCCGCGATGGCGGCCCGACCCATCGTGTTGGTCAGCGGATCGACATCGGCATCGTCGGCCATGCATCTCAGCTCATCGTCGAGCAGCCGGATCCGCTCCAGAGCCAGAACCACGACGCCGACGGCCACCGTCAGTGCGGTTCCGAAGACGAGCGTCAACGTCGAGGCGAGGTGATGACCACCGTCGCTCCGCTCCAGGCCGAGGATCGACCACCAGGCCAGCACCACCACGGCACCGACGTTGACCGGCGGCAGCCATCGTGGAACCAGGTCCAAACCCCGCTGCAGCACCATCAACGTACGAAGCGTCAAGCTGGGATCGGGGTGCTCGCGACCCGTCTCGCCACCGACGGCGATCGTTTCCCGATCGGGATCTGTTCGGTCGGTCTCGATGTCGAGGGTGTCGAGGCGGTACTCGGCGCGTTCGGACGGCATCGGCTGTGGAGTCGCGTGAGCCACCAGACCCAGATCGGCAGATCGCCACCCGAACTTACCATTCGGTTGGCGATCCGGGTCCGACGCCCGGCGCCATGGATGTCGGTGCCGGGCTCAGTGGACGATCTTGGCGAGCGGCAACTCGATGATGTCGCTCGCTCCAGCGTCCTTCAGATCCGGGATGAGAATGTTGATCTCGGCTTTCGGCACCACGGTCTCCACCGCGTAGCCCGCACCTCCGTGGAGCTCGTTGACCGTCGGTGCTTTCATGGAGGGCAGAAGGCCGATGACCTTGTCGAGCGACACGCCGTCGGCCACGTTGAGCTTCACGAGGACCTGCGTCCTGGCCTCCAGTGCGCCCTGCAGGAGGATCATCAGCTGGTTCATGGCGTGCTGCTTCTCCGGGTCGTCGTAGGACTCCCGGTTGGCCACCACCTCGGTGTAGCTCGAGATGATCGTGTCGATGATGCGAAGACCGGCCGCTCGAAGGGCCCGACCCGTCTCGGTGAGGTCGACGGCGACATCGACGATGTCGGGGACCTTGGCCTCGGTGGCCCCGTAGGACAGGCGGACGTCGGCTTCGATGCCCTTGTCGGCGAAAAACCGCTTCGTCAGCTCGGGATACTCGCTCGACACCCGAACCCCGTCACGCAGCTCCTCGACCGACCTAATCGGCGAGTCGTTGGGAACGGCGACCACGAGGCGGACCGGGTCCGACGTCGCTTTCGAATAGCGGAGCTCACCGAGCGACACCACGTCGCTACTGGTCTCCTCGACCCAGTCCCGGCCGGTGATGCCGATGTCGAACAGCCCTTCGGCCACATACACCGGGATCTCCTGTGGCCGTAGGATCCTGACCTCGTCGACGCGCGGATCGTTGATCGACGCCGAGTACTGGACCGACGAGCTGCGGCGCACCGACAGGTCGGCGGCATCGAACAATTCCAACGTGGCCTTTTCCAGGGATCCTTTGGGCAGGACGAGTTTCAACATGGCATCAACGCTAACGGATCCTTCGGCCGACCGATCCCCGTTCCGGGCAACGACTAGTGGGGGCGGCCGCCGCCGAGGAGCTCGACGGCATGGGGAATGACATCAAGCACCGCCTCCAGTGTTTCGACAGCCCCCTTCGTCGAGCCCGGCGTGTTCACGATGAGGCAACGACCGCGGGTGCCGGCGACCGCTCGGCTCAGACGACCGAGCCCGCGGTCGTTGCACAGCCGCATCGCCTCGGCCATCCCCGGCGCCTCCCGCTCCAGAACAGCTCTGGTGCCCTCCGGGGTGAGGTCTCGGGGTCCGAACCCGGTTCCGCCGGTGGTGACGATGAGGCCGTTGAAGTCCTCACTCATCGCCACCAGCGCCTCGCTGACCGATTCCACCCCGTCGGACACCTGACGACGTCCCACGACGGTCCATCCGGCGGCCGAGAGGCGTTCATCGAGCGCCTGGCCGGAGGCGTCGGTGCGGGTGCCGGCGATGACACCGTCGGACACCGTGAGAATCTTGACACTGAGCGCGGGTGTATCGGTCGTGGGATCGTCCATGGAGCCAGTCTGCCCGACCGCCACGCCGGGTTTGCATCTGGACGCAACCACCGTGTTGTATTACCGTCACTCGAACCGACCCCGGCGTCCGCTCAGGCCGACCCCGGGCCTCGACCCCCGGGAGATCAACCGTGAGAATTCTCTACGCCGACAGCGTCGGTGACAGCGCCGTCGACCGACTCATCGATGCCGGGCACACGATCGATGTGCGACCCGACCTCACCGCCGACACGTTGCCGGCCGCCATCGCCGGCTACGAGGTCCTCGTCGTCCGCAGCACCAAGGTGACGGCCGAGGCGATCACCGCATCACAGGGTCTCGGCCTGATCGTTCGGGCCGGAGCCGGCACCGACAACATCGACGCCGCAGCGGCATCGGCCCGGGGTGTCTACGTGTGCAACGTGCCCGGCCGGAACGCCATCGCCGTCGCCGAACTGACCATGGGCCTGATCCTGGCCCTCGACCGCCGGATCCCCGACAACACGTCGGACCTTCGGGACGGCCGGTGGGACAAGGCGACCTACACCAAGGCCGACGGCATCTTCGGCAAGCAGCTCGGCATCATCGGCCTCGGCGACATCGGGTTGGCCGTGGCCGAACGGGCCAAGGCGTTCGGTATGACGGTCGTCGCCGTCCGTAAACCCGAGCGGTCGGCGGGCGCGCTGGCCGCCATCCGAGGCATCGGGATCCGCCTGGTCGACACCCAGGAGGAGCTGCTGGCCTCCTCCGACGTGGTGTCGATCCACGTCCCGAAATCGGGAAACACCGTCCGAATGGTCGATGACTCGTTCCTGGCCGCCATGACCGACGGTTCCTACCTGATCAACACCTCACGCGGCGACATCGTCGACGACGAGGCGCTCATCCGTGCGCTCGATTCCGGCCGCATTCGCGCCGGGCTCGATGTGTGGAACAACGAGCCCGGATCCGGACAGGATGCCTTCAGCTCTCCGCTGGCCGGTCATCCCGCCGTTGTCGGCACCCACCACATCGGCGCCTCCACCGAGCAGGCACAGCGATCGGTGGCCGAAGGCACCGTCGAGACGATCGAGTCCTACTTCGACGGCGATCCCATCAACTGTGTCAACATCCGCCGGGAGCCGAGCGGCGAGGCGTGCCTGACGGTTCGCCACCTGGACCGGGTCGGCGTGCTGGCCCAGGTGTTCGCCGTGCTGCGGTCGCACGGACTGAACGTCCAGCAGATGCAGAACCAGGTCTTCGCCGGCGGCCAGGCCGCCGTGGCCTCGATTCACGTCGGCACGGCACCGGATGAGTCCGTCGTGGCGGCTCTGTCCGCGATCGAAGAAGTGCTCTACGTCACGGCACTCCCGGCGATCAGCTGACATCCCCGACCTTCGATCCGATCCCCCTTCCCAAGGAGCTTCACCGCCAATGGCACGTGCCCACAACTTCTGCGCCGGCCCCTGCACCCTGCCGATCTCCGTCATCGACGAACTGTCGGCCGAGCTGCCCGACTTCCGCGGTTCGGGCATGTCGCTCATCGAAATGAGCCACCGGTCCGCCGACTACGACGACGTGCACAGGGAAACCCTGAGCCTGCTCCGCGAGCTCACCGGCGCCCCGGACGATTTCTCGATCCAACTCATCCAGGGCGGCGCGACGTTGCAGTTCGCGATGGTTCCGATGAACGTCCTCGGCGACGGCGCGGAGGCCGGGTATGTGGTGAGTGGCACGTGGGGTGAGAAGGCCTATGCCGACGCGTCGAAGCTCGGATCGGCCTACGAGGCGTGGTCGGGAGCCGAGGACGGCTTCACGACGATGCCCTCGGCCGAGGATCTGGAGGTTCGACCCGGCTCGCGGTTCGTCCACATCACCTCCAACGAGACGATCGGGGGTATTCGAATGCCCGACTTTCCGGACCTCGAC
>JBFHME010000218.1:0-4153 GCA_041594435.1 Acidimicrobiales bacterium
CTGACCGGAGAGCCGACCTGACCGGAGAGCCGACCTGACCGGCGGCCCGTCGGGTTCCCGGAAGCTGCCGCCGGCGACTACCGTTGGCGCGGTGACCTCCCCGAGTGACAGCCAAGCCGAATCCACGCGCAGCAACGGCCAGGCCGTTCTCGCGATCGCCGCCGCCGTCGTCATCGGCGCGCTCGTCGCCTGGGCCGGTTCGACCGGCGCCGAATCCGCCGCCGGGATCGGCATCCACTGGTGGGTCGCCGCCGTGGCGTTCGGGGTGAACTGGGTTGCCTTCGTGCCGTCGTTCCTGAAGCGCACCGAGCACTACTACGATCTCGTCGGCAGCCTCACCTACCTGAGCACCACACTGCTGGCCGCGTTCCTCGCCAGTCCCCTCGACGCCCGAGCCTGGCTCCTCGTCATGCTGGTGGTGATCTGGTCGGGACGGCTGGGGATCTTTCTGTTCCGCCGGGTGCGCTCGGCGGGCAAGGACGCTCGGTTCGACACCATCAAACAGAGTGCCCCCCGGTTCCTCGTGGCCTGGACCACCCAGGGTCTGTGGGTCATCTTCACCGCCGCCGCCGCGCACGCCGCCATCGCCAGCGCCGAGTCCCGGTCGTTCGGGATCTGGGCGGTCATCGGTCTTGGGCTGTGGCTCGCCGGGTTCGGCATGGAGGCCGTGGCCGACGCCCAGAAGAGCGCCTTCAAAGCCGACCCGGCCAACGACGGGCGCTTCATCACCACCGGGCTGTGGGCCTGGTCCCGGCATCCGAACTATTTCGGTGAGATCCTCCTGTGGGTCGGCGTTGCCGTCATTGCCTTCCCGGTCCTGTCCGGATGGCAGTACGTGACGCTGTTGTCGCCGGTCTTCGTCTTCCTGCTCCTGACCAGGGTCAGCGGCATCCCGATGCTGGAGCGCCGGGCCGACAAGCGCTGGGGTGGCGAGGAGGGCTACGAGGCCTACAAGGCCCGGACACCGGTGCTGGTGCCCCGGCCGCCGGGATGATCGAGGTGTCAACGAAGGAGAACCATGGGTGAGTATTCCCTGTCGGAGCGCGACGGGCATCTGTTCGTCATCACCATCAACCGACCGGAGGTCATGAACGCCCTCCATCCGATGGCCAACGCCGAGCTGGCCGACCTGGTCGACGAGTTCCAAACCGACCCCGAGCTGTGGGTGGCCATCATCACCGGAGCCGGCGACCGGGCGTTCTCGGCCGGCAACGACCTCAAGTTCCAGGCGGCCGGCGGCGAACGGCCGCAGCATCCGGAAACCGGGTTCGGCGGACTCACCAACCGGTGGGATCTCACCAAGCCGGTGATCGCCGCCGTCAACGGGGTGGCCATGGGCGGCGGCTTCGAGATCGCGCTGGCCTGTGATCTGATCATCGCAGCGGATACCGCCCGTTTCGCCCTGCCCGAGCCCAGGGTCGGTCTGGCGGCGTTGGCGGGGGGCGTCCATCGTCTGCCCCGCCAGATCGGCATGAAACGGGCGATGGGCATGATGCTGACCGGGCGTCACGTGTCGGCGTCCGAAGGTCGGGAACTGGGCTTCGTCAACGAGGTCGTGCCCCCGGAGCAGCTCATGGATCGGGCCAAGGAGTGGGCGGCCATGATCCTGGCCTGCTCACCGATGTCGATCCGGGCCACCAAGGAGGCGGCGTATCAGGGTCTCAACCACGCCTCCCTCCAGGACGCCTACGCGGAACGTTATCCGGCGGTCAAAGCCATGATCGACTCCGAGGACTTCGTGGAGGGACCGAAGGCGTTCGCCGAGAAACGGGCCCCCGAGTGGAAGGGCCGCTAGGTCGAATCGACCGCCGTCGGTGCCACGAATCCGGTGGGGATTCCGGGTGGTGGCGGTAGTTCGCCCGACCCGATGAGCGCCACTACCCTTGGCCCATGCACGTCGGTATGTCGGTCATCTTCCAGAACCCGGGTGGGGCGCTCCCCGATTCCCAGGTCTACGCCCAGGAGCTGGCCCTGGCCCGCTTGGCCGAGCCGTTGGGATTCGAGTCGATCTGGAGCGTCGAACACCACTTCACCGACTACACCATGTGTCCCGACGTGTTCCAGTTCCTGAGCTACATGGCCGCCTGTACCGAGTCGATCAAGCTCGGTTCGATGGTGTGCGTGCTGCCGTGGCACGACCCGGTCCGGGTGGCCGAGGAGGTGGCGATGCTCGACGTGGCGTCGGGCGGCCGGGTCGTGCTCGGCATCGGCCGCGGAACCGGCCGGGTCGAGTTCGAGGGCTTCCGGGTCGACATGCCCGAGGCCCGATCCCGGTTCGCCGAGTCGGCCGACATGATCCTCACCGGTCTGGAACGGGGCTGGGTCGAATACGACGGGGAATTCATTCGCCAGCCCCGGAAGCATATTCGGCCACGACCGGACAAGTCGTTCCGCGGCCGAACCTACGCAGCGGCCGTCTCGACCGAGTCGGCCGCCATCATGGCCAGGATGGGCGTCGGCATTCTGATCATTCCCCAGAAGCCGTGGCGCCACGTTCGGGACGAACTGGCCACCTATCGGGCCACCTTCCGTGACGCGACCGGCGAAGAGGCGCCGCCGCCGTACGTGGCCGGTTGGACCTTCGTCGACGAGTCGGCCGATCGGGCCGAGACCATGGCTCGCCGCTGGATCGGCGGCTATTGGGATTCGGTCATCAGCCATTACGAGTTCGATCAGGACCACCTGAAGAACACACCGGGCTATGAGTTCCACGGGCAGATGTACGACATGCTCACCGCACCGGGCGGCAGGAAGAAGATGGCCGACTTCTTCATCGATCTGCAGGTGTGGGGCACGCCGGACCAGGTCAAGGAGAAGATCGTCCATCTCCAGGACAACACCTACATGGACGCGTACATCGGCGTGTTCGGTTACGCCGGGATGCCGCCCGAGGAGGCCGAACGAAACGCCCGACTGTTCGCAGCCGAGGTGATGCCCGAACTCCAAACCATGGCCCCGGTGCATGACCGTTTGGGGATGCCCGTCTAGGCCGGGCCGGGGACCCCACAACCGAGGCCGCTCATAGGCCGCGGGCTACGGCGCGATGGAGGGTAGGGCGTCGAGCTCGAAGAGATAGAGCGTGCCCATGACGATCGACCCGACGGCCACGAGGACGGCGATGGTGGCGTAGAGGGCGAAGTTGCGGCGGGCTTCGAGGAGACCGAAGCCGGCCAGGACCGCCAGGCCGGAGTTGGCCAGAACCAGGCCGACACACCAGGCGGCGAGGATGGCGAGACCTGCAGTCCAGCCCACCACGGAGGTCGACGCAACGAACACCGCTATCTGGGTTGGGCTCTCGACGCCGACGCCGTGCACCATGCCGATGCCGGCCGCCGTGCCCGCTCCGGTGCCGTGCGCCATCGCGCCGCCGGGGGCGGTCCCCAGTCGATCCGGTAGCGGAATCACGTGGCGGTGGCGGTGCGAGTGGCGCACCTTGACCTCGACGGTGACGTCGTTGGCCGGATCGCCGTGCCGCCGGCCGTGCCGGTGGCCGGACCGGTGGCCGTGCCGGTGCCGGGGTCCATGTCCGCCAATCGGGGTTTCCTCGACGCCGTCGGCAAACTCCGGGGGCTCGCCAGCGTGCTCGTGCTCGTGTTCGTGCTCGACCTCGAGGAGGCGCCGATCGGCCGGCCGGGCAACCCGGCGGAGGCCGGCAAACGTCCCGTCCAGTACCAGCATCCACCGGCTGCGGAGTCGAAAATCCCGCCCGTGGCGCATCAGTTCGACGAGCACCCAGATTCCCAGCCAGATCAGGGTCAGCCCCACGATTCGGCCCATCCAGCGGTCGAGCCCGTCGGGGATGGACGAGCCGGCGACAATGGCCAGGCAGCCGAGCGCGAAGACAACGACGGCGTGACCGGCGGCGTAGAGAAACGACAGACGGAACCCACGGCGGCGGTCGTCAGCGGCTCCGCTCAAATCGGCGATGGCGGCGATGTGATCCCAGTCCACGCCGTGGCGGAGCCCCAGGATCAGCGCGGTCACGAGGAGCCCGGCGGTCATCGGTGTCGGAGGTGTGAAGCGGCCAAGCGCGTCAGTCTACGGATCAGGCTCGACGGCGAACAGTTCCCCGACGATTCGTGTCCAGACACCACCGGCCGCGGAATCACCAACGCCGCCGGCGGGGCCGGCCGGCCCGGGCCGTGACGCACGC
>JBFHME010000219.1:0-4133 GCA_041594435.1 Acidimicrobiales bacterium
ACACCACCGCATCGGGCGTTCTGGTTCCGAGGCGAAGGCGATCAGCTGACCGGTGCCGTGGCCCACAACCTCCACGAACTCGAAACCGAACTGGGGCACTGTGACCGCGATGTCATTCGTCACCACGCAAACCGGGGGGACTTCTCACGATGGGTCAACGACGTCTTTCGCAACGTTCGGCTTGCGGCCCGGATCGGTGTCATCGAGTCCGCCATTCAGGCCGCCAGCGCCGCCGCAACGGTGGATGCGGCACGCCTGGAGCTGATTGGGGAACTGCACCGGCGCCATCATGCGCCGGCCGGGAGCACCGACCGGCCTTTGGGGCCATCGCCCACCGACGGTGACTCGACGGTGACGTCTCCGCCGTCTACCGAGCCGCCGCAAGGAGGACGGCGGGAATCCCGATGATCGACGGACTGATCGTGCGGCGACCGCCCACGTCAGTCGCCGACATCGATCGGCTGGCGGAAGATCCCCGGTGGGATCGGCGCCCCGGTCCGGATCAGCGAGAGGTGCCATGACGGCGACGACCCCAGGGCCCAGCGCAGCGCCGGGATGGCTCGCCTGCCGATCGGGGCATCGTTCGCTTCCACGCCGATGATCGACCGAATCCGCTCGGGCACCGTCTCGATGGCGGCCGACAGCAACGCCCGGTAGCCGAGCTTCACGGGGAGGCTGAGCGGGGGATCGCGGAGGAACTCGATGGCCTTCGCCTGCCCGTCGGTTCGAGCGAGCGCCGGGTGGCTGGCGATCCAATCCGACAGCTCCGCCGCGGTCGTCGGCATCGGATCGGCGTCGAGCAGCGCGCCGATCCGGGTCTGCTCGACAACGAAACGGTCGGCCTCCTCGACCGACAACCGCCGGGGACCGTAGGCCTGGAAGGCCGCCAGGAACGAGTCGGTCAACGCGTTGTGCACCCAGGCCGCGAACTCCGGGGTATCAGCGGTGTAGGTCCGACCGCGTTCCGACGTCCCCTGAACCGTGCGATGGGCCCGACGAACCAGGTCCACGGCGCGTTCGACCTCGGGCATGGCGCCGTAGGTCGTCTCGGTGACGTAGAACGACGTACGGCTGAGCCGGCCGAGCGGATCCGAGCGGTACCGGGAGTGATCCTCGACCCCGGCCACCACCTCGGGGTGCGCGGCCTGAATCAGCAGCGCCCGGATGCCGCCGACGAAGGCGGCAACGTCGCCGATGACCTCCCACGAGATCGAGTCGGGGCCGCAGAGGCCGGGATCGCCCCGGTAGTCGAGTGTGTTGGCCAGCGGCTGCGGACCATGGGAGAACAACCCACTGGTGGTCGCCACCACCTGGTCCCGAACGGCGTTCACGGCGTTTCCGAAAGCTCCCACCGGGCGCAGGGTAGTGCCGTCAGAGCCCGGCCGTCACACCGCCGGCGCGCAGTGCGTCCGGACCGTCAACCTCGGGCTCGGGCCATGTCCCGCAGGATGCGGTTCTCCAGTTCGTCGTCGTCGAGACGGGCCTTCACCACGTCACCGATGCTGATCACGCCGATGACCCGTTCGTCGTCGACCACCGGCAGGTGTCGGCTCCGCCGATCGGTCATGAGTTGCTCGACCTCGGCGATCGCTTCGTCGGGATTACAGGTGGGAATGTCGGTCAACATGACGTCACCCACCGTGTGGTCGAGCAGGTTCTTCCCCTTGGTGGCCAGCCCGTAGACGATATCTCGTTCGCTCAGCATCCCGAGGAGGCGGCCGTCGCGGTCGGTGACGACAAGCGTGCCGATCCCGTGAGTCTGGAAGCGGCGCAACACGGCCCAGACCCGTTCATCCGGACTGGCCTTGATCAGTTCGCCGCCTTTGCCTTTCAACACCTGACTCACTCGCATCGTTTCCTCCTGTGGGTTGACCGCCGGTCAGAGCCGACCTCCAGGTCGAACCGGGCACAGAGTGTCAGCGAGCCGATGTCTTCTCGACCTTACGGGGGCGGTTCCATTTTAGGTGCGGAGCACCGCGGGCGCCAGAGGACTTTGGTCCTGCGGCCGCTGCGGCCAATGAGGCGCCGGCCCACCGGCCGGTGTTAGGGTCTGCCGATGAACGACGAGGCGCTCGATTCGACGTCGATACGGTTGACGGTGGCCGACGCCTCCGACGTCGCCGCCGAACTCATCGGGTCGCCGGCGGTCGCGGCGGCGTGGCGTGAGCCCAGCCTGTTGGAAGGCATGACGGTCGGCGCGCTGAGCGCCCATCTGGTCCGAGCCGCCGGATCGGTGCTGGCCTACCTCGATCGAACCGATGTGGAAGCGACACCGGACGGGGAGCTGCTCACACCCGTCACCTACTTCCATGCCGCCATCGACTCGCCGATCCACGATCGCATCAAGGAGGTGTCGGCGTCGGAGGCCGCGGCCGGTCCGGCCGAGGTTCTCGACGAGTGTCGTCGGGTGGCCGCCGAGATCCGCCTTCGTCTGCCGGCCGAACCGCCGGACCGGCTGATCGGCGCGCTCGGCGGCCGGATGCTCACCCTCGACGACTTCTGCCGCACCCGGTTCATCGAGGTGATGATCCACGTCGACGATCTGGCCGCCAGCGTCGGCACGCCGACCCCCGAGTTCGATCGCCGTGCCACCGGTGAGATCATCGACATCCTGATGGGCATCGCCCGCCGCCGCCACGGCGACTGGCCGATCATCCACGCCCTGGCCCGAGCCGACCGCGAAGACGGACACCCGGTCTTTCCCGTGCTGTGAACCCCCGCGGCGGCCGGCCCGCTGCCCGGCGCTCGGGCTCGATGCCGCCCAGAATCGTCGTTACCGTCGAGTGTCCGGCCGAATCAGGAGGGCCAGGACCAGCCCGATCACCGACGCGGCCAGCCCGACGCCGAAGGTGAGGGCGAACCGGCCGGATGTGGCGTTGTCGCCGGCGAGGACGTTCATCCCCTGAACGCCGACCACGATGCCGATGAACATGATCTGCTGGGTCATGCCGTTGGCGATGCCGGTGTCGTCGTCGTCGACGTTGTCGACGACCATGGCCAGCACCGACGGCTGCGAAATGCCGGCGGCGGCACCGGCGAGAATCAGCCCGGCGAGCACCAGGGCAATGCCGAACCCCGAGTCGAATCCCGAGGCCACGACAAATGCCGCGGTCGAGGCGATCATGGCCACGGCGCCGAAGACGATCGGTGGCTTCTGCCCGATCCGCCCGGGCAGATAGCCGCCCAGGGGAGAGGTGAGGCTGAAGGTGGCGGGACGGGGGGCGAGGAGCACGGCGATGGCGCCCAGTGACCACAGGTACTGGTCCTCCAGGAGCGCAGGGACGACGACGAACCCGCCCATGTAGGCGAACTGCACCAGCGCCGAGGACAGCATCGGCAGCGTGAAGTTCGGTTTCGAGAAGTACTCGAGCTTGAGCATCGGCTCGGGAGCGGTTCGCTCGGTACGGACGAAGATCACGAACCCGGCGACCGCCGCCAAGACCAGGATCCAGAAGATCCCATCGGTCCCGGCGGCCACGACTCCGTCGTCCCGGAGGAGCACGGTGACCCGGGTGATGGCCAGGAGCGCCGTCAGCACGGTGATGCCAAGGGTGATGCCGCCGAGATAGTCGATGTTGTGGGAGACCCGTGACGGCGTGGGGCGGAGCAGCCGGATCGATGCCACCAGGGCGGCCGCCGTGATCACGGCGAAGGCGAAGAACAGGTTGCGCCAACCGATCGTGTCGATGAGCGGGCCGCCGATCACCAGGCCGATCGTGGGCGCGCCGGTCATGGCGAACTGGAACCAACCCATCGCCGTGGCCCGCCGTTCGGGCCCGTAGGCGTGCATCATCAGCGACATCGAGTTCGGTACGACCAGGGCACCGGCCAGCCCGAACAGTGCCCGGAAGGCGATCAGCGACCCGGCGTTCCAGGCCAGCCCGCAGGCGACCGTGGTGACCACACAGCCGGCCAGCCCGACCAGGAAGACCTTGCGGTGGCCCCTGACGTCGCCCAGCTTGCCGGCCAACGGTGTCGCCACCGCCATCGCCAGCATGAGGCCTGTCACGGCCCAGGTCAGCGTGGCCCGCGTCGAATCCAGGTCGGTGGCCAGGCGACCCAACGCCACGGTGACGATCGTCATCATCGACCCGAAGGCCATGACGGAGGCCATCACCAGCAGCAGGAGAACC
>JBFHME010000220.1:0-4090 GCA_041594435.1 Acidimicrobiales bacterium
AGCACCAGATCATCGGGGGCGTAGCGCAGCCCGAGCCGGTAGTAGAGCCGTCCGGGCCCGTCCTTGGCCACCACCAGCTGCTGATCACCGCCGGCGATCACCTCGGCCATGGGAACGAGGGTGAAGGCCCGGTCGGTGGTCCGCCCCTCGAAGGCATACGCCGACAGGTAGTCGTCACCCAGCCAGGCCCGGGCCACGAAGTCGGGGGTGACACCCTCGAAGGTGTCGAAGTAGTGCTTCATGGCCACCAGGATGAAGCCGTTCTCCAGCACGTTGTTCCAGCGGCCCCGGACCTGGCTGCCCAGCAGCCCGGCGACCACCTTGGGGATGAGGTCGGAGTCGGGGGCCTCGGTGATCAGGGCGTCGAGCACGATGCCGTCGGTCCGCCGGTCGGAGGCGGCGATGACCCAGTCGTCCTCGGTGTAGGTGTTGGCGAAGGTGGCGGCGCCGGCGGTGTCGACGGCCCGATTCAGAAGCTCCCGTTCGATCTCGGCCCTGGCCCTGGTGTCGGTGAGCACCGGCCACAGCCAGGCCAGCCCGTCGGGCTGCAACACGTCGACCCGCTCCCGGTAGACGTCCAGCGCCTTCGACGCATCGGAGTCGCCGGCCTGGTGCCGGACGTTCAGGGCATACGCGCTGAGTGAGGCCCGCATCTCCGGCCCGTAGTCGCTCGGATAGAGCGACTCGATGGCGGCGAGCCGCTCCTTGACACGGCTGAGGGTGTCGGCCGGAACCCGGTATCCGGCGTCGTCGGCCAGGACAAGGGCGTGGGTGGCCAGGATGGTGGTCCACGGGATCGACCGCTGACCTCGCTGCCAGTAGGGGAAGCCACCGTCGTCGTTCTGGAGGGCGGCCAGCCGCTCGATGTCGCGCTGGACCTGGGCGTTGAGCCGGGCCGGGTTGGGCAGGCCCTCGGCGTCGAAGGCGTCGAGCACGTCACGCAATGCCGACACGGCCATGATGCGGGAGGCGTATCCCTCGGCCGAGTCGTAGCGGTAGTCGTGCAGGTAGAGCACGGCGTCGGTCAGAGCCTGGACCGCCGTCGACGAGGTGGTGATCTCCAGACCGCCGAACTGGGGGAAGACGTCCTCGGGGGCGGTGATGGGCTGGCCAACCGCCGCCACGCCCCGGGATCCGGGGGTGTCGTCGATCACGCCGTAGGTGGCGAAGGCCTCGGCCGTGGCCGGCGTGTAGACCGGCAGCTCGACCAGGGCGGCATCGGCGGTGTCGTCGGCTTCGGCCTCCGATCCGGCCACGCCCTCGGCCACGGCGCCGACCGCGGCCACCCGGAACCGGGCCGTGCCGGCCTCCTCGGCCGCCGCCGGGAACCGGACCTCGAGCCGATCGTTGGCCGGCACCGTCAACCGGCGCCCCGACCCCTCGGTCAGAGTGAGGTTCGATCCCTCCACCACCACGTCGACGTCCATGGGGAGTTCGGTCTGGTTCTGGACGACAACCGGCAGTTCGAACCGGTCACCGAAGTTGAGGAACCGGGGGGCCGACGGTCGCACCATGAGCGGGAGCCGGGCGGTGATGGTTCCCTCACCCCTCCCGAACCGGTCGGCTCCGTCGATGGCCACGGCCATGATCCGGTAGCGGGTGAGGTTGTCGGGCAGGTCGACGGGCAGGGTGACCGTGCCGTCGGAGCCGGTGGACTCGGCCGGGGCATAGAGGGCGAGGGCCGAGAAGTCGGTCCGCACCGCGATGGGCGGGCCGCTCGAACCGCTCCCTTCGGCCCACTCGTCGTCACCGTCGGCCGCCTCGGCCGCCGTCGTGGTGGCGGCCCGGGAGAACCCGGCGGAATCGGCGGCGGCCTCCTCCATCGCTTCCCCATCACCCACGTCCGCCGTGGTGACAAGATCGGCCCGGTGCAACACGATGCCCGATCGGGTGTACTCGGCGAACAGCTGGGACCAGACGTCGCCGTAGAACACGTCGAGCGGGTCGGCGAGCTGATAACCGGTGAGGGACAGGACCGCCTCGTCGACGACGATCACGGCCACGCCGGCCCCGTCGACCGGGCGGCCGCCGGCGTCGGTGACGGTCACCGTCACCGAGGTGTCGGTTCCCGGGTCGAGCAGCGGATTGGCCGCTTCGGCCACCACGTCGAGGGCCCTCGTCACGGGCGGGATCGGGAGGTTGAGCTGGCCGGTGGCGAAGGCGGGACGGGGCGGCACATCGGGTTGGGGAGTACCGTCGTCGGCCAACCGAACGGCGGTGCCCACCATGTCGACCTGGACCGTGACGTTGGGGATCCACGCCTCCTCGATTCCGATGTCGATGACGGCGCTGCCGTCGGACGCATCGAAGGTCTGGGTCGACACGATGCCGCCCCGGCTCACGGTGACGAGCCCGGAAGCCGGCGCGAAGGGGGCCTGAACGAGGAGCTGGGCCGTGTCGCCCGGGGCGTAGGCGTCGGCATCGGGCACCATCGTCACCGTCTCCTGGGTGACCGTCCGGTTGGGGGCGGTGTCGGCGCCGGTGACCCACACCGTCATCTCGCTTCGGTTGTGGCGGCCGTCGCCGTCGGTGACCACGGCGGTGAGCCGGTACCGGCCGCCCAGCTCGGTGTCGAACTCGCAGCGCATGGCGTCGGGTCGGGCGGCGTCGGTGTCAGGGCTGTTGGCGGTGGCCGGGTCGAGGGCGACGGAGGTGACGGCGCAGGTTTGGGTGTCGACCACCTCCTCGTTCCACCGACCGTTGACCCAGACCTGATCGACCCGTCCGGCGGTGACCTCCACCGCGGCATCGGCCACGCCCACCCCGTCGACGTCGGTGACAACGGTGTCGATCCGGATGGGGGTGCCCTGCTGGACGAAGGGGCGGTCGGAGCGGAGGCCGACGTAGTAGCGGGCCGGATGGACCACCAGATCGGTGCGGGAGGCCCACACCTGGCGGTTGACGTCGGTGACCTGGGCTTCGGCGGTGACCGTGTTGGGCAGGTCGACGCCGGGGCCCTCGAAATCGAGTCGGAGGTAGTGGTGGCCGTTGCCGTCGGTCCGGCCGGCGAACTGTTCCACGGTGGGGCCGCCGGGACAGTCGGGGCCGAAACAGCCACCGTCCTCGAACGCGCCGCCCTCGAAGGCCACCTCCTCGGCGAACCCCCGGCTGAAGCCGGCGTCCTCGAAGTGCGGCCCGAAACCGCCGCCGTACCACCAGGGCTGCCAGATCCCGAAGTTGTACTGGTCCCAGCGGGGCGGGCGGTAGGTGGTCTGGGCGCTGGTGACCAGCCAGTTGACCTCCGCGTCGGGCAGCGGACCCCCGGCGTAGTAGTTGGCGTCAACGGCGACGGTGGCGGGCTCCACCACATAGTAGGGACCGGGCGATTCGGGACGGGCCGTCACCTCGAACTCCGGGGTGCGGAAGTCCTGGATCTGGAACTGGTGGCTCCAGTAGGCCCCGCCCTGGGAGACCCCGGACCCGGCGGCCTGCAGCTCGATGAAGCCGTAGCCGAGGTTGGCCGAGTCGGGCAGCTCGACGGTGAGGTTGAAGCCGCCCAGCGGGTTGACGTCGACCCGCCCATCGCCCACCGGGTTGCCCACCGGATCGTACGCCGTCCAGGTGATGGTGGGCCCGTCGTACAGCTCCAGTTGGGCGTCGCCCGAGAGGGCCAGCTTGCGGATCCAGCCGGTGACCCGCACGGTCTCCCCCGGCTTGTAGATCCCGCGGTCGTCGAACACGTACCACCGGGCTTCGTCGACGTTCCGCTGGACCTCCCAGCCCCCGTGCCAGCCGGAGGCCAGGAAGCCGACGGCGGCCCGGCCCTCTGCCCTGTCGTCGCGGCCCAGCAGGCCCCGGATGCGACCCTGGATCGGCGACCGGGCCACCCCGCTGTCGTCGGTGGTGATGGTGCGATTCGAGCCGACCAGCTCGACCTCGACCCCGGGGCGAACCTCCCCGGTGGTGAGGTCGGTGGTCCAGACCAGGAGCTCGTCACCGTCGAGGATGGCGTCGATGCCCAGCGTTGTCGCCTGGACCCAGGCCACGCTGGGCCGGTTGTACCAGTAGTCCTCCGTGTCCCGGTCGAACTCGCGGGTCGGCGCCACCCGGACCACCAACTGCCCGTCGGCACTCTCGGCGAAGGCGTCGG
>JBFHME010000221.1:0-4074 GCA_041594435.1 Acidimicrobiales bacterium
CTTTGCCGACCTGAAGTCCGCCGACTGACCGACCGTCATCGCAAACACTCCAATGACCGACCAATCCACCGACGAAGAACCTGTGACCCCACGGCCCACCGGCGAGACACCGACGACGGGTCTCCCTCGCGGTCTGAACGTCCTCCTCACCGTTGCCGCCGCCATCATCGTGGTGGCTGGACTGCGGTCGTTCGCCTCCTCGATCGGTCCGATCTTCCTCGCCCTCGTGGTGGTCGTGGTGGTCAGCCCGGTCTACCACTGGCTGCGGCGCCTCGGCCTGAACAGCACACTCGCGACCGCCGGGCTGGCGGTGACCGCCTATGGCGTCCTGATGGTGATGTTGGCCGCCTTGATCTGGACGGTGACCAGGCTGGTTCAGCTGTTGACCAGCGACTTCTACACCACCAAGCTGTCCGAAACCCAGGCCGATATCGAGGCCAGGCTGGCCAAGTGGGGCTACACCAGCGACGATCTCGGAGCCGCAATGGCCGACATCGACCTGACCTCGGTGGCCGGCCAGGTCACCAACGCCTTGTCGAGCGTGCTCGGCATCACCAGCGCCATCAGCCTCGTCCTGATCTCGATGCTGTTCATGGTGATGGACACCGGAGCGTTCACCGCCAACCTCAATGCCATCAGCGAGGTGCGGCCCGCGGTCGTCGAGGCCCTGCGCGGCTTCGCGAGCCGGACCCGCTCGTACTTCGTGGTGTCGACGCTGTTCGGGTTGGTCGTGGCCGCGCTCGACGTGATCGCTCTCATGATCCTCGGCATCCCGCTGCCGTTCGTGTGGGGCGTGCTGTCGCTGATCACCAACTACATCCCGAACGTCGGGTTCGTTCTGGGCTTGATACCGCCGGCGACGCTGGCCTTCTTCGAGGGAGGCTGGCAACTCTCGGTCTGGGTCATCGTGATCTACACGGTGATCAACGTGGTCATCCAGTCGGCGATCCAGCCGAAGATCGTCGGCGATGCCGTCGGCCTCTCGGCCACCCTCACCTTCGTCTCGCTCATCTTCTGGGGCTGGGTGCTCGGCCCCCTGGGCGCCCTGCTGGCCGTCCCGATGACACTGTTCAGCAAGGCGATGCTGGTCGACATCGATCCCAGCACCAAATGGGCGGCCCCCCTGATCGCCCTCAGCGGGTCGACCAAGCCGGCCACAGCGGAACGACCACGCAAACCCGACAGGCCCGACGACGACGTCGAACCGGACGATCTGAACGCGTCCCGTGCATCCGTCGGGCGCGACGACGAAACGCACGAGCCGTCCGACGCCGAAGCCTAGGAGTGGGTGACCTGATCCTCCGGCGGAGCGTCAGTCGCCGGCGGCGGGCTCGGCGACGAGCTCGAGTTCGCCGCTGGAAAACTGCAGCCGGCAGAGTGTCCGCTGCAACTTCCCGGAGCTGGTCTTGGGCAGGGTGCCGGGCTTGACCAGCACGACCTCACGGCAGGGAACACCGACCGCGCCGATCGACTTCTCGTTGACCGCGGCCCGTATGTCGTCGAGTCGTGACTCGGCCCTCGTCTCGGCCACGACGACAATCTGCTCCTTGCCCTTGCGGCCGGGCGAACCGAAGGCGATGACGTTCCCTGCCCGGATCCCGTCGATCCCTCCGACGGCCCGCTCGATGTCCTGGGGGTAGACGCTGCGGCCGCCGACGATGATGAGGTCCTTGATTCGGCCGCACATCGCCATCTGCCCGTCGACCATGTAGGCGAGGTCGCCCGTCTTCAGCCATCCATCGTCGAACAACTCATGATTGACGTCGTCGCGCTTGTAGTAGCCGGGAGTGACGGAGGTGCCCCGGATCTGGAGTTCACCCACCTCGCGCTCGCCGAGTTCGGCGCCCGACTCGTGGTCGACGATTCGAAATTCGAGGCCGGGGACCGGACGGCCGAGCAACACGATCTCCCTGGCTTTGGGGTGGTCGGGCTCGACCGGTACCGCCAGGTGTTCGAGTTCCAGCCGTTCGTGATCGACCACATCGGTGTTCAACCCGCTCATCGGCTCGGGGAAGCTTCCGGCGATGGCAACCTCGGCCATGCCGAACGCCGGGAACACGGCACCGGGCCGAAGTCCGTGGCGCTCACCGGCGGCGATGAGGGCGCGCACCGACTCCGGGTCGACCGGTTCGGCCCCGTTCAACCCGATACGCAACGAGGAGAGGTCGAGGGCGGGTCCGTCGCGACGCAGGGCCCGGGCGGCCAGCACCCAACTGAAGTTGGGACCGGCCGTCGCCGTGCCGCCATAGGTGGAGATCCATTCCATCCATCGACCGGGTGACGCCAGGAAGTCCTGCGGTGCGGCCAGTACCAGATCAATACCCGCCGACATGGGCAGGATGCAGAAGCCGACGAGGCCCATGTCGTGGTAGAGCGGCAGCCACGAGACCATCACGTCGGTGTCGATGTCGACGTCGGCCGCCTGGAGGATGGCGTCGAGGTTGGCGGCGACGACGTGATTGGGAAGCACCACACCTTTGGGTTCGGAGGTGGAACCACTGGTGAACTGGAGGATCAGGAGATCCTCGGGCTGATAATCGGGGCGGATGAAGTCGTCGCTCTTCGGACCGCCGGGAGCCGCCAGCTGGTCGAGGGCCAGCATCGGCGGGTCGTCGGGTTCGATCTCGATGAAGGGCGCGAAGTCGGGGTCGACGAGCACGGCGACACAGTCGGCGGCGCGGATGCGGGCCTTCGTGGCCGAGGTGAACTCCTCGAGCGATGCCAACCGCATCGGCAGCGGCAGGACGACCAAGGTCGCTCCGCACAACCAGATGGCCTGAAAGGCCGTGACGAGATCGGGTGTCGTCGGGCCGAGGACGGCCACGTGATCGCCCCGTCCGACGTTCTGCTGCTGGAGCCGGGCCGCCATCGCCTTGGCTTCCTCGTGCACTTGAGCCCAGGTTTTGGTCACGGGTTCGTCGCCGCCGACGAAGGTCAGCGAACGCGGACCCTTGGCTCCGTGTTCGATCCGCTCGACGATCACATCCATGCCTGTTTAGACGCCTCCCGCTGCCAGAAGGTTACGCGCCGGTAACACCACTACCAACCCGAGACCCGTCGGTGCAGCGGGGGCGACGGCCCGTCAACGGCGACGCCAGGTGGCCGAACCCGCAGGGACGGATCAGCGACCGAAGACGGCGATCTGGTTCCCGACGGTCCGCCCCGGATCGGACTGCCGATTGACGATCCCCCTCCCGGCAATCCACATGGCACTCGATCCGCCACCGTCGAGCATGACCGCGTCGTGGGCACCCAACCTCCTGAGGAGACGGGTCGTTTCGGCACCGGTCATGCCGATGGCATCGGCCTGCCGTCCATCGACGGTCACGAGGATCAGCACGTCGACGTCGGCGGAGACCCCGATCGCAGTGCGAGGATCGCGCCTGGTGAACGTCGGATCGCCCCCGAAATCGGTGGTGGCCGTGCCCCGGTGGATCAGGGTGGGATGACCAGACACCGCTTCGACGACCCGGGGGTCCACCCGATCATGGATCTTGTGGTGATGGTCGGCCACGAGATCACCATCGGAGGTGAAGCCGAACAGTGCGGTGTAGCCGTGGTCGGATCCGCCGTAGACCTGGCCACCGGATACAGCCGGTCCGTCGAACGGGCTGTACCAGTTGGCGTTGATCCCGGCCGTCGCGCCAACGGCTTGGGCCCACGCTCCAACCACCTGACGACGATTGTCGCCGGGGCTGACGCGCAGAGGAGCGGTGGCCGACCGGTGCACGAGGACGACGTTGATGCGCTGATCCGCCTCGACGATCGTGCCGTGTACGAGAGCCGGCGTGAGGTATTCGGTGGTGGTGAAGCGCCTCGCCTCGACGAAGCGCCGGAAGTCGGCGCTGGAAATGGTGCGCCACTCACGGATCGCCATCCTGTCATCCGGTGCCGCCGTGGTCGGTGTGGTGGTTGGCCGTGTTCGCGGCCGTGCCCCGGTTGTCGGTGTCGGTTCGGTTGCGGTCGACGGTGTGGCCGGGTTCGTCGTCGTCGACGTCGCCGGCGCCGTCGTCGTCGTGGTCGATGCCGGCGGCACCGGCGACGGCTCCCGGTCAACCCTGGGCACAGGGCTGC
>JBFHME010000222.1:0-3966 GCA_041594435.1 Acidimicrobiales bacterium
CCACGCCGCAGTCGTCGACGGCGATGTAGCGCTCGACGGCGACCGCCCCGGTGTCGGGATCCACCTCCACGACGGCGGCGTGCACGCCGTAGGGGAAGGTTTGGGATCCCGGTACGTACCATTCCTCGTCGGCCACCGCCACGCCGAGACGGCCGGCCTCGACGACCACCTCGCTGAGGGTGGCGGTTGCAGTGGGCACGCCGCGGACCCGGAACGTTCCATCCTCGACCTCTATGTCCGCCGCAGCCGCCTCCAGGATGTTGGCGGCCACGCCCCGAAGGTGATCGACCAGGCGTCGGGCGCACCGGTGCACGGCCGAGCCGCCGATCTGGGCGGAGCGGCTGGCCGACGAACCGGATCCCCGGGGAATCCGTTCGGTATCGCCCTCGATCACCGTGATGCGTTCGCTCACCGACGACGCAGTGAACCCGAAGGCCCGGCCGGCCAACTGGGCCCACACCGTGTGATGACCCTGTCCGGAGTCGCAGGATCCGGACAGCACGATCAATCGGCCATCGGCCAACGCTTCGACCTTGGCGTATTCGCCGGTGTCGGGGCGGCCGCCGGCTCGCTCGACCCACGCGGCCAACCCAACGCCGAGCAGCGGGGTGGCAGTCCCGGCACCGGGCGTGCGGGACTGGTACCGACGCAGTTGCCGAACCTGACGGTCCCGCATGGAGATCAGATCGAGCCTGGACACCGCGTGATCGAGGGCCGCCCGGTAGTCGCCGCTGTCGTAGCGGGCGCCGGTGTGGGTCACGTGGGGCCAGGTCCTCGGCGCCAGCAGGTTTCGGGCCCGCACATCGACCGGATCGAGGTCGAGCCGGCGGGCCAGCGCATCGACCGCCCGCTCCATGGCATACGCCGCCTCCGGGCGACCGGCTCCCCGATACGGGGCGATCGGTGCGGTGTTGGTCACCACCACCTGCGATGTCACCGAGAGTTCGCCGATGTCGTAGAGCTGCTGAGCGACGAGGCGGGTGAAGTCGGCCACCATCGCCCCGAGATGGGGGTAGGCGCCCACGGCCAGGGTGAAGTCGATATCGGCTCGTACGATACGCCCGTCGGCCGTGGCCCCGAGCCGAACCCGATGGTCCATGTCCCGGCCGTGGCTGCCGCAGGCCAGTTGCTCGGATCGGGTCTGGAGCCAACGGACCGGGCGGCCGAACCGGCGGGCGGCCGCAATCACCGCCAGGTACTCGGGGTACAGCCGTGCTTTGAGCCCGTACCCGCCGCCAACGTCACCCACCATCACCTCGATGTCGTCGAACCACCGGGCGAGCTGTCGCTTGAGGAGATGCGGGGCCTGGTGGGCGACGTGAACCCGGGTGACACCGGTATCGGACTCCGGCGCTGCGGCGATGGCCGTCGGTTCGAGGGTGACCGGGGCCACTCGTTGGTTGACCACCGTGATGTCGACTTCGACGTCGATCGCCGGGTTGTCCCATCCGGTCTCGGGATCACCAATCCTGGTCCGGGTCACCAGGTTCGATACGGTCCCGGGGTGGAGCGGCTCGCCGGCCAAGGCGGACGCGGCGTCGATGTATGCCGGCAGCGGTTCGATGTCGACCTCGGCCCGCTCGAGGACGTCGGCCAGGACGATCGGGTCCTCGGCCACGATCACGGCCACGGGATCACCGACATGCTGTACCAGGTCACGGGCGAGGATCGGGCGGGTCATGGCGGAGCCGTCGATGGCGCCGGGGCCGTCGACGTTCGACGCGATGTCGTCGAGACCGAGGTCGTCGGCGGTGAAGGCGGCCACCACCCTCGGATGCTCGACGACGGCGGAGAGATCGACGGAACGGATCCGACCACGCGCCTCGACGCTCCGGACGAAGCCGGCGTGCAGCAGCCCGGGGATCGCCAGGTTGGCCACGAACCGGCCCCGCCCCTCAACCAGCCGTCGCGCATCGACCCGGGGAGCCGGCGGATAGGGCTTCCAGGGCCCTGTCATGTCAGGCACCGGATTGGTGTCGTCAGGCACGATCGATCTCGATGAGCCGCTCGGCGTTGGCGCCGCAGATGGCATGGAACTCGTCGTCGGTAACGCGGGGCATGGCGTTCACCGAGGTGACCGGATCGAGGTCGCCCATGGGAAACGGATAGTCGGTTCCCAGCAGCACCCGATCGGCCCCCAGGTAGTCGACCATGAACCGCAGCACCGCCGGGTTGTTGACGATCGTGTCGACATAGACGCTGCGTAGATACTCGCTCGGGAGACGGGACAGGTTGGCTCCGGCCAGGTCGGGTTTGGCTTTGACGGCCTGGTCGAGACGGCCGATCTGGTACGGGATGAACCCGCCACCATGAACCGCACACATCTTGAGTCGGGGAAACCGTTCGAACACTCCGTCGAGGATCAGACCGGCGAGGGTGATGGAGGTCTCCGCTGGACGACCGACGGCGTTGTCCATGAAGTAGCGGCCGAGATCAATGCCGGTCAGCGGTGTCATCGGATGGAGGAGCACGAAGGCTCCGGTGGCCTCGGCCGCCTCCCAGACCGGGTCGAGTCCGGCTCGATCCAAGGCGACTCCCTCCACCGTCGTGGCGATCTCGATGCCAACGAATCCGGCGTCCATCATGGCACCCAGTTCGACGGCGGCTGCGTCCGGCGCCTGCAGAGGCACCGTACCGATCAGTCGAAATCGATCTCGGTGATCGGCTGCATAATCCGCCAGCATCTCGTTGTGAGCTCGGCTGTAGTCGACGGCGTCGCCCGGGTCGATCTCGTAGCCGGTCAGGTCGATCCAACCGGCCAGGATCTGCACGTCGATCCCTCTCTGATCCATCCAGCCGATTCGGGCATCCATGTCGCTGAGGGACGCATTCAGAGGAGAAGTCGTCCGCCCACCGAACACCACTTTCAGGCCCCGGGGCGACTCGACGGTGCTGAGCCCACTGATCGCCGTGGTCAGTGCGTCCCCGCCCCTGGCGACGAGATACTCGATGAACCTCGGTGGTATGGCGTGGGCGTGGGCGTCGATGATCACCTTCAGCAGGCTACTCGCTCGGACCGAACCGCTGCAATCGTTTGCAGAGCATCCGATCGGTGGCCTACATTCGGTGGATGGGGGATACGACAGGGGACCGCCGGACCGGACCATGACCATGTCCGATCACAGCGGTTTCGAGGCCGACTTCGTGGTAGCCGGAGCCGGCCACAACAGTCTGATCACCGCCGCCTATCTGGCCCGAGCCGGTTACTCGGCGATCGTGCTCGACGCCCGCCCGATTCCCGGTGGTGGCGCCTCGACCGAGGATTGGCTGATTCCCGGCCTCGGCATCGACGCCTGCTCGACCGGGCACACGCTCATCCGACTCAACCCGCTGATCCGTGATGACGAACTCGGTCTGGTCTCCCGCTACGGTCTGGCCTACCACGACCCGGACCCGGTGGCCCACGTGGTCTTTCCCGACGGCGAACGGTTCACGATGTCGCTCGATCCGGAAGAGACCATCGCCGAGTTCGGCCGGTTCTCCGCAGCCGACGGCAACGCCTATCGCCGGCTGCTGGAGGAGTGGGCCGACGTCGGGCCCGTCTTCGGGCAGGGTCGCTTCCGACCGGTCGGCTACGGGCCGTCGACTGACACGCTGCTGGAGGGTCACCCTCGGGCGGCGACCTGGCGGCGCCGCCAGGCAATGTCGGCTTACGACCTGATCATGACCGAGTTCTCCGACCGTCACTCCCAGGCCTTCCTGCTGTGGATGACGTTCCAGACCATCGTGGCGATCGACCGTCCCGGCACCGGCCTCCTGGCCTACTCGCTTGTGGCCGGACGGCAACGCAACAGCTGGTCGATCCCGCTTGGCGGTTCAGGCACGCTGATCGATGCGCTGGTCGGCTACCTGGCCGAACACGATGTACCGGTGCGGTGCGGGCGCACGGTCACCGAGCTCTTGATCGACGACGGGCGCTGCGTCGGGGTGAAAACGGCCGACGGCAGCATGTACCGGGGAACCAAG
>JBFHME010000223.1:0-3579 GCA_041594435.1 Acidimicrobiales bacterium
CCGCCGAAAACCCGGGTGATGCTCAGGTAGGCGTCGACCGGTCGGCTGTCGGCCATCGCCTCGACCCAGCCCCATCCCCAACCGGTGAGCCGACCGGCCAGCGTCATCACGACGATCGCCTCCAGCCCGGCGAACGCGACCCGGGCCCAGCGACGCACGCGACTAGCGGCCTCGGCGGCCCAGTGCCAGCCGATGAACGGAACGGCCAGCAGAGCCGGGATCTTGATGACGGCGGCGAAGGCACACAGGGCGATACCGAGGTGAACGAGATGACCGCGACGGCGGCCGATGGCCACGCCGCCGACCAGGAACGCCAACATGATGGCCTCGTTGTGGGCCCCCGACACGAGGTGGAACAACACCAGTGGGTTGGCGATCGCCAGGATCAAGGCGTCGGTGGGATCACGGCCCAATCCCCGTGACAGGTCGAAAACGGCCAGCGCGGTGACGACGAGACCCAGCACGGCCAGCACACGGAAGCCGAACACGGCGGCCACCACGTGATCACCGGTGACCTCCGCCACGGCGCTGGACAGCGCGACGAACACGGGGCCGTAGAGGACCGGTGACTCCCAGTAGAGCGGGTCGACCGGGGCCAGCACCGGATCGCCCTCTCCCAGTTCGCCGGGGCCATCGTCGTACACGTCGTACCCCTGATCGGCGAGTCTGCCCTGGGCGGCGTAGGCGTACACGTCCCGACTACCGAGCGGCGGTCCGACCAGCATCGGTATCGACCACACCACGATGAGGCCGACCACGACCAGGAGGGGTACGCCGCCGGGGCGGATCAGGTGCTCCCGTCTCAACAGCAGCCAGGCCCGCACCAGGATGATCAGACCACCGAAGTAGACCACCAGAGCGGGCAGCAGGTCGACCGAAGGCCGTACCGGAACAGCGGGAACGGCCCACAGCCGGCCGGGTCCTCCGGGATCGGCCGCACCGGCCAGTGTGCCGCCGACGACCACCAGCACCGAGGCGGCGAATCCCAGCGCACCGATGAAGCACAAAGAGGAGGAGAGGTTTGACCCCGAGCGCCGACGATCCACGCCCCCATTGTGCCCGAACCGGGTCGCGACCGCGGCCACTTCGCGTCGAAGAGGAATCGGCCTCAGCGTCGCTCGAGAAAACCGACCATCCGGTCGATGATCTCGTCGAGGATCTCCGCCGAGGTGGCGACGTTCAGCCGCACGAATCCCTCGCCTTCGGGGCCGAAGTCGGTCCCGGGGTTGAGGGCGATGTCGGCGTTCGAGAGCAGCGCCCGGGATGGGTCGGGTCCGAGGTCGAAGGCGCGGAGGTCGAGCCAGGCCAGGTAGGTCGCCTCCGGGGTGGACAACCCGATCGCCGGTGCCTCGGCGCTGAGCCTGGTCACGAGTTGGTCGCGCCGAGCGGTGAGATACGACCGGGTCGCCGACAACCACGCCTCACCGCCGGTCCACGCGGTCAACGAGGCCAGCGCGCCCGGGATCGACACCGCCCCCAGAAGGTGATCCGGCAACGCCTCCATCTGCTTGGCCACCCCGTCGTGGTCGACATGGGCCACCGCACAGCGGAGGCCGGCGAGATTGAACGCCTTGGAGGCCGAGGTGACGGTCAGCGTTCGCCCCGACAGACCCGGTTCGAGCGCCATCGGACGGTGGGTGAAACCGGGGTGGGTCAGGTCTGCCCACACCTCGTCACTGATGAGGAGCAGATCGTGGTCGATGACCACCTTGGCGATCGCCGCCCGCTCGGCGGCGTCGAAGACCCGGCCGGTCGGGTTGTGAGGGTGGCACAGCAGCAGAACCTTGGTGCGCTCGTCGACGGCCGCTTCGAGTCGTTCCGGGTCGAGCCGCCAGTTGTCGTCGCGGTCGAGCGGAACATCGATGATCCGGCGCTGGGCGCTGGTGACCGCATCGATGAACGGCGGGTAGATGGGAGTGAGGAGGATGACGCCGTCACCCGGATCGGTGTGGAGCCAGATCGCCGCGTCGATCGCGTGCAGAACGTCGCAGAAGCGGCGGACCCGCCCCTCGTCGGGGCGCCAGCCGTGATGGGTGTGCTGCCAGTCGCAGAAGGCACCGGCCAGGCGATCGGAGGCGGCGAAGTTGTAGCCGTAGTCCCGGCCGGCCACGAAGTCGGCCAGGGCATCGACGATGAACGATGGAGGGGCCAGATCCATGTCGGCCACCCAGGCCGCCAGCACCGGCGGCTCGTAGCGGCCCCATTTGATGCCGTCGAGTGATCGCAACTCGGCGACCGATCGCTCCTCGGGCCCCGGCGACCGCCGGCCGCCGAACTCTGCTGCTCGTTCCGTCACCGTTGCTCCTGTTCCTCCGCCAATGCCAGCCACTCCTCCTCGGTCGCCTCCAGCTCGGCCACAACCTCGGCCAGGTCGGTCCCAAGTGTGGCAAGAAGATCGTGATCCGCGCCAGCCTGAGCCAATCGCTCGGTCAAACCGGCCCGTTGTTTCTCGAGCCGGGCCAGGCGTTTCTCCGCCTGACGGAGCTGATGGCCGATGGTCGAACTCGACCGGCCACCACCCTGTTTTCGATTTGCCGGCGACGCCGTTCTGGATACGCCGGGTGGTGCGGTCGAAGCCCCGGCCGACTTCCCGGCCGTTACCGGTCCACCACCCCCGGCAAGGCTCCGTACGGAGCGGCCGGCCGTGAACGACGCTCGGCGCTGGGCGTCCCACGTCCCGAACCCTCCGGGCCAACGGCGGGCGCCGCCGCTGCCGTCGACGATCAGGGCGTCGGCCACCGCCCGTTCGAGAAAGGCCCGGTCGTGGCTGACGACGACCACGGCACCCGGCCACTCGTCGAGAAAGTCCTCCAGCGCCCTCAGCGTCTCCAGATCGAGATCGTTGGTCGGCTCGTCGAGCAGCAACACGTTCGGCCGGCGGGCCAGTACCTGCATGAGCTGGAGTCGGCGCCGCTCCCCGCCGGACAGCGTCGACACCTGAGCCCACTGGGCGTCGGAGTCGAACCAGAACGCTTCGAGTAAGCGGGCGTCGGTCCAGTCGGGTTGGCGATGAGGACCGGCCACCACCTCCCGCACCCGGGCATCCGGGTCGAGATCGGCGCCGAGCTGGCTGTAGTAGCCGATCTCGGCGGTACTCCCGACGGTGACGGATCCGGCCAGCGGTTCCCGCTGCCCGCCCAGCACATCGAGCAGTGATGTCTTGCCGGCACCGTTGGGTCCGACGACACCGAGCCGTTCCCGGGGGTCGAGCCGCAGGTCGACGCCGCTGATCACCGGACGGCCAACGGGATCGGCCACCGTGACGCCTTCGAGCTCGATGACCACATCGCCCAGCCGCGGGGTCCCGAACTCGAGGTGCAGGTTCCCGGCTCGGGCCGGGCCCTGCGGCCGGCCCTCGACCAGTGCAACCGCCCGCTCGATGCGCGCCTTCGGCTTCGACGTGCGGGCCGGAGCGCCGCGCCGCAGCCACGCCAGCTCCTGACGGGCCAGGTTCCGGCGGACCGCGTCGGCGGCCGCCGCATCGATCTCACGCTGCTCCCTGGCGGCCAGATAGTCGGCGTAGGAGCCGTTGTGGACGAAGGCCCGACCCCGGTCGAGCTCCACCATCCGTGTGGTGAG
>JBFHME010000224.1:0-3568 GCA_041594435.1 Acidimicrobiales bacterium
ACGCTCTCGGGCGACCTGACCGCCTACTTCGCCACACCACCCCGACCGGACGCCGATCCACCGATCGAGTTCGACACCTGACCCGGTCATTCGGCCTGTCGCCCGGCCATAGCGATCAATCGACCCGTCCGCTACGGTGACCCAATGAATCTGGTCACCGCAGTCATCAAGCCTCACAAGCTCGACAATGTGAAGAACGAGTTGGCCAAGGTCGGCATTCAGGGAATGACGGCCTCCGAGGTCAAGGGGTTCGGGCGTCAGGGCGGCCACACCGAGACCTACCGTGGGGCCGAGTACCGGGTGGAGTTCGTACCCAAGGTGAAGCTCGAAATCGTGGTGGAGCCCAGCCAGGTCGATGAGGCGGTCGACGCCATCATCGCCGGCGCCCAGTCGGGCAAGATCGGCGACGGCAAGATCTGGGTGAGCGAGGTGTCGACCATCGTGAGGATCCGTACCGGCGAACGCAACGTCGACGCGATCTAGGATCGACCCAATCCGAGCGAGGCCGGTCTACCCTGCCGGCTCCGGCGCAGGACGACCGAACATGGCGAAATAGCCGGCTGCGGTCAACGCCTCGACGGCCGGTTCGAGGAGATCACCGAGACGGTTGACGGTGGCGTCGTCGAAGCCGCTCCACATCGGCGCGGCCAGTTCGTTGGTGCGCGCTTCCAGAGCCCGACGCCGGACCTTGCCCTCATCGGTCATGGCGTCCTCGCCGCTGATCCAACCGTCGGCCGTCAGCCGGTCGACGGCGGCCGACCAGTCGTCGTCCGACCAACGGCGTGAACTCTTCAGGAAACCCCGACCTTTGCTGAGGGCGTGGGTGATCACCGTGCACTCGGCGCCGCTCAGCGGCTCCGCGGTGAGCAACGCAACGTGCCCGTCGCCCCGCCATTCCCGCAGCACGGCAACGAGTTGCCAGAGGCGCACCAGATCATCGTCGGGGCACTGGTCCAGCACGGCGGCATGACCGGCGGCCAACGGTCGACCGGGCCAGGCCAGAGCGTCGACGGCCCGCTGGGCGATGTCGGTCGCCTCGGCGACGGCGTCGGCCGGCAACACCCGCCGCACATGGGTGTTGAGCACCCGCCCGACGGCCCGCCATCGAGCGGCCGACGCCTCCGCCGGGGAGACCGAGTCCCACCGATCCCGCATCCAGTGCTCGACGAGGCCGAGCGGGAAGTTGTAGAAGGTGGCGGTGATCACCTCGGGCGGTACCGGCCCCATCGGGGCGGCCCGGGAGGCGAAGTAGCCGCTCCGGCCGTCGAGCCCGACCTTGTCGAACTCCTCGCCCGCCTCCGACGCCGAGTAGATGAACACGTGGAACCAGGTGGTGATCCCGTGGAGCCGGCTGACGGTGTCGAGCGAGACGGAGGCTTCGGACAGCGAGGACGGGGTATCGGCTTTGGACATGACGCCAACCTAGTCGAGGGCGCGGATGGCGGTCCGATCGCTGCCCCTCGCCCCGTCCGTCGGTCAGCCGGCGGCCAGTTCCGCGATCACCCGGAGCTGCTCGGCGCTCGGCGCAGGACCGAGCTTTGACCGGTAATGGGCGGACTCGGCCTGCCAGTAGGCGAAGCTCTCGGCGAAGTCGCCGGCCCCGGTCCGGAAGTCCGACGCGGCCGAGCTTGGCCACCACGGTTCGTCTTCGATGCCTCGGGCGGCCTGCCATGTCCGGCGATCGTCGCCATCGTTCAGGGTGACGTCGACGGCGTGTCCGAGTTCGTGGGCCACGATGTGCACGAGGAGATCGTCGGCCTGGTTGTCACGCACGTAGATCTCGATGCGCTTGTCGTCGACCAGTGTGAGGCCGAAAAGGCCGGTGCGCCCGTCCAGGAACTCGACCCGCCAACCCGGCAGCATGTCCTCCCAGGGATACCCGATCTGTGTCAACGCCCACCGGCCCCGCTCCTGCGGGCTCCCGTCCGAAGGCGCCTCGCCGGGCTCCTCCGCGCTCGAGGCCGACGACACCGCTGCGCCGCGTGGCGCCTCGGTCGTCGTGGTGGCGGTCGCGTCCGTCGACGAAGCCTCTCCACCGCCTGCCGCAGTGGGCGGGGCGTCCGCCTCCACGATGGTGGGGCCTCCCGGGCTGACCAGCGCCATCGCCGACTCGCGTTCCGTGTACAACGTGGCCGTGCGCATGCCCACCACGGCAATCAGCAACGACACGATCAGCATCGTCGCCGTGAGACCGGCTATCGCAAGTCGACTTCGTTCGAAAACGGACCGGCGGGTCGACTCGGTCGTCACTCGTTCCGCCTCGAGATCCACCCAACCGAACGTACCGGTCGGGCGCCAACGACAACAGAGTCAAAGCGCGGATCGGGCCGGGCCGATCGGCCCACGACCGCAATCCGAGACCCGATCGGCGCGCCGGACCCTCGGATAGAGTCTGGTGATGGGCACCCACTTTCAGATCACCGTCGACGCCGACGATCCACCGGCCCTGGCCGCCTTCTGGCAGCTGGCCATGGGTTATGTCCCGGAGCCGCCTCCGCCGGGCTTCGCCACCTGGGAGGAGTTCGCCGCGGCCAACGACATCCCAGCCGAACACATCGGCAACTACGGATCGGCCGTCGACCCGGCGGGCGAGGGTCCGCGGATGCTGTTCCTCAAGGTGCCCGAACCCAAGACGGCCAAGAACCGAATGCACCTCGACCTGCACGTGCCCGACCCCGACGCCCATGTGGCCCGCCTCGTCGAGGCCGGGGGAACGAAGGTTGAGACCCGCACCGAACTGGGCATCACCTGGACGGTGATGCTCGACCCGGAGCAGAACGAGTTCTGCGTGACCAAGGCCCCCAACTAGGATCGGCCCGTGGCTTCCATCTTCACCAGGATCATCGACGGCGACATCCCGGGTCGGATCATCTGGGCCGACGACGTGTGCGTGACCATGGTCGACATCCGGCCGCTCCACCCCGGGCATTGTCTGGTGATCCCCAGGGCCGAGGTCGACCAGTGGACCGATCTCGATGCCGAGACGGCCCGGCATTTGATGGCGGTGGCCCACACCATCGGTGTCGCTCAGAAGGCGGCCGTCGACTGTGAGCGCATCGGGTTGATGATCGCCGGCTTCGAGGTGCCCCACGCACACGTTCATGTGGTGCCGATCTCGTCGATGGCCCATCTCGACTTCCGCAACGCGGACACCAATGCGTCCGCCGCTGCGCTCGACGCCATGGCCGATCGGCTGCGGGCCTCGTTGCGGGCCGCCGGACACACCGCCGTCGCCGGCTGATCAGCCGGTGCCGGCCGGCGCCGACGCCACAACGACGGCCGGCATAGGCCTTCCGACCCCCCTGTAGGAGTTCCCGGGTCGCTTTGTGTGTCCCGACCTATTAAGAAGGCCGGCTGGATCGACGATCACTTCTGTGTAAGCCCCCACAGGGGACGGAACAACAAACACAGAAGCAGGAAACATCCACATGATCCACTATGAATTCATCGCCGGCTGGCTCAAGGCCCACACCAAGACCGAACGAGGCGCCTCGCTCGTCGAGTACGCCCTCCTGGTCGCCCTCATCGCCGTCGTCTGCATCGGCGCCATCACCTTCCTCGGCAACGA
>JBFHME010000225.1:0-3482 GCA_041594435.1 Acidimicrobiales bacterium
AAGGCGTTGAGCACCTCATCGTCGATGGCATCACCCATCTCCTCCCACCGGCCTTGTTTCGACAGCCGGTTCAAGTCGTTCTGAAGCTCGCCCCAGCCGTGCAGGTCGAGCACCGGCCGGTAGGCGGGGGTGGAACCGTAGTACGCGATCTGCCTGCGGGTCGCGGCGGCGGCCTCCTCCAGCTCGGCTTCGGTGTTGCCGGTCACCACGAACGACGGACCGACGACCTCGAAACCGTCCATCGTCTTTCCCACCGACTGTCGTCCCGCCTCGATGGCGGGCAGCGTCACCTCACGGAGGAATCGTTCGGTCGTGAACGAATGGCAGATGAACCCGTCGGCCACCTCGCCGGCGACCTTCGTCATCAACGGCCCGACGCCGGCCAGGAAGATCCGGGCGTCACCGTTGGGGTTGGGACCGGGATTGAAAAACGGGGTCATCAGCGTGTGAGAGTAGAAGTCGCCGCGGAAGTTGAGCTTGCCGTCGGTACTCCAACACGCCCAGATGGCGCGGATGGCCTCGATCATCTCCCGCATTCGGGCGGCCGGCTTGGACCATTCCATCGAGAACCGCTTGGTGATGTGGGGCTTGATCTGGGAGCCCAGCCCGAGGATGAAGCGACCCGAGTAGGCCTGCAGGTCCCAGGCGGTGTTGGCCAGCGTCATCGGATTGCGGGCGAACGCCACCGCGATCGAGGTACCGATCTCCATCGATTCGGTGTGCTCGGCGGCGAGCAGCAGGGGAAGAAACGGATCGTGACTGGTCTCGGCCGTCCAGAAGCCGTCGTAACCGGCCGCCTCCTGTTCCGCGGCGAGTTCGGCCACCTTGTCGAGCGACTCGCCGAGTCCGGCTCCTCCGTCTATCTTCACCGTCGTCTCCTTCACCGCGACCGTTGCGTCAACAACTCTACGGCTGCCGGGGCGTCGCCGTCGTCTCGCGTGAACGGCCGGCAAACAGGAAGCGCGACGATGACCCCGCTGGAAACGTGTCGCCGTTGGTACCGTTGGTGTCGATGATGATCGACGTGCAAGACGCAACTTTCGAGACCGAAGTCATTCAGCGGTCGATGACCACACCGGTTGTGGTCGACCTGTGGGCCCCCTGGTGTGGACCGTGCCGGACCCTGGGCCCGATGCTGGAGAAGGTCATCAACGAGAAGAACGGCAAGGTCGTGCTGGCCAAGATCAACGTGGATGAGAACCCCGGGGCGTCGGCCGCGTTCCAGGTGCAGTCGATTCCGGCCGTCTACGCCCTCAAGGGCGGGCAGGTGGTCGACGGGTTCATGGGGGCACAGCCTGAGCCGGCACTCCGGGAGTTCGTCGACAAACTGATCGGCGACGACATGTCGGGCGAGATCCAGGCCCTCCTGGCCGCCGGTGACGAGGAGTCACTGCGCAAGGCCGTGGAGCTCGTCGGTGAGAACGTCCAGGCGGTCGGCATGCTGGCCGCGCTGCTCCTCCAATCCGGCCGGGCGCCCGAGGCCGTCGAGGTGCTGGCGGCCGGTCCCGACGATCCGATGCTCGCCCAGCTGCTGGATCAGGCCCGTGAGCATGCGATGCCGAGCGAAGCCCGGAACGAGATCGAGCAGAAGCTGGCCACCCTGTTGGAGACCGTGAAGGAAAGCAACGACGATCGAGCCGAGTTCGTCCAGCTACTCGACGAACTGTCGGTTGGCAGCCCCGATGCGGTCGCCGACTGGCGCCGCAAGCTGTCGACGCGCCTGTTCTAGGGTTGGTGCCGGTATCGGGCCGGTTACAGTACCTGTTGTCGTTCGACGTTGCGTCACCGACAAGCCCGGCGGCCGTCGGGTGAGCGTCCCTCGGGTCCACGCCGGCGACACTCGGACCGTTCGGTCCCCTCCCGGTCGGTCGATCATCGGGTCCTGACCGGGACCACATCGCTTCCCTCGTCATCCATCTTCGTGCTGCCCGGTTCGGGATCGGTTCATTCGATCCCTGATCGACCGCACCACAGATTTCCGCGAGGCTGTCATGGAGCCGATTGTCGAACGTCCTCGATCCGAAGGCGAGGCCGATGAACGACGTCCGGAGGCCGGCCTGGTCGATCTGGTCGATCAGGCGCTTGTCCGCCTCGACGGACTTCGGGACCGTCCTCGTCTGTCGTCGGCCGTCACCGCGCTGCTGGTCTTCCTCCTGGCGGTCGGCTGGGGTCTGACCCGGTGGCGGTCGGTCGAGCCGATCGACGACCGCATTCCCGCCGTCGACGAGATGGTCGTGGCCGATGGCTCGGATGCCGTCTCCGGTCCGGCCGAGCGCGCAGCTCGTGGCGGCGAGCCGTCGGACTCCGGAACCGCGTCGCCGGCGATGGCCGATCCGGCCGCTTCTCGCGACGGATCGGAGGACACCGCCGGCTCGAACGAGCCCGAGGTCGGTCTCGTCGTGCACGTCTCGGGGGCGGTGGTGACCGAGGGCCTGGTTGAGCTGGCCGACGGGTCGCGACTGGCCGATGCCATCAGCGCCGCCGGTGGGGCCACACCCGCCGCCGATGTGCATCGCCTCAATCTGGCCACGCCGCTCGTCGACGGGATGCACATCCGGGTGCCGGAGGTGGGGGAGGAGGGTGCACCGGCGACGCTTCCGCTGATCGAGACGGCAGACCCCTCTGGAGGTCCGTCGGGTGGGGCCGCCAACGGTTCGAGCGGGACCGACGCCGACCCGGTCAACGTCAATCAAGCCGGCGTCGCCGAACTGCAGCGCCTGCCGGGCATCGGGCCGGCCATCGCGGCGGCGATTGTCGCCTGGCGCGACGACCACGGTCCGTTCACCTCGATCGACGGCCTCCTCGACGTGCCCGGAATCGGACCCGCGAAACTGTCGGCCATCGAGGATCAGGTGATCCTGTGAACCCCGGGCGGTCGAACCCCGCGCCGTCATCGCCTCGATACAGCATGGCCGCCGACGAGGCTCGGGTGCTGGCCGTCGCCGTCGCGGCATGTCTCGGAACGTTCGTCGGTTTGCGCTCACCGAGCCGGTTCGCGCTGCCGGCGGTCGCCGTCGCGATCGCCCTTGCCATCGCCATTGCGCCCCGCTGCGACGCCGGATTCCGCCGTTCGCGGCCGGACGCCGGAATTCGGCGGCCGGCTGCGGGTTTGATGCTGGTGCTGGCGTTGACCTGCATCCGTGGCGGATGCTCGGCCCGGGCCTATCAGCCGATGGAAGGGGGAGCACTGCGGGCCGAGACCCTCGTTCGCAGCGACCCCGAGCCGATCGGTCCCGGTTGGCGGGCGGAGGTGCAACTCGAGTCCGGACAGCGAATGGAGGCCACCGCCTTCGGTCGGGCCGGCTTCGAACTCCGCCAGGTCGCCGTGGGGGATCGGCTTCTCCTCGAGGGCCGTGTTCGCCCCATCGGTGATCGACCCTGGCTGCGAGCCCGACACATCGTTGGCCGGTTGTCGGTCGACGACCTGGCGGTGACGGCCCCGGCGTCCGGGTTCGACGATCTGGTCAACCAGCTCCGGTCGG
>JBFHME010000226.1:0-3333 GCA_041594435.1 Acidimicrobiales bacterium
AAGGCGTCGTTCGGTAGCGAGCCGCCGAGGTTGGGCAGCACGGCCACCGACTTGCCGGTGGTGCGCTCGATCGATTCGACAGCCCGCCGCACCCAGGGATCGTCGGGATCGGTTCGGGTGGCTCGGAACCGGACGTCGCCGTTCGTCCCACTGCCGGTCTCGATGCCGACGAACCCGAAGCCGTTGCGGTCGAGGTGACGGCGCAGCGCGGGGAGGATGTCGTCGGGATCGGGGCCGACCACGAACCGGAGCTGGCAGTGAGCCCGGGCCCGGGGCGGGATGGCGTTGACCGGCTTGGCCGGTGTGCCGGCCTCGAAGGCCAGGATCTCGAACGAACACCAGGCGAAGACGCGCTCTGCCGGCGTCAGCCCAGGCTGACCCCATTCCGGCTCGACCGCGGGGCCGTGTTCGCCGCCGTCGACGGTGAGACCCTCGAGTGCCCGACGAACCGATGCCGGGATCTCGTCGGGCACCCATTCGGCGATGTGGATTTCTCCGCGTTTCGAGGCGATGGACGACAGCGCATGTGCCAGTTGCAGTGCCGGGTTGGAGATGAGCCCGCCCCAGTTGCCCGAATGATGGGCGCCCTCCCGAGCGTCGACGACGAGATCGAAGTTGAGGGCCCCTCTGGCTCCGAGGAACACCGTCGGATGCTCGGCCCGGAGCCGAGGTCCGTCGGAGGCCACCAGGATGTCGGCGGCGAGTTCGTCGGCGTGGTCGCGACAGAAGGCGTGGAATCCGGGCGAGCCCGTCTCCTCGCCCATCTCGATGAGGTATTTGGCGTTGAAACCGAGCGCATCTCTCGTCTCGATCACCGTTCGCAGTGCCGCCATGTTGATCGTGTGCTGGCCCTTGTTGTCGGCCACACCCCGTCCGAACCACCGGTCGTCGCGTTCGGTCAGCCGCCACGGGTCGAGGCCGTCCATCCAGCGATCGTCCTGACCGCGAACGACATCGCCGTGGCCGTAACCGAGGACCGTGGCACGGTCATCACCCTCGAACCGTTCGGCCAGCAGGAACGGGGCCGGCGCCTCCGGGTGCTCGACCAGACGGCAGTCGAATCCCATCGCCTCGAACGCCGGAACGATCTCGTCGGTCAGATAGGCGGCGAGGGCTTCGGCCCGATCCGGATTCTGGCTCTCGGTGGGAACGGCCACCCGGCGGGCGAGCGTCTCGAACAGGGTGCCGTCATCGAAGTGATCGGCAGCGTGGTCGATGGCCTGAGATCGTGTCATGCTCTGCTCCTGTCATGCGGCCGGGGCCGCCGGATCGTCGACGCCACCACGGCCCGGGGGTCGATCCACACGGCGTTGCCGTTGACGGTGATCGGCGCGGCACGGAGCGCCGTCCAGGTGTGGAGCCGTCCGCTGTCGAAAGGCCATCATTCGGCCCGATGGGCGGGTACGCATCCGACCGCACCACACCAATCTATTGCGCGCGACCGAGGGCGACCGCGATCCCGCCGGACTTCGCAGAATGATTCCACTCGATCGGCACCGCTGTCGGACGGTGCGTGGTCGACCGAACTCCCTGTGCATCGGTGCCGTCTGGCCTGCTGGAGAGGTGTCGGCTAATCTCATTGACGGTCGTCTGAGATCACGCGGGCGCGCTCATCGAGAGAAGGGGACAACTGAATATGCAGGTACCGGCTCCGTTCGTGTACGAACGGGCGTCCAGCGTCGAGCACGCGCTGGAACTGCTCGGGAAACACGGTTCCGAGGCACGGCTGGTGGCGGGGGGTCACAGTCTGTTGCCGATGATGAAGCTCCGCTTTGCCGCACCGGCGGCGCTAATCGACATCAATGACATCGAGGGGCTGTCCGACATCAGCCTCGACGCCGACGCCTCCGACGGTGCGGTCATCAGGATCGGGGCGATGGTCCGCCACGCCCAGCTCCTCGAATCGGCGTTGGTGGCCGAGCATTATCCCCTGTTCGCCGAAGCGGAGCGGGTGATCGCCGACCCGGTCGTCCGCAACCGGGGGACGGTCGGCGGCTCCCTGTGTCAGGCCGATCCGGCCGAGGATCTGTCGGCTGCGTTCGCCGCCGTACGGGCCACCGTGCACATCATCGGCCCTGACGGGGCCCGGTCGGTGCCGGTGCGCGATTTCCATGAAGGCCCCTACCAGACGGTGGTCGGCGAGAACGAGATGGTCACCGAGATCACCGTTCCCGTCAGGCCCGGTGGTTGCTCGGCCTATGAGAAGGTCGAACGCCGCGTCGGTGACTGGGCCATCGCCGCAGCCGGGGTGGCGCTGTGGCTCGACGGCGACACCATCACCGAAATCGGCATCGGGCTCACCGCCGTGGAAGCCCCCCACTTCGTTGCCACCGCGGCCGAGGACGCGGCGAGAGGTCAGGTTGCCAACGAGGCCCTCGTCGAACACGTCGGCGAACTGGCCGCGCAGGCCACCAACCCCAACACCGACCAGCGGGGACCGGCCGACTACAAACGCCATCTGGCGGGCGAGCTGACCAAACGGGCCATGCGCCGAGCCCTGGTCGGGGCCGGCGCCTACCACGCCGATGAAACTGATGGGAGTACGCAATGACCGATATCTCCGACATGCTGGAAACACCGGTCATGGACGTGACCGTCAACGTCAACGGAACCGACGTCACCAGGACCATCGAACCCCGCCTCCTGCTGGTGCACTTCCTGCGGGATCACCTCGACCTGACCGGAACCCACTGGGGCTGCGACACCTCCAACTGCGGAGCGTGTGTGGTCTGGGTCGACTCCGAGCCGGTGAAGTCCTGCACGATGCTGGCCGCCATGGCCGGAGGCCACGAGGTCCGCACCGTCGAGGATCTGGAGACCGACGACGGCCTCGACCCCGTCCAGGAGGGCTTCATGAAGTGCCACGGCCTGCAGTGCGGATTCTGCACGCCGGGGATGATGATGACCGGCCGAGCGCTGCTCGACGCCAACCCCGATCCGACCGAAGCCGAGATCCGGGAAGCCATTTCCGGCAACCTGTGCCGCTGCACGGGCTACGAGAACATCGTTCGATCGATTCGCTGGGCTGCCGAGCATTCCAACGGCGCATCGTCGAACGGGGGAGAGTGACATGACAACGACGGAGAATCCGCCGACACAGTTCGAAGACGAGGCGACGATCGGTTTCGGCCGCACGCCCCGCAAGGAGGACGTCCGGTTCGTCCGGGGCAAGGGCAACTATCTCGACGACATCAAACTCCCCGGCATGCTGTATGGCGCCGTCCTGCGTAGCCCCGTGGCCCACGCCAACATCGTCAACATCGACACCTCCGCGGCCGAGGCCCACCCGAAGGTGGCCGCGGTCATCACCGGCGCCGTCCTGGAGACGTTGAA
>JBFHME010000227.1:0-3306 GCA_041594435.1 Acidimicrobiales bacterium
AGAGGTGTGTCGGCGGCTTCACCCAGGATCGACGGTCCCTGAACCCCATCGCCGGAGCCGGTCCCGTCGACCGTCGTGGCCGCCGAGACAGGTCGCGGTTGCGACGCCCTGATCGGCCGGCGTGTCGCCGGAACGGTTTCGATCCAGGATCGCACCGGTGGAGGACTCGGGAGGCGGGGCGGCTTCGGCTCCGCCGGCTGCTCGCCGCCCGTTGGTTCACCCTCGCCCGACCGTGCAACATCGGACGGTGGCGGAGGCCATTCGGCGACGGTGTCGGTCAGGCTCTCGGGTCCGGACGGCATGAGCTGACGGGTCTGCCTCGCCCGCTCGATCGGGTCATCCGGCCCGTTCGACGCGGTGGTCTCGTCAAGCTCGTCAGCGGCCGCTCGACGCTCGGGGGCGTTCACCTCGGGGCGAACATCCTCCCACGTACTCAGCCACTCGGTGAACGCGGCCGGAGGTACGGGCGAGATTTTGGGTGCGGTTCCCGGGTCACCGAGGGAGCGTGACTCGCTGACGGGCCGGATCAGTTTGGTGGTCTCGGGCGTCGGGGGGTCGCCGGCGGTATCGATACCGCCGTCGTCGGAGGATGCGGTGACGGATTCGACCTCGTCGTCCTCGGAACGAAAGCGATCAACCATGAACTCGGATACCCCTTGCCGAGTCCGCTAACCCGACGGCTCGATCTCTACGATGTACCACGATACTCGCAGCCCGTGTCCTTCGTTCCGACAGGTCGGGGCCGTGGGCAGGGTTCCCCATCTCGGGGTCGAATTCGACAACGCCGGCCGTCCCGCTGAACGGGACGATCGTCGTCCCCTGTCGACAGCGGGCGCACCCCGCCGCGTGGTGCAGGTGTCCGGGTCGTCGTCGCGTCACGCGTCAGATCGATGGGCGACGAGCAACGCCCCCGGGAGCACCGAGATCGTGGCCTCGACGGGGGTCGGGGCACCGTCGAAGACGAGCGTCTCGCCATCGGCCCACAGGGGCTCCGCCGTCCTTACGACCAGGCGCCGACAGCGGCGCTGGGTGACCCTGGGGTGGCGAACATGGCGACCGCTGAACGCAAGCGGAAGCACCCGCATGAACGTCACCTTCGAGACCGGCTCGATCGTGGTGACGTCGATGGCTCCGTCGTCGTAGAGCGCGTCGGGGCAGACGGCCATTCCGCCACCGAAGAAGCGGGTGTTGCCGATGGCGATGAGGCAGGCGGCCTCGTCAATGGGATCGTCATCGTCGAACTGCAGTCGAAATCGCACCGGCTCCAGCGCGGCAAGTTCGGCGACGGTGGCAATGGTGTAGCGGCTCGACCCGCTCGGAAGCCACGGGCGCCGAGCCATCTCGTCGGCGCGCTGGTTGACCCGACCGGAGAAACCCGACGTCACGACCGTGGCGGCATAACGCACCCGGTTGCCGGCCGCCACCCGCAGAACGTCGACCGACGTGGCGGCCGACCCGGTGGCCTCGTCGAGCGCGGCTCGGCGTTTGGTGGGCAGGCCGAGGCCGCGGCAGAAGTCATTGCCCGTGCCCACCGGGACGATCCCGACCACGATCGAGGAGTCGACCAGTGCCGGCAGGGCGTGATGGATGAGACCGTCGCCGCCGGCCAGGATCAACCGCGTCATACCATCGGCTTTGGCCCCGGTGATGGCGGTGGCGACTTCATCGGGGCCGTCGGCCTTGACCAGTTCGACAACCCAGCCCCGATCGGCCAGCTCGGCGACAAGCGTCCTGGTTCGGGTCAGCCCCCGGTTGCCTCCCGCCGCGGAGTTGACGAGTACGGAGATGCGCTGCGCCACAACGACGAGGGTACCCGGAGCGCCCTCCCCCTTCCTGATCGGCGGCGGTCGGGACCGGTCGGGCGGTCAAGAACCGTCGGTATGACGACGATCTACTGATCATGGACTTCATGGACCTGTATCAACACCGGCAGATCAAGAACGCGCACCGTTCGGTGGGGCAGGTGGCCGACGAGGTCCGTCACCAACGCGAGGCGACTCGTGACGAGATACAGGCGCTCCACGAGAGGATCGATCGACTCACCTTGACCTGTGAGGCGATGTGGAGCCTGCTGGCTTCCTCCGGAGGCTTCAGCGAGGACGACCTGATTCGGGCGATCACCGAACTCGATGGCGAGGACGGAAACGTCGACGGTCGCCGCACACGTGGCCCTCAGCCGTGCTCGTGCGGCGCGATGGTCAACCATCGGCTCACTGCCTGTCAGTTCTGCGGCGAGCCGGCACCCGTGCAGTCGGTGTTCGGCGCGATCTGAGCCGGTGGGTGGCCCGGCACCCACCGAACCGCGCAATCTAGTGTTGATCGGGTGACCAGCGAACAATCGAGCAGTACCGGAAGACCAGCCCACGATGTGGTTGTGGTCGGCAGCTTGAATGTCGATCACACGACGGTCGTGCGGTCGATCCCGCGGCCGGGCGAAACCGTGTTGGGCGGCGACGTGCGGTCGTTCATGGGCGGCAAGGGTTTGAATCAGGCCGTCGCCGCGGCAAGAGCCGGGGCATCGGTGGCAATGGTCGGCCGGGTGGGCGACGACGACGGCGGACTCCGCCTTCGGGATCGCCTGCGGGCCGAGGGTGTCGACGACACCTGGATCGGGGTCGACGAGCACTCACCGTCGGGGGCCGCCTTCATCACCGTCGATGCCAACTCCGAGAACGCAATCGTGGTCAGCCCGGGGGCCAACGCCACCCTCCGTGTCGGCCACGTCGAGGCGGCAGCGGCGGTCATCGGGCGGGCCCGCGTCGTGCTGGTGCAGTTGGAGGTCCCCATGGCCGCGGTCGCCGCTGCGGTACAGGCGGCCGGAGGAGCAGTCATAGTCAATCCGGCGCCGGCCCGACCGCTGCCCGACGCCGTGCTCGAGCGGGCCGCCATGATCATCCCCAATCGCAGCGAACTGGCCACGATCGCGGGCGGCGCCATCCCTCGGTCCGAGGCCGAGGTCATCGCGCTGGCCTCGACGATGGCGGCCGATTGGGGCGACGAACGTGGCGACGACATCGACGCTTTCGAGCACGCGGCGCCGGAGCGCCGGATCATCGTGACCCTCGGAGCCGACGGCGTCCTGCTGGTCGACCGCTCCGGTTCTCAGCACTTCGACGCCCGGGCGGTCGACCCCGTCGACACCACCGGGGCCGGCGACTGCTTCTGTGGTTCGCTGGCCGCCCGACTTGCACTCGGCGAGGCGGCCGCCGAGGCCATCACGTGGGCGATGACCGCGGCGGCGATCTCGGTCACCCGCCCCGGTGCCTCCGACTCGATGCCAACGGCTGAGGAGGTGACGGAGGCCCT
>JBFHME010000228.1:0-2970 GCA_041594435.1 Acidimicrobiales bacterium
CCGGCGCCAACCTGAAACAGCAGGCTCGGCTGAGCGCTCTGGAGTACGTCTACCTCGAGACGGTGCTCGCGCCCTCCCCGACCTAGACGGCGATCGTGAGCGAGTAGCCGTCGGGGTCGGAGCCCGAGCCGAGGATCTCCGCCCGGCCCTGGGCCAGACGGCGTGCGGTCCACGCCGCGGCGTAGGCGTCGAGGCCGTCCACCGATGGTGCGCCGGCCGCTTCGATCCGCTCGACCGCATCGGCGCCGACCAGGCTGGTGATCAGTTCCACGCGTTGACCATGGCCCTCGTCGCGGTGTTTGGAGGCAAGGGGCGTGCCATCGTTCATCGCCGTAAACGACGACTCGGGGTGGATCTCGCTGCACCAGGGTTGGTCGGCGGGCTGCAGCGTCGCCCGCACCTCCCGGCACCGTGCCAGCAGATGAAACGCCTGCCTGCTGAACCCCTTGCCGGTGAGCGTGCGGTTGGTGGCGAGGGCTTCGGGCCAGTCGTCGATCGCCAGGACCGCATGCGCCGGGGTGCTGAACAGGGTGCACGCCCGCCGGCCGAGTCGGGCTCGGGCCAGGCGTTCGGCTTCCCGGCCGCCCTCGACGGCGAAACCGATCGGCATGTCGATGCCGACGGCCGAGGCGCCGCGCCGGCGGCAGCGGTCGATGAGCGACTCGAACCGCTCGGCCACGACGACCTCGCTCGGCCCGTCGGGACCGGCGCCGATCACGGCCATGACCCAGCCACCGCGACAGGCGTCGATACCGGCGGCGACGACGGGCGCGGGACCGGTCAATCGACGATGGCCTGATAGACGAGCGAGCGGAAGTCCCGATCGGGCAGGAGTACGCCTGTCATGTACTGCGACATGAACACACCCACCAGTTCTTCGGCCGGGTCGACCCAGTAGTACGTCTTTGCCGCGCCGGCCCAGCCGTATTCACCGTCGGACCCGGTGCCGGCGAAGCGACTCCCGTCCAGCAGCACGCGGGAGCCGAGGCCGAAACCCATGCCGGGATTCGGCAAACCCATGATCTCGAACGGCAGGAGGTCCGGTTCGACGTGATTGCGGTGCATGAGCTCGAGGGTTTTGCGGCCGATGAGCCGGCGACCGTCCGAACCGCGTCCGTCGTCGGCCAGCATCTGGGCGAACCGGTGATAGTCGGCGATGGTGGAGAAGAGACCGAGGCCGCCCCGTTGGAACACGTCCGGGGTATCGGTCGGGTAGGTCGCGGACACGTCGATCCGTTCGTTGAACCCGGCCAGCGCGGCGGCAATGAGATCATCGGCGGTGTAATCGCGGCCGACGAGATCCGGGAGCCCGTACATGGCCGACAGGCGATCGAGTTTGTGGTCGGGCACGCCGAACCCGGTGTCGGTCATGCCCAGCGGCTCGAAGATGCGGTCCCGCAGGACGTCGCCCAGCGGTTGGTCGGCCAGGATCTCGATCAGCCGGGCGGCCACGTCGATGCCGACGCTGTAGTGCCACCGGGCACCGGGCTGGAAGGCCAAGGGGAACTCGGCCAAGACGGTCATGACCTCGTCGAGGGTGCGTGTGGCGTCGTTCATCAGCCTGGCCTCCCGGTACATGGCGGCCACCGGATTGTCGACCATGAAGTCATACGTCAGGCCGCTCGTGTGGGTGAGCACATCTCGGATGTCCATGGGCCGGTGCTGGTCGACGAGTTGGCCGTCGCCGGCCAGCACCTTCGTCGTGCCGAGGGCCGGTAGGTAGGTCAGCACCGGCTGCTCGAGCTGGAACGTGGCCTCCTCGTGGAGCATCATCAGCGCGGTGGCGATCACCGGCTTGGTCATCGAGTAGATGCGAAAGATGGTGTCGGCGGACATCGGCAGGTCGGCCTCCCGGTCCTGGTGGCCGAACCGTTCGGCGTGCACGATCCGTCCCCGCCGGCTGATGAGCGTCGAGATGCCGGCGACACCCCGTTCGTCGACATAGGACTCCATCACCGGGGCGATGCGGTCCAGCCGCTCCGAACTCATGCCGACGGACTCCGGTTCGGCGTTGATCGTGACCATGTTCTTGCTGTCTCCTGCCTGTCGTGAGCAGAACGCTACCGTAGGCGGTCGTTCCGCTGCCAATACGATCCTCGGCATGGGAATTGGCAGATCCGGTGCGCGACGGGTGCGCGAACGATCTGCCAATCGTGGTCTGGATGCGCATGGGGAGGCACCGGGGGCGGTGGACGGCGGGTCGCGGCGCGAAGTACCGGTGGGAGTTATGGAGAAGGCGGCCCGGCATCTAGACTTTCCGCCATGACTGCACGCCCACCCATTCCGTACGATTTTCTACCCGAGGTCGGATCCTTCACGGTGACGAGTTCCGACGTCGCCGACGGTGAAATGCTGCCGATGCCGCAGGTGAGCGGCATCTTCGGCGCCGGTGGCGAGGATGTCTCGCCCCAGTTGTCGTGGTCGGGTTTCCCGTCCGAGACCAGGAGCTTCGTGGTCACCTGTTTCGATCCCGACGCGCCGACGGGCAGCGGCTTCTGGCACTGGACCGTCTACAACATTCCGGCATCGGTCACCGAGCTGGCCACCGGTGCCGGAGCGCAGGACGGATCCGGGCTGCCGGAGGGGGCAGGCCACCTGCGCAACGACGCTGGCCTCCCCGGGTATCTCGGCTCGGCCCCGCCCGCCGGCCACGGCCCGCATCGCTACATCTTCGCCGTGCATGCGCTGAGCGTCGAATCCCTTCCGATCGACGACGGCGTGTCGCCCGCCATTTGCGGCTTCAACATGTTCGGCAACACCCTGGCCCGGGCCACGATCACCCCGATCTACGAGCAGAGCGGCTAGCCGCCGCCCGTTCACCGCACCGTCGCCGGTTCCCCGGTTCGTTGAGCGTCCCCTCCCGCTCCGGGCGCGTCAGGTGGGACCGAGTCCGGCCCCGGCCGCCTCGTCCGGGGTGGTTCCCAGATCCCAGTACAGACCCGTCATGGCCAGAAGCGCCTCCCGCAACAG
>JBFHME010000229.1:0-2907 GCA_041594435.1 Acidimicrobiales bacterium
GCGGCGTGGTGCACCGTCGCGGGCTCGAGCTCCGACACGGGGCGGACCCGATCGATGAAATCCGTGGTGGTGTCACCGGCGGTGAACTCGGGGCTGCTCACGATGGCCACCAGGTGGTCGCGGTTGGTGATGAGGCCACCCAGATGGAGCCGTTCGAGGGCCAGTCGCAGCCTGCCGATCGCTTCGGAGCGGGTTGGAGCGTGGGCGATGACCTTTGCCAGCAGAGGATCGTAGGACACACCGACCACCGAGCCGACCTCGATGCCCGAGTCCCATCGAACGGCCGGCTCGCCGGGCGGCAACCAGGCCTCGACCGTGCCGGTGGCCGGCAGGAAACCACTGGTCGCGTCCTCGGCGTAGAGTCTCACCTCGATGGCGTGGCCGGTGGCCGTCACGTCGGGCTGGGTGAGTGCCAGGCCGTGGCCCGAGGCCACCAGCAGCTGTTCGCGAACCAGATCGAGACCGGTCACCTCCTCGGTGACGGGATGCTCGACCTGGAGTCGGGTGTTGACCTCCAGGAAGAAGAACTCGCCGCTCTCGTCATCGACCAGGAACTCGACCGTGCCGGCCGACTCGTAGGCGATCGACTCGGCCAGCGCGACGGCGGCTGCGCCCATGACCTGGCGCAGCGCGTCATCGAGCCGAACCGACGGCGCCTCCTCCACGATCTTCTGGTGACGACGCTGGATCGAGCACTCCCGCTCCCCCAGGTGGATCACCCGGCCGTGACGGTCGCCCAGTACCTGGATCTCGATGTGTCGCGACCGGCGGACGTAACGCTCGAGGAACACCCGGTCGTCGCCGACGGCACCGGCCGCCTCGCGCCGGGCGGCGGCGATCGCCTCGTCGAGCTCGTCGGGCCCTTCCACGAGGCGCATGCCCTTGCCCCCGCCACCGGCCGCTGCCTTGACCAGGAGCGGATAGCCCACCGACGCGGCGTCGGCCGGATCCTCGGTCGACGGCAGAATCGGTACCCCGGCCGCTTCAGCGGCCTTCTTGGCTGCGATCTTGTCGCCCATGGTCTCGATAACGGTCGGCGACGGGCCGATCCAGGTGAGCCCGGCGTCGATCACCGCCTGGGCGAACACGCCGTTCTCGGCCAGGAAGCCGTAGCCGGGGTGGATGGCCTCGGCCCCCACCCGCTGCGCCGCCTCGATGATGGCCTCGCCGTCGAGGTACCCGGACGGCAGGCGAACGGCCATGTCGGCGTCGGCGACGAAGGGTTCGGTTGCGTCGGCGTCGCTGTGGACCGCAACACAGGTCAGGCCCATGTTGCGACCGGTGGCGAAGATGCGGCGGGCGATCTCGCCCCGGTTCGCCACCAGCAGGGTTTGCAGTCGGGTGGTCACAGCCGGAACACCCCGTAGGCTTCGGCGCCCTCGATCGGCCGGTTGCCGACCACGCTCAGACAGATGGCGAGAACCGTGCGGGTGTCTCGCGGGTCGATGATGCCGTCGTCGCTGATGGCGCCGGTCGCCCGCAGCGCCAGCGACCCCTTCTCCTGCACCGCCTCGGCGTAGGCCACCAACTCGGCGTCGGCCTCCTCGTCGAACTCGACGCCTTTTCGTTTGGCCTGGGCCCGTCTGACCTCCGACATCACCCCGGCGATCTGTTTCGGGCCCATGACCCCGATCTTGGCCGTCGGCCACAGGAACGTGAACCGGTTGCCGAACGCCCGCCCCGACATTCCGTAGGTGCCGGCGCCGTACGACGAGCCGATGATCACGGTCAGGTGCGGCACCGTGGAATTGGTGACCGCGTTGATCATCTGCGAGCCCTTCTTGATGATGCCGTCGGCCTCGTAGTCCGTGCCCACCATGTAGCCGGTGATGTTCTGGAGGAAGACAAGTGGCAGGTCGATCTGGTTGCACAGCTGGATGAAGTGGGCGGCCTTCTGGGCCGAATCCGGGTAGATGACCCCGTTGTTGCCGACGATGCCGACCGCGAAGCCGTGGATGGACGCCCAACCGCAGATGATGGACGGACCGAAGCGGGGTTTGAACTCCTCGAACCGGGAACCGTCGACCACCCGGGCGATCACATCGCGCACGTCGACGGGAGCCCGCAGGTCACGGCTGACGAGACCCAGGAGTTCCTCCGGGTCGTGGACCGGAGGCTCGTCGGCAAGGCGGGGGCCGCGGTCGGGCTTGCGCCAGTTGAGATGCGATACCACCTCCCGGCACAATCGGATGGCGTCCATCTCGTCCTCGGCCATGTATTCGGCCAGGCCCGAGACTTCGGCGTGCTTCTCGGCGCCGCCGATGGTCTCGGCGTCGCTGATCTCACCGGTGGCCATCTTCACCAGCGGTGGACCGGCCAGGAACACATGCGACTGCTCCTTGATGAAGATGTTGTAGTCGGACAGGCCCGGCTGATAGGCCCCGCCGGCGGTTGAGTTGCCGAAAACGACACAGACCGTGGGAATCCTCATCTTGGAGAGTTCGATCATCTCGTAGAAGAAGCGCCCGGTCTCGGCGAAGTGCTCGGGGACCACGGCACTGCCCACAGCGGCCGAAGCCGTGTCGTCGCCATCGTCATCGGGGCCACCGGCGCCGTTCTTGCGGTCGATCCTCAGATCCCCTCCCGACGACTCGACGAAGCTGATGTAGGGGATGCGGTTGTCCCGGGCGATCTCGAGCGCCCGCATCCACTTCTTCGATGCGTACGGGGTGAGCGCGCCGGCCAGGACGGTCGGGTCGTTGCCCATGATCACGCACTCGGTTCCGGCGATGATCCCGATACCGGCCACCATGCCGCCTCCGAGGGCGTACTGGGAGCCGTAACCGGCGAGGGGCGTGATCTCGAGGAACGGGGTGTCGGGGTCGATCACGTTGGCGATCCGCTCCCGGATCGGCAGCCGGCCCCGGGAACGGTGCCGCTCGGTGGCCCTCGGACCGCCGCCGCCGA
>JBFHME010000230.1:0-2830 GCA_041594435.1 Acidimicrobiales bacterium
GTGACGTCGGGCTCGGGAAGTATGAACACGGCCGCCGTGCGGGCCGGGACGGTGAAGGTTCCGGTGGCGTCGTCGAACGAGGCGGTGCGGACCACGTCGTCGACCGAGGAGGCCAGGACGGGGTGCAGCATGGCCCGCGAACCAACAGTGCCGGTGATCGTGTGCTCCACCGGTGACGTCGTCGGGTTGAACAACACCACAACCCCCGCGGCCTCGTCGTCGATCCCGTCGACGTCGGCGATGGCCATGGCGATCAGACCGGGGGTCTGATCGGGTCCGGTGTTGGTGAAGCTCACCGCGTCCTGCACCGCGGCCGCCGTCGGCAGCGAGAACAGCGGGGTACTACGGCGGATCTCCAGCCACTCCCGGGTCACCGCGGCGTTGAACTCGATGTCGCCGGGTGACGGCTTCAACGCCGGGTCGGCCAGGCGGGGCTGTATCAGGTACCAGTTGCCGCCGTTCACGTCCTCGACGGGAAGACCGGCCCCCCAGTTGTTGGTCTGATAGGTGAAGTCGAGGCGGTTGAACCAGTCTCCGGAGTTGTAGGAGTCGCGGTCCATCGACTTCGACCGCAGCATGTCCTGACCGGCGTGGTAGAACGACACACCTTGGCCCAGCGCCACCACGGCGTTCCCGACGTTCTGGGCCCGGGTCCGATCGGCGGTCGAGGTCGACAGCGGATGGTGGTACTGGCCGATGTCGAACAGGGTCTGGTTGTCGTGGGCGGCGATGTAGACGACGTTCTCCTGGGGGTCGGCGGTGTAGCCGGCCGGGGACCCGTTGTAGTCGACCTGGGAGCCGGTGACCGTGGCCCCGGTTCGATCGGTGAACGTGTAGTCGGCCAGATTGCCGGCGAGGCCGACTCGGATCTGGTCCCCAGCCAGCAGCAGCCGATCCTTGGCTTCGCTCTCGGGGAGGGCGGCGGCGTTGGGGTCGTACCACAGGCCGTTGACCCAACCCTGGTTGGTGACGAGGGCGTCGCCGCCGTCGAAGGGCCCACCACCGCGCACCGCGTCCCGAAGCCGGTCGGAGAAGGTGGCGATCCCGGTGCCGCCCAGGTTGAGTTGGGTGGCCTGCACGAACCGGGCGTTGTCGGCCACCTCACCGAAGTTCCAGCCTTCGCCGTAGATCAGGATCTTGGAGCCGTTGACGCCGTCGTCGGGGACGGTCAGCTCGTCGAGGGCCGCCCGCACGGCCAGCATGTTGGCCTTGGAATGGTGGCCCATCAGGTCGAAGCGGAAGCCGTCGACCTTGTACTCCCTCGCCCAGGTCACCACCGAGTCGACCATGAGCTTGCCCATCATGGCGTGCTCGGTGGCGGTGTTGGCACAGCAGGTGGAGGTGGTGACCGCTCCGGCCTCGTCGAGTCGGTGGTAGTAGCCGGGCACGATCCGGTCGAGAACCGACTGCTCGTCTTGACCGGCGGCGTGGGTGTGGTTGTAGACCACGTCCATCACCACTCGCAGTCCTGTGCCGTTGAGCGACTGCACCATCTCCCGGAACTCGATGATCCGGGTCGAGCCGTCGGCGTCGGACGAGTACGAGCCCTCGGGCACGGTGTAGTGGAACGGGTCGTAGCCCCAATTGAAGCCGTCGTCGTCCCGGATCGGTGAGATCACCGCCTGCTGTTGATCCGAATCGGGCGGATACGACTCGAGGGTGGCCCAGTCCGGTTCCGTCCGAGCGGCCGGGTCCTCGTTGATGGTGGCGATGTCGAACACCGGCAGCAGGTGCACATGGGTGAGACCGGCGTCGGCCAGTGCGGCGAGATGCCGCATGCCGTCGGAATCGCTGTGGGTGAAGGCGGCGAACGTACCCCGATCACCGACCGGGACCGATTCGTCGCGGATCGAGAAGTCGCGGACATGCAGCTCGTAGACCGACGCCTCCTCGAACGTACCAAGCGGCGGTTTGGCGGTCTCCGACCAGCCGGTCGGGGCCAGTGCCGGATCGGCCAGCTTCACGATGTGGCTGCGGGTCGAGTTGCGGGCCAGCGACACCGAGTAGGGGTCGGTGACCAGGTTCGTCTCGACCGCATCGGTGGACGGCACGTAGACGGTGACCTCGTAGAGGTAGAACAGGCCGATCCAGTCGGGTTCACCGGTGGCCGACCAGACACCCCCGTCGGCCGTCATGGCCACGGTTTCGACCGGATCGGCCGCCTGCGGGCCGTTGTACAGATGGACGTTGACCGAGGTGGCCGTGGGCGCCCACAGACGTAGCTCGGGTCGGGGCGGGGTGGCCGGTAGCGCGGCGGGCAGCCACACCACGCCGAGCTCGGCGTCGGTGGCATACAGGGCGTCGAGTACACCGGCGATCTGAATGCCGGTGGCGTTGACCCGTTTTCCGCCGGCATCGAGCGCAACCACAGCCACCTGCCCGGTCAGCAGGGCGACCGAGGCGTCGGCGTCGGCGCCGCCGATCTCCCAGGTCGGCAGGCCACCGAGGTGGAGTCGACCGTCGATGTCGGACGGATAGGGGCCGCCGGCCGCGAGTTCGAGACAGGTGTCGCTGCCGTCGAGCCCGGTTTCGGACAGCGTCATACCTCCTTCGACCGCACCGCAGAGCTGTGCAGTAGCCGCACCGTCGCCCGGGTCCCAGACGATCGTGTCGGCGTCGGCCCAGTGGGCCCGCTGTTCGCTGAGACTGCCGCCCACCGGGCCTCCTCCCCCACCGCCGGGAACGGGGATGATGTACGGCGAGTCGGGATTGGCGTTCTCCAACTGCCAGACCTCGTGATCGTAGACCGAGAAGGTGAGGAACTGGTCGGGCCCCGGGTCCTTCGTGTCACCTCGATGGATGATGTAGGCCAGTTCGGGGGCCCCGTCGA
>JBFHME010000231.1:0-2824 GCA_041594435.1 Acidimicrobiales bacterium
GATCGGCGAGGTCGTCTGTCTGGGGAGATGATTCGAGGTCCTGCCAGTCGAGTCGACCCGATCGGAGCGCCTCGGTCAGCGCCGGCCATCGGGTGGTCAGCACCGCCCACTTGCCGACCAGACGGGGATCGACCCTGGAATCGGGACCGAACATCAGACCGAGTTCGTCCGACACCTCGGCCTCGAACCGCAGCCGGTTGGCCAGCCGCTTGATGGCCCGGGGACCCCGCCGGCCTTGGCGGCGACCGGGGGCTGATCAACCTCACATCCGCCTCGTGAACGAACCGGGGCCGGATCCAATGAGCGGATCCGGCCCCGGTCGCGTCACCCGCTGACGAGAAAGTAAGGGCGCACCCGAACCTGCATCCGCCGTGGTGCTGGGAGGTGCGCCCTTGTCTGTCCATCGGATCGCCGTCGAGCGACTTGAGCGTTTTGCCAATTGTTCGAACGGCCCGGAAGGATCGGGCCCGTCGGACGGTTGGTGATGCATGCGTTTTCGCCCGATCCTCCGTTCGACCGCCGTGGTCCTGGGGTTGACGCTGGCCGCCGCAGCCTGCTCCGGCGCCTCGGGTCCCGACGACTCCGCTGACGGCGCGGCCCGGGCAACCGAGACGAGTGACTCGTCCGGGCCCGCAACAACCGAGACCACCGAACCGTCCGTGTCAACCGACGGTGCCCCGGCGGAGGAGGAGACCCCGGTAACCTCGCCGGCGGCCGGTGAGTTCAACGCGCCCGGCTCGTTCGGCGATCCACCACCGATCCCCGCCGACTATGACCCGGCGCTCGACGACGCCCTCGACCGGGTGTTCGGTGACACCGTGACGACCGCCGGGTTCGCCACCACCGAACGGGACGCCCTTCAGGCCATCGAGGACTCGGGCGATCCTCGCCTGGCCTGGTATGTGGCCGATCTGCTGCGCTTCTTCGGCACGAGCCAGGGCGCCCTCATCACCACGGCGGAAGGTCTCACCGGCCTCGATCTCTCCGACGTTTCCCCCTGGGGCGACCTCACCGACCATCTGATCGCGTGGGACGTGCCGGCCCCACCCGGCTACGTCACCCACAAGCGGGGGCTGCTGAGCCGGGTGGAACCGGCCTGGTCTGCCTTCTTCGAGGACGGCTCCGCTGTGGATTACCGCCTCTGGTCCTGGGGCGGTGTTGGTATCGACAGCCGCCCCTTCGACCAGACGGACCTGCCGTGCGGTTGTATCCCCGCCGTCGACAATCCCCCGGTCACCGACGCCGCGGGCGGTGACTGGTACGACGACGACCGCATCGTGTTCGGGGTGGAGATCAACGGCGAGGCCCGGGCGTACCCTCGCAACATCATGGAGATCCGCGAGATGGTCAACGACACTCTCGGCGGTCGTGACATCGCCATGCCGTACTGCACCTTGTGCGGATCGGCCCAGGTGTACTTCACCGATCAGCTACCGGCCGGGGTGGAGCGACCGGTGCTGCGAACATCCGGTCTGCTGACCCGGTCGAACAAGGTCATGTTCGACGTCAACACCTTCAGCGTGTTCGACACCTTTCTCGGCACCGCGGTGACGGGTCCGCTGGCCGAGATCGGATTGCAGCTGGAGCAGACCTCGGTCGTGACCACCACCTGGGGTGCGTGGAAGGCCGAGCATCCCGACACCACGATCCTGGCCGAGTCGGTTGCGCTCGGACGTGATTCCGATCTGCTCAACACCCGCGACGCCGCGGGTCCGATCTTCCCGATCGGCGACGTCGACCCCCGGCTGCCCGTCCAGGAGCCCGTTCTCGGCGTCACCACCGGCGACGGGCGACCGGTGGCCTTTCCCGTCGACGCCGCCCGCCGGACCCTGATCGACGGCGGCACGGTCGAATTCGCCGACATCACCGTGGAGTTGGTCGGCAGCGGTATCAGGGCCGTCGGTGCCGAGGGTGCCGACGTCGGCAGCCACCAGGCGTTCTGGTTTGCCTGGTCGCAGTTCCACCCCGATACCGAGCTGTGGCGGCCCTGAGGCCCAACGTCCCGCGATTTGGCAGGATTCGCGCGCGACGTGTGCGCGCGTTCGCTGCCAATTCGGTCAGGCGGGTGCCTTGCGGCCGGTGAAGGCGATGAGGCGGCTCATCGGATCGTCGGTGGGGGCGTCGAGCGCCGGACCGAAACCCCTGCCCGGGCCCCGGTTGTCGGCGGCGATGATCGCGGTGGCGATATCGAGTACGTAGGCGGCAACCGTATCGGGGACGTCGAGTTCGACGCCGTTGACCTGCGCGATGTCCCAGGCGTGGACCAGGAACTCGAGGCTCAGTATTCCTGCCGGGACCAGGGCCGGAGCGGTCCCGTCACCGAAGGGCACGTCGCCGTCGAGGCCCCGGTCTCGCCAGGCGGCCAGTGCGGCCTCCACCGCGACCGCCACGTAGTCCTCGGCGGTGTGCGATTCGATCGACTCGTCGACGGCACCACCGGCCGAACGGCCGAGCGCCACCATGCTGTTGCGGAGGTGGACCACGAGTTCGTGGGCATTGAAGTCGGCGCAGGGGGTGGGGCGTTCGGCGTCGCCGGGGCCGAGACCGAGCAACTGCTGGCGGCAAATGGCCCAGGTCGCCTCGGCCACGGTCAGATGATTCTTGTCCTCGGGGTCGATCAGCCACGGCTCGAGCCCGGCTTCGCCCGTCGCCGCAGCCTCCACGAGGCGATCGAGATGCTGATTCCAGCCGTCGTGGTGGCGTTCGGCCCAGGCGCCGACAAGCCCCTCGTGGGTGAACCGGACTCGTGTCCGATCACCTTCGGGTTCGAGTTCGATGATCAGTGAGGTCGATCCGGGCGGGACCTCGTCATCGCCGTGCCACC
>JBFHME010000232.1:0-2469 GCA_041594435.1 Acidimicrobiales bacterium
AGACGGCGGGCATGACAAGCATGCCGGGCACGACCCGGAGATGTTCCGCCGACTGTTCTGGTGGAACCTGGCGTTGGCCGTCCCCGTCCTCGTTTTCTCGGAGCAGATCCAGGAGTGGTTCGGGTACTCCATCCCCGGCGCCTGGGCCGTCTGGGTGGCGCCGGTGGTGGGGACCGTCATCTACCTGTGGGGCGGCCGGCCGTTCCTGAACGGTGGCCTTGCCGAGGTCCGGAACCGGCAACCGGGGATGATGCTGCTCATCGCGCTGGCCATCACCGTTGCCTACGGCTCGTCCTTGGCCTCGTCGCTGGGGTGGGGCGAACTCGACTTCTGGTGGGAACTCGCCGCTCTGATCGTGGTGATGCTGTTGGGGCACTGGCAGGAGATGAAGGCGATCGGGCAGGCCCGGGGTGCCCTCGCTGCGCTCGCTGAACTGCTCCCGGATACTGCCGAACTCGTCGACGGTGACCGCACCGAGGAGGTTCCCATCGCCTCACTCGACGTTGGAGACGTCGTGCTGGTTCGGCCCGGGGGGCGGGTTCCGGCCGACGGTGTCATCGCTGATGGGAGGGCATCGTTCGACGAGTCCTTGATCACCGGTGAGTCTCGACCGGTCCGTCGAGGCGAAGGTGACCGGGTGGTGGCCGGCACGGTGTCGACGGACTCCTCGGTGCGAATTCGAATCGATGCCGTTGGCGAGGAAACCGCCCTGGCCGGCATCCAACGCCTGGTCGCCGACGCCCAGTCGTCCGACTCGAAGGCGCAGGCGCTGGCCGACCGGGCGGCCGCCGCGCTGTTCTACGTGGCCATTGGGGCGGCCATGGTGACGCTCGTGACGTGGATGATTGTGGGCGATGGCGCTCAGGGGGTGATTCGTACGGTGACGGTGCTGGTCATCGCCTGCCCTCACGCCCTCGGTTTGGCCATCCCGCTGGTGATCTCGATCTCCACCGCCACCTCGGCCCGGGCCGGGATCCTGGTCAAGGATCGCCTGGCGCTCGAGCGAATGCGCACCATCGATGCCGTGTTGTTCGACAAGACCGGCACCTTGACCAAGGGCAACCACGCCGTCGTCGACCACGCCGCCGCCGACGGCTGGGATCCCGACGCGGTCCTGGCCATGGCGGCCGCCGCCGAGGCCGACAGTGAACACCCCATCGCCCGGGCCATCGTGGCCGCGGCCCGAGAGGCCGGCCCGGTGCCCGATGGCGAGGACTTCGAGGCGCTGACCGGTCGTGGCGTTCGGGCCGTGGTCGACGGTCGCGTTGTGCAGGTCGGTGGTCCGGCGCTGCTGGAGGAACTCGACATCGCCGAACCCGAGGCGTTGGCCGAGACCGTCGCGCAGTGGCGCGATCGTGGTGGGTCGGTGCTGTGGGTCGTCGTCGACGACCAGGTGGTCGGCGCCCTGACGCTGGCCGACGAGATTCGTCCGGAGTCGCGCAACGCGGTCGAGGCCCTCCACCAGCGTGGGGCCACGGTGGTGCTCATCACCGGCGATGCCCGACAGGTCGCCGACGGAGTGGCCGCCGAACTCGGTATCGACGAAGTGTTCGCCGACGTCCTGCCCGAGGACAAGGACGCAAAGGTCGCCGAACTCCAGAACCGAGGGTTGCGGGTGGCAATGGTCGGGGATGGCGTCAACGATGCGCCGGCCCTGGCCCGGGCCGATGTCGGTATCGCCATTGGTGCCGGCACGGACGTCGCCATCGAATCGGCCGGCGTCGTCCTCGCCTCCAGCGACCCCCGAGGCGTCATCGGAGTGATCGATCTTTCCCGGGCCACGTACCGCAAGATGATCCAGAACCTGGTTTGGGCCACCGCCTACAACCTGATCGCCATACCCATCGCCGCCGGCGTGTTCGCGTTCGCCGGTCTCACCCTCCCGCCGGCCGCGGCTGCCGTTGCAATGAGCCTGTCCACCATCATCGTGGCCGCCAACGCCCAGCTCCTTCGGCGGCTCGACCTTCGTGCCGAAACCACAACGTCCGATGAACGAGGTTGAACAAGGCTGACGGCAACCGAGTCGCCATGGCGAGGGCTGCCCACCTCTGTCGCAAGTCGTGAAGCCGGATTCGCGGTGGCGGCGGGCAAACGATGGTTGCGTGGTGGTGGCGGTATCATCCTCGGTGACCGGTCGGTCAACGTCATGGTTCGTTCAACGGGGCAAGGAGGATCCGGACCGTCGCCGCCGATCTACGAGGCCGACCCGGAAGAGGTTGGGAGCCGCTCAGCGGAAGGACCTCATGACAAGCGTGACAGAAGTCGGGCAACGGATTCACGGTCGAGGCCCCTGGGCTCGTCGCCATGACCGCAACGGTACACCGCCGCCATGATCGGTAATGGCGGCCGCCGCCTCGAGCTGGTTTCGATGCTGGTCGATGGAGGGGATGGGGCCGCACCGGAGGCAGCGCTCAAGCGGGCGTGTGCCGTGGGACCCGACCTGTGTGGGGTGTCCGGGATGGCCGTGTC
>JBFHME010000233.1:0-2454 GCA_041594435.1 Acidimicrobiales bacterium
ATCGCCGTGATCCGGGCCCCGTCGTTGGAGGCGGCCCAGGAGATGATGGCCGAGGATCCGTCCGTTCTGGCCGAAATCCAGCGGGCGTCGATCCACCCGTACTCCATGGGTATCCGCCACCTTTCCCGCTTCGAGCGGGAACTCGAGGGCAACGGCTGATCCCTGACCCGCTCGACCAACGCGGCCCGTTCACTGCAGCGACGTCGTGATGTGCGACCTCGCTTCGAGGCTGCGATGAACGGGGCAGCGGTCGGCGATGCGGAGCAGGGATGCCCGGTCGTCGTCGGACAGCTCGCCTTCGACATGGACGACCCGTTCGAAATGATCGATGTGGTTGCCGGAGGCCGGGGTGGCCTCGTCGCACGCGGCGCAGTCATCGGCGTGGACTCGGCCGTGGCTCACCTCGACGGCCACCCGATCGAGGGCCATGCCCTTCCGATCGGCATACATGCGCAGTGTCATCGACGTGCAGGCGCCCAGGCCGGCGGCCACGAGATCATAGGGCGTGGGTCCGGCGTCGAAGCCGCCGACCGACTCGGGTTCATCAGCCAGGAACTGGTGGCTGCCGACGACGACGTGGTTGAGAAACGTGCCCTGACCCGTCTCGGCCACCACAACAGGCGCCGTTGGATCCGGGGGCCGATCGGACGGGTTCTCGTCGACGAGATAGCGCTCGGCCCAATGGGCGATGGTTTCGGCCGCGAACGTGGCGTCACGGTGGGAACCCAGCAGATGGCTCGCCCCATCGACGGCCACGAGGGACTTGGGTTGGGCTGCGGCGTTGTAGATCGCTTCGGCGTTCTCGAAGCCGACAACGGAGTCACCGGGAGCATGGAGAATCAGCAACGCCTGGCCGTCGGACAGGCCGATCTCCTCGAACCGATTCGCCTCCAGGTCGTGCAGAAAGTCACGGGCGATGGTGAAGGGCCGCCCGCCGATCGACACCTCGGCCTTCCCGTCGGCTTCGATGTCGGCAACGGCGTCGGTGAAGAGATGGCGGACGTGGGTGGGATCGGCGGGTGCCCCGATCGTGGCGACCGCCTTGACCGACGGCAGATGCGGGGCGGCGGCGAGCACCGCGGCCCCGCCGAGTGAGTGTCCGATCAGAAGTTGAGGCGCCGACGCGTTGGCCGCCAGCCAGTCGGCGGCGAGGCTCAGATCGTCGAGGTTCGAGGAGAAATCGGTGTTGGCGAACTCACCGTCGCTGTGGCCCAGGCCGGTGAAGTCGAATCGGAACACGGCAATGCCGTGGTTGTTGAGTTCGGCGGCGATCCGGCCCGCGGCGAAGAGGTCCTTCGAGCAGGTGAAGCAGTGGGCGAACAGGGCGTAGGCCTTCGCCGGGCCGGCCGGCATGTCGAGCCGGGCGGCCAGATCGGCGCCGAGGCTGCCGCGGAACATGACTTTCTGAGCACGGGCGTTCATGGCCCCATTCAACCACGATGCGGTACGGCACCCTGCTCATGGACGCATCAGCCGGCGCCCGCCTCGTCGGCCGCACCGACCATCCACAGAAACGCCTGCGTTCCAGCCGGGCCGAGAAACTTGAACTCCCGGCGCAGCGCCTCGTCTCGCTCCGACGGTGACGGGTGGCCGGACAGCCATGCCCCGAAACCCCCGCCGGCCTCCAGCTCGAGCAGCTTCTCCGCGTTGTGCACGGTGGCCTCGATCTTGCGACGGTTCCTGATGATCCGCTCGTCGGTGCAGAGACGGTCGATGTCGTCGGGAGACAAGGCGGCCACGATCTCGCAGTCGAAACCGGCGAACGCCTCGGTGAGGCCGTCCCATTTCGCCTTCACCACCGCGGCCCCCATACCCGACTGGAACACCATCTTGGTCAGGGCGGCGAGGTAGTCCCCGAGACCGGAGATCTCCATGCGATCGTGCGGACCGCCGGTTGATGACAGGTTTGGCGGCGCGCCCGCCGATGGTGCTGAATCATCCATTGCGTGATCCCCTTGTGTCCTGATCGTGCTGCGGAGGTCTTCCGCACCGTCACCACGACCAAGCGCGCCGTGAATCGACAATCACACAGGATTTCCTCGAAATCCACCCGTCGGGACGACGACGGGCCTCAGCTCGCCGCCGGGGGCGGATGCGACGGCCGACGCCGGTGGGGACGTATCGGGCGGGTCGTCGAGCCGAGCCACCAAGCCGGGCCGACACACCAGGACCAGACCCACCACCGTGAGGAGCGCTCCGGCGGAGGTCACCACCGGCCGGGGGCCGACAACGTCCGCCAGCGCGGTCTGGATCAATGCCCCGACCGGGTAGGCCCCGGTGAAGGTCATGATCCGGGTGGCCATCACCCGACCCCGGATCCGGTCGGCGACGATGGTTTGGACCGCCGTGTTCGAGGTGGCGACGATCGTCAGGAATCCCATGCCCGAGAACAGCAGGCCGGTGGCACCCTGCAGCACGGTCGTCGAGGAACCGAAAACCATGATCATCAGCCCG